>JBILVB010000032.1:0-28186 GCA_044370695.1 Acidimicrobiales bacterium | reverse complement strand
TCCGTGACGGCGCAGCCGCCGGTACGGCCCGCATGGCCCTCGAGCTGGCGACCCGGGGCGGTGCGGGTTGCCTGGGTCGCCTGGGCGAACTCGGGGAGCTGTCGGTCGGGGCGGTGGGTGACGTCGCGGTGTGGTCGCTCGACGGGGTGCGCTTCGCCGGTGCGCTCGTCGACCCGATCGAGGCGTGGCTGCGCTGCGGTCCGGTGTCGGCCCGCGACGTGGTGGTCGCAGGCCGATCGGTGGTGGCCGGCGGTGAGCTCGTCAGCCCGCGCGTGACCGAGGTCCTCGCGGCCCACCGCGCCGCCGCGGCCGCCATGCAGCGCTTGTCGGCCTGAGCTCAGTCGAGCAGGTCGGGCTCGAGGCGCACGATCTCGTCCCACAGCGGCTGGAAGTTGAACCAGCCGGCGTACGGACCGGACGTGCTGTCCCGGGTGGAGGCCGCCCACTCCTGGGGGATCAGCAGCGGCGTGCCGGCGGCCTCGGCGAGCAACTGCGCCTGGCAGGTGCGTTCCATGGTGATGAACCACCACGCCGCCTCGTCGACGGTGCGCCCGACGGTGACGTTCCCGTGGTTGCGGTGGATGACGGCCTTGTGGTCGCCGAGCGCCGTGGCGAGCGCCTTGCCGATCGCCTCGTCGAGCGCGACCAGTCCGCCGGCTTCGGCGCACACGGCGTGGTCCTCGTAGAAGGCGCACGCGTCCTGGGTGATCGGATCGAGCGTGCGGCCCAACGCCGACCACGCCTTGCCGTAGATCGAGTGCGCGTGGCAGGCGGCCACGACGTCGGGGCGGGCGGCGTGGATCGCCGAGTGGATCACGAACGCCGCACGGTTGACGGGCTTGCGGCCGAGGACGACCTCGCCCTGGTGGTTCACCAGGATGAGATCCGACACCCTGATGTGGCGGAAGCTCATGCCGAACGGGTTGACCCAGAAGTGGTCGGGGAACTCCGGATCGCGGGCGGTGATGTGGCCGGCCACCCCCTCGCCGAAGCCGAAGCGCCCGAACAGCCGGAACGCGCCGGCGAGGCGCTCGAGCCGGTGCCGGCGCTCGTCGGCGACCGAGGCGAAGGCGGGCGGGGTCGGCATCTCCAAGGTGGCCTGGTCCTGGACCGTGCGCAGGGCCGCAGCGTCGATCGAGATCGTCATGTCGGCAGCGTACGCCCGCTCACGACCTGGGGGTCGCCGACGGCCTCGAGCGCCGCGACCACGTCGGGTGGGAGCACGAGGGGCACCGGGACGCCCTCGATGTCGAGGGCGTCGAGGCGGACCAACGTGCCGCCTTCGGCGCCGGCGGTGACGGTCAGCGACACCGTCTCGGCGGCCTTGGTCACCACGGCGAGGGCCTCCTCGACGGTCCGCAGGAGGCGGACCGCCTCGCTCGGATCGGTGACCGGGGAACGGTCCCATCGAAGCTCGACGTGGACGCCGCTGGTCTCGTGGGCGGCGACCACGGCCACCCGAACGGCGGCTTCGAGGTCGTCAGGGGCTTCGTCGAGCGGGGAGGGCGCGCCGGGGAACGGGGCGACGTCGTGGTTCCAGGTCCGCCGGGCGCGCGCCTGCTCGAGTGCCCACAGCAGCCGGTCGGCACATTCACGGTGCGCCTGGGCGACGAGTGCCTCGTGCGCCTCGCGCCGCGACGCGGATGCCTCGGCGGCCTGCACCGCCGCTCGAGCTGCGACCACCTCGTCGCGCGCGGTATCCAACGCCCGCCGGGTGTCGGCGAGTTCGTTGATCTCGTCGAGCCGTGCCGCCTCCGACGTGCCGAGTGCGTGCACGAGACGCCGCCGATCCGCACCGACCCGCAGCACCACGACGACGAGGGCCGTCGTCACCACGACGAGCACGGCGAGGGGGAGGCTCACCGTCCGAACGGTAGCGAGCCGGCCTCACCCGGTGGGGATCGGGCTCAGCGCCGGCGCAGCGGCGTGCCCTTGCCCGCCGGCGCACCGGAGCCGTTCGGTCCGGCCAGCGCCACCTGGTCGCGGCCGGCGGCCTTGGCGTTGTAGAGCGCCCGGTCGGCCATGGCGATCAGCGGCTGCACGCCGTCCGCGTGATCGGGCCCGATCGCGATGCCGATCGAACACGACTGGTGCCAGCCCTCCGGCAGGAACTCGGCACAGGCGAGCGGGATGCCGTGGCGCAACCGGCGCGACAGCGCCTGGGCGCCGGCGGCGTCGGTGTCGGGGCACACGACGAGGAACTCCTCGCCACCCCACCGGGCCGCGGTGTCGTACCCGCGCACCGCGTCGGCAACCGTGCGGGCGACCGCCTTGAGCACCTCGTCGCCGACGCCGTGACCGAGGCTGTCGTTGACCTTCTTGAAGTGGTCGAGGTCGACGATCAGCACCGCCATCTGCCCGCGCTTGCGCTCGGTCCAGTTCCAGGCCTGGGCGAGGGCCCGCGAGGCGCGCCGCCGGTTGCCGATCCCGGTGAGGGGGTCGGTCTCGGCTTCCTCCTGGAGCTTGCGGCTGCGGTCGATCCGCGCCAGTGCCGACTGCAACGCCGCGGCGACCTCCTCGGCCCGGGCCTCGTCGTCGGCGCTCGGGTGGGACGTGAGGCGGAGGGCGAACTCAACGCGGATCCGGCCGGCGTCGACCTCCTTGACGAGTTGGCACGGGGTGTCCTCGACGCCGGACTGGACGTCCACCGGACCGGCGAGCCGGTTGTCCTCGAGCCGCAGCGCAGCACCGACCGTCTTGGGTAGCGCGGCCATCGCGCCCACGAGGTCGACGAGTTCCAACTCGCCGTAGGTCTCGTCGAGCGATGCAGCGAGCTCCATCACGCGGGCGAGCGCAGCCTTGCGGCGCAGCCGTTCGGCTTCGAACTGGGCGCCGAAGCTCGCCCCGAGCAGCTCGCACGACTGGGGCACGAGCCGGGCCTCGACGAGCGGGGTGGGCAGACCCTGGACCGCGAGGTAACCCACCTGGGTCCCGTCGACCACCAGCGCAGCGCCGAGCATCCCACCGACGGCGACCGGCGCGCCGGCGAGGGCCGCAGCCATCAGCGCGTCGTCCTCGGCCGGGTCGAGCACGCCCGACGACGCCCGCAGCGTCGGCAGGTCGTCGGATTCGACCCGGATCGCGCAGCGCTCCATCGGTGCGAACTGGCTCAGCACCTGCACGAGGGCGTTGACGTAGGTCGGCAGGTCCAGGCGAGCCGTGCCGAGCTTGGACAGCTCGAGCATGCACGACGTCGTCAGCAGCGCGGTGAGCATCGTGACGTGCTCTCCGGCCGGGTCGCGCAACTCGCTGAGCAGCTTGGTCTGGTTGCGCTCGAGGCTGGCGATGCCGTTCATCGCAGGTCCCGCAGGAACGTGGCGGCCGCATGGACCTCGCGCTCGATGTCGGTGAGGACTGCGGAGGGGCGCTCGTGCAGATCGAGCAGGGCCAGTGCATCGACCGGGTCGAGCTCGCGTTCGCGCAGCGTCCGGTCGTCGAGTGTCGACGCCAGGGCGTGCGCTGCGGCCAGCAGGCGCGAGGTGGTGTCGGGCAGCACGTCGGGCGACGGGATGTGGTGGAGCCGTACGGCGTTCACGAACCGCTCGGGCAGGTTCCACCGGTCGATGAGGTCGGCCCCGAGCTGCACGTGATCGGTTCCGAACGCCGTGCGCTCGAGCTCGCAGACGTGGGCCCGCCGAGGCCGGGCGGCGGCTTCCTCGCTCACGGTCGCGTACCGATGCGGATCACGCTGGTGCAACAGCAACGAACCGAGATCGTGCAGGAGCCCGAGGCTGAACAGCTCGTCCGCCGGTCCGCCGATCCGGCGGGCCAGGTTCGCCCCGGCGATCGCCGTGGTGACGGCGTGGGCCCAGAATCCCTCGGGCGCGTCGGCGTCGGTCGTGCCGAACACGAGCGACGCCGTGCCGCTGGCGGCCAGCGAGCCCACGCTCTTGGACCCCAGCAGCACCACCGCCTGGCGGGCGCTCGTCACCCGCCGGCCGAGGCCGAGGTGCGGTGCGTTGGCAAGCCGCAACACCGTCGCCGACATCGCCGGGTCGAACTCGACGAGTCGGGCGATCCGGGACGCCGAGGCGTCCGGCCGGTCCACCAGACGCACGACCGCCATCGCCGTCGTCGGTTGCACCGGCAGCCTGACACCGACCACGTCCGGATTGAGTGTCCGGTTCACCGCCGGCTCCTGATCCCCACCGCTTCGTCCCACCGCTGCGCCACGGGTTCCTCATCGGACGGGCGTCGGGCGAGCTGAGCCGTGGAGGCGAAGTTGACACAAGTCGACCCGCTGCGGGGCCGATAGGGCGTCGAGCCCGGCGTGTGTCGGGGCTGATCGAGGGCGTTCAGGCCCCGGGGGCCGAGGGCTCCTTCGGGAGGCCGAGGACCCGCTCGCCGACGATGTTCCGCTGGATCTCCGCCGCCCCGCCCCAGATCGTCTCGGACCGGCTGAAGAAGAACGCCGAGACCATCGGGCTGACCGGGTAGCCCTCGCGGCCCTTCTGGCGCGTGACCCCCGGCCACGAACCCGGCCCGGCGGTGACGAGCATCGCCTCGGGCCCGTGGATGTCGAGGGCGAGCTCCATTGCGTCGCGGTGCATCTCCGACCAGAACATCTTGTTGGATGCGCCGAGCCCAGCCATGGACGGATCCTTGCGCTTGAGCAGCGTCGTGCTCAGGTTGCGCAGACCGTTGATGCGCAGGATCTGCACCTTGGTGTGGAACCGCATCAGCCCCTGGCGAACGAGCGGATCGGCGATCCGGCCGTTGGCGCGAGCCGCGTCGGTCATCAGCCGGAGTTCCTCCTCGAATCGGCGGTAGCTCGTGGTGGCCGACATGCCGCGCTCGTGGGCGAGGGTGGTGTTCGCGACCACCCAACCGTTGTTGAGACCGCCGACGACGTTGTCCTTCGGGCAGCGGGCGTTGTCGAAGAAGACCTCGTTGAACTCCGCCGTGCCGTCCGGCTGGGTGATGGGGCGGACCTCGACGCCGGGCTGGCGCATCGGCACGAGCAGATAGGAGATCCCCTTGTGCTTCGGGGCGTCGGGGTCGGTGCGGGCGAGCAGGAACACGTAGTCGGCGAACTGGGCCTGCGTGGTCCACACCTTCTGCCCGTTGATCACCCACTCGTCACCGTCGAGCACGGCGGTGGTCTTCAAGCTGGCGAGGTCCGAGCCGGAGTTCGGCTCCGAGAACCCCTGGCACCAGCGCGTGCGGCCCTTGAGGATCTCGGGCAGGAAGGTCTTCTTCTGCTCCTCGGTGCCCCACTGCAGGATGGTCGGACCGACGAGGGTGTCGCCGAAGAAGTCGGCACGCAGCGGGGCCTTCGCCCGTGCGAACTCCTCGGCGAGCACCACGTTCTGCATGATCGACAGACCCTTGCCGCCGTAGTCGACCGGCCACGACGCGCAGATCCAGCCACCCTCGTAGAGCTTGGCCGGCCACTGCTCGTTGAACCGCTTGCGGTCCTCACCCTCGAGACGGAACCCGGGCTCGAACCAACCGGCGGGCAGGTTCGCCTCGAGCCAGGCGCGGATCTCCACACGGAACGTCTCGGCTTCGGGCGGGTAGGTCAGCTCCATGGGGCAATCCTGGTCGCGGCGGACCGGCGGGGAGGAACCCGGGACCGTGACCACGGGCTCACGGCGACGGCAGGACCGGGCGCGGGGCCGCAGCCTCGGGGCGCCCGGTCAGATAGCCCTGGACGTGGTCGGCGCCCAGGGTGCGCAACGCCTCGAGTTCCTCGACGGTCTCGACGCCCTCGGCGGTCACCTCCACGCCGAGCACGTGGCCGGTCTCGATCACCAGCCGAACGAGGGACTCGTTGCTCGAACTCGACAGGTTCGTCACGAAGCTCTTGTCGATCTTCAGCTTGTCGATCGGGAGCCATCGCAGGTGAGCGAGCGAGGTGAACCCGGTCCCGAAGTCGTCGATCGCGATCCGGACACCGGCGTCGCGCAACGCCCGCAGGTTGCTGGCCGCCACCTCGACGTCGGCGAGCAGTTCCCGTTCGGTCAGCTCGACGATCAGGTGCCGGGGGGCGACGCCGGCGTCGGCCAGCGCGCCGAGCACCCGGGGGACGACCTCGGGCCGGCAGACGTGGGCCCCGGACAGGTTCACGGCGACCCAGCGTTGGCCGAGGACCCCGGCGGCGGCCCAGACGGCGAGCTGGCGCGTCGCGGTGCGCAGCACCCAGTCGTCCAACTCGATGATCAGCTCGGAGCGTTCGGCGACGGGGACGAACACGTCGGGGCGGACGGGTCCGACGCCCGGCCGGTTCCAACGCACGAGCGCCTCGGCGCCGACCGGGGCGCAGGTGTCGGCGTCGACGACCGGCTGGTAGACGAGGTGGAGTTCGTCCCGGCCGGGTTCGAGCGCGACACGCAGCGCCTGCTCGATCTCGAGCCGTTCCCGTAGCTCCCGCTGCAGGTCGGGCGTGAACACCTCCACCGGGCCGCAACCGGGGGTCTTGGCCCGTTCGAGTGCGGCGTCGACGTCGCGCAGCAGTTCGACGACGGCTCCGGCGCTCGACAGACGTTGCACCGGGTCGTCGGCCGTGCACACGCGCACACCCGCCGACGCCGTGAGGTGGTGCATGCGCCCGGACGCCTCGACGGGCGTTGCCAGGGACGCGACGAGGCGCCGGGCCAGGGCCTCGGCGTCGTCGATCGTGCCGACGTCCTCGGCGACGACGACGAACTCGTCGGAGCCGAACCGCCCGACGAGGTCGTCGGGCCGGACCGTCGCCACCAGGACCTCGGCGACGCGCCGGAGCACCTCGTCGCCGACGTCGTGCCCGTGCGTCTCGTTGACGTTCTTGAACCCGTCGAGGTCGACGAACACCACGGCGAGGGCGGTCCGGCTCCGCCGGCTGCGGCCGAGGGCGCCGCCGAGATGATCGTGGGCGGCGGCGCGGTTCACGAGCCCGGTGAGCGCGTCGTGGGAGGCCTCGTGCGACAGACGCAAGCGGTAGTCCTCGCGCTCGTTGAGCGAGCGGGCGAGCGCGACCACCGCCGAGCGCAGGGATTCGCCCAGGCGGCCCGGGGCCGGCATGCTGAGCACCGGATCGTCGAGCGCTCCCGTGGCGAGTGCGCCGGCCTGCGCTTCGCTCAGGCGGAGCCCGGCGGCGGCTTCGTCGAGGGCGGCGGCGGTGGCCGCGATCTCCGACGGGCCACCGAGATCGACCTCGACGTCGAGGTCGCCGTCGCGCAAGCTGGCGGCGGCGGCGGCGAGCCGGCGCAGGGGGCGCACGATGGCCCGTGCGGCGAGGCCGAACGCCGCCAGGGTGAGCAGCAGGAGGGCGCCCAACACCGACAGGGTGAACACCTGCGAGGACCGGACCTCGTCGTCGAGGCGCGCCGCCTCGGCGTCCACGCTCTCGAGCGCCGCCGTCACGACGGCGTAGTGCTGTTCGGCAGCGGCCGCACCCGCACGGAACGCCTTGGCCGCCGCGTCGGCCAGCCGCGCGAGTTGCTCGTCGCTGAGGCCGGCGTCGTCCACCGGGACCGGGGGGCTGGCGGCCGTCGTTCCGAGTGCGAGCAGCTCCTCCCATGCCGTCTTGGCCGTCGTCAGAGCCCCTGCGGTCGGCGAGTCCGACGGGGCCAGTCGGCGGAGCCGGGCGACGCCTGCATCCCACCGGCTCATCACGTACGCGGCGGCAACGTCGAAGTCCGTGTCGGTGTTCGCTGCGGTGGTCCGGTCGAGCAACAGCTGTTGCAGCACGATCACCAAGGCGTGCAACTCGGCGGCGGTGGCGAGCGCGTCGCTGGCCTGCACGACCTGCCCGCCGGAACCGATGCGCACGGCCGTCGCCGTCAGCTGGGAATTGGCCTGGTCGAGTTCCTGCTCGATGGCGGCGAACAACGACTCGATCGCATTCTCGGCCTCGTCGGGCTTCGTCTTGTTCTCGTAGGCCTTGCGAGCCCGTTCGGTGGCTCGTGTGATGGAGGTGTGGTCCCCGGCTGCGAGCAGCGCGTCGAGCTCGCCGCGGGCCCTGGCTGCGCCCTCGACGAGGTCCAGATCCAGGAGCTCGGAGGCCTCATCCGGGGACAGTCCCAGGCGTTCGGTCTCGGCCGCGCCCTCGGTGAAGGTCCACTCGTTGAACGCCTTCCAGCGGATCTGGATCAGAGCACCGACCTCGCGGACCCGACGTTGGGCCTCGGTCGCGACCTGACGGTCCCGGGCGACGGCCGACGACGCGCTGGCGGCCAGCCACCCGATCGCCATCAGCGGCACGAGTGCCACGGCGCCGATCAGGGTCTTGACCGACAGCCGCCGGGCGCGCGCCCGGAGGTCGAGTCGTCGAGTCCGTTTCATCCGACGGGGGAGATCGACCGCTCCCGGACCCAGTGGAGGCGAACGGCGGTGTTTCGTCCGAGCGAGGGCGATCACGGCGCAGGCGGTCGAGCGCGCGTTCGCGTGGCCCGGCGCGCTCACGCGGTCGAGGCGAACGCCAGGATCTCGTCCCGGCTGAGCACCCGGTTGAACAGACCGATCTCGGCATAGTCGTCGCCGGGGCCCGGGCTCCAGTCCGGTCGGCGCCCGGCGTACATCGGCGCCGTGGTCACCGCTTCGCCGACGAGGTTGTCGTACCCGGGGGCGGAGCCGACCGGGCTGCCGTTGACGTAGATCGTGACCCCGCTCGCCCGTCGGGATCCGTCGTAGGTGACGGCCACGTGGTTCCACACGCCGGGCGACATCACGTCGTTCGTCCAGGTCATGATGGTGTCCGGCGCCCAGGCCTGGATGAGGTAGAGGCCGACCTGGCGGCCGTTGGGGCTGACGTGGACGATCACGCCTCTCCCGTCGTAGTTGGCGGCGATCGTCCCGTACTCGCCCGTGTTGTTCTTGCGGACCCAGCCGGTGATCGTGAAGGCGCTCCTCGAGGAGAAGGCGCTGTTCATGGCGGTTCCGAGGTTCGCCGCCCCCTGGCTCGCGGTCCGGGTGCCGGTCATGCCCGGCCGGGGACCGGGTACCCCGAGGGTGACGCCCGGCATGTACGTGCCGTTGCGCCCGTTGCCCGAGGTGTCGGTGGCGACCGAGGACCCGACCGGCTCGTCGAGCCGGTAGAGACCGAGCGGTGCCGAACCGGCCCGCAGGGCTTCGGCCGGCAGGCTCGAGGACAACGCCCACTTGCGGGTGAGGTAGGCCTGCACCCGGCCGATCTGGGTCGTGGTCAGCGTGCCCTCGACGACGATGACCTCGGCGATACGGCCCTGCCAGTGCTGGGCGGCCGACCACGGCGAACCGCCGACCCGCGCACCGGCCGAGCCGGTGTTGTTCGCCATCGTCGCCGATTGGTACGACAGCGCGCCGCCGACCCGGGCCCGTACCGTGGCGGCCGAGAAGTCGGCGTCGACCAACGTCGGCTGCGCGGTGGGCCACTGCAGCGAGGCGGGCATGGCGAAGGTCGTGGCGCCGGTGTCGAGATAGGCGAAGGCACTGCCGGCACCCTTGACCAGCGACCGGGCCTGACCGACGCCGGCGTCGCCCCAGGACACGACGGTGCGGGTGCCGTCGGCCACCGGGGTCGTCGAGTCCTGCACGGCGACGGTGAACACGGTGGCCGGGGTCGTCCCCCTCGGGAGCTTGGTGACGTCGAGGACGTAGCTGTCGTCGATCCCGTCGAAGGTCGGGGCGGTGAGGTCGCCGACCACGCCGGCCGTCGCCCTCGCCGCCGGGACCGCCTGCGTCAGGTGGTTCGCACGGGGGGAGCGGTCGTTCCACCGGGCGATGGCCCCGCCGGGCGTGGTGGCGGTCGTGGCCTCGGTGTCGGCGAAGAACGTCGAGGGATCGGCGCCGTCGAGCCAGAGCGCGAACGACGCCCCGGACATCACGCCGGCCGGGTATGCCCGGGCGGTCACCGGGGTCGATGTCGGCCCGGTCCCGGCGACGTTGGAGGCGCTCACGGTGACCGTGTACGCCACGCCGTTGAGGAGCCCGGTGAGCCGGCACGACGTCCCGGCGCCGGCCACGGAGCACTGGGCCGGCGGCAGGCCGAACCCGGCCGGTGCCACGGCGGTGACCGTCGAGCCGTTCACGGGACCGGCGCCGGTCACCGCCGGGGCGGTCCAGGACACGTCGGCTTCGGAGTCACCGTTGGCGACCGTCACCGCCGTCGGCGCCGAGGGTGCGGCGCGGCTGGCGAGCCGGCCGACCTCGGCGGTCGACAGCGCCCGGCTCCACACCGCCACCTCGTCGAGGTCGCCGCCCCGGAAGTGATCGGAGAGGTCGGCGGCGTTGCGGCCCAGAGTGAACGGCATCGCCGTGTCGGGCAGCGAGACGGTAGCCGGCTCGTCGTCGGCGACCGAGCCGTTGGTGTAGAGCCGGAGCCGGGTGCCGTCGTAGGTGGCGACGAGCTGCACCCAGGTGTCGAGCGGTACCGAGGCGCTCGCCGTGTCCCGCTGGGCCCCGTTCCACCGTTCGAACACCACCGCGCCGCCGGCGGTGTCCACGGCGAGGTACCAGCCGCGCCGCTGCGGGCCGACGGCGACGTCCTCCTTGGACACGATGCGGGCCCATTGCGGGGTGTCCGACGGGATGCGCGTCCACAGGGCCACCGAGAACGGCTGCGTCCCGGTGAAGTCGAACTGGTCCGGCATCCGGATCCCGTTGCCGGTGCCGGCGAAGCGCACGGCGGTGTCGGTCTCGCCGGCGATCCCGGTCGGGATGCTGCGGGTGACCGCGGCGTCGTAGGTGCCGTTGCGCGTCCAGCCGCTCGCGTCCCGGGCGACGGTCTCGACCTCGGTCTCGCCGAGGCGCCAGTGGCCTTCGAGACCGGGCAGGCTCGACACGGTGGCGGCGTACGGCGAGCTCGGTTCGGCGGCGACCAGCGCGACCCCCCACTTGCGGGCGAGGTAGCGCTCGACGGCCTGCCGGTCGCTGTCGGACAGGACCCGGTCGTAGACGATGACCTCGCTGATCGCGCCGACCCCGAACTCGGTGCCCCCGGCCTCCCGGGCGCCGATGGCCAGGCCGTTGAGCCCGCTGAAGCTGCCGTTGACCGACGCCTGGAGCGCGCCGTTCCGGTAGGCCCGCGCCGTTCCTGCACCCGAGCTCAGGCCGTAGAGGATCGCCTGGGTGTTGCTCGGACTGCCGCAGCAGGCGACCCACTGGTAGTTGGCGTACGTGCGGTCCTGCCAGCCGGCGTGCCAGCCGAGGAACCAGCCGGTCCCGCCGACGATCGAGCCGGCCGGCGAGGTGGAGGTCATCCGGGCGACCGCGATGACCGTCGAGCCGGTACCGGTGAAGTTGCGGCTGCTGTACAGGCTGCCCAGGCCGGTGGTGCGCACGGCCGGGAGCCCGTTCAGGCCGGCGGTGTCGTACGTGGCGGCGTCGTTCCACGTCAAGTCGTTGCCGTTGCCGGACTTGTCGGTCCAGCGCGTCACCGCCCCCCGGGAGTTGGTCACCGCGCTCGCGGCATCGGTGGCGTCCACCCACAACGCCGGGGAGGCGGCCCGGGCCGGTGCGGGCAGGGTGATGCCCGCGGTGAGCAGCCCCCACTTGTCGAGGAGGTAGGCCTCGGTCGCCTGGCGTTCCGCAGGTGTGAGGACCCGGTCGTAGACGAGGACCTCGCTCACCGCGGAGGCCGACCACTCGTAGGCGGCGTGACCCCCGACGGACAGGCCGTTGGGACTGGTGAACCCGCCGTTGCCGGACCCGACGAGGCTCCCGTTGCGCCAGTAGCTCGCCTGCCCGTTGCCGGTGGTCGCCGAGTACAGCAGCGGGCTCGCCCCCACGCTGCCGCACGGCGCGCCGTTCACCCAGCCGTCGAAGTAGGCCCGGTCGATGCAGCCACCGTGCCAGCCGAGCAGCCAGTTGTTGCTGAACGCGGCGATCACCCGTCCCGAGGCGCCCTGGCCGGTGTACCGGGCGACGGCGAACACCGTCGAGCCGGCCGGGTTGAACTGCCGCCGGGTCGACAGCGTGCCGCGGCCGTCGAACACGATCGCCGGTCGTGTGTTGAGACCGGTCGTGTCGCGCCGGGCCGACGACGCAGCGCGGGTACTGCGCACGTCGGCACCACGGCCGGAGCGGTCCCGCCAGCGGGTCACGACGCCGTCGGTCTGCTCGATCGTCGAGGGGTCGGAGGCGTCGAGCCAGGCGACGGGCCCGCCGACGCTGGAGGCTGCGTTGATCGACCACTTCGTGAGCAGCGTCGCTTCGATGCGCCGTCGTTCGGCGTCGCCGAGCACACGGGGGTAGACGATGAGCTCCGAGACCGCCCCTTCGGAGGTCTCGCCCCACTGGCCGCCGATCGCGAGGCCGTTGGGAGAGGTGAAGGTCCCCGGGGCCGAGCGCAGCAAGGTGCCGTTGCGCCAGAACGAAGCCTGGCCGTTCCCGGTCGTCGCCGAGTACAGCACGGGGACCGTCGACGCGGCCGGACACGGGGCGTGGACCCAGCTGTCGAAGTGGGCGCGGTCCTCGCAGCCGCCGTGCCAGCCGAACAGCCAGTTGTTCCAGACGCCCGTGACGAGGCGGCCGGTGCGACCACCCTGCATGCGGGCGACCGCGAAGATCGTCGAGCCGAGCGGGTACGACGTCTGGGTCGTCGACAGGGTGGCCACGCCGTCGGTGGTGACGGCCGGTCGGCCGTTCAGCCCGGCCGGGTCGAAGGCCACGGTGTCGGTGGTGAGATCGCTGCCGTTGCCCGAACGGTCTCGCCACGCCACCACGGCACCGTCGCGCTGCACGACCGTGTCGGTCGCGGCGGCGTCCACCCAGAGCCGTGGGTCGCTCGCCATCATCCCGCTCGACCCGCCGAGGCTGTTCATCCGGATGACGTGGACGGCGCCGCGGTCGGTGCCGCCGTCGTCGTCGCCGGGTGCGCCGATGGCGAGGTCGCCGATGCCGTCGGCGTCGAGGTCGCCGAGGCTGGCGACGGCGGTGCCGAACCGGTCGTTGTCCCGCAGGGCGCTCTGGAGCCCCCCGAGGGCGGACAGCTTGCGGCGGTTGGTCGTCGTGCCGTCCCGGCGCATCGTCAGCAGGTGGACCGCGCCGCGGTCGGTGCCGCCGTCGTCGTCGCCGGGGGTGCCGACGGCGAGGTCGGGGATGCCGTCGGCGTCGAGGTCGCCGGCGCCGGTGACGGTGGTGCCGAATTGGTCGTTGTCGCGCAGGGTGTTGGTGGGTAGGCCGCCGGTGGTGGCGGAGAGTTTGTTGCGGGTCTTGACGGTGCTGTCGGCGTTGAGGGTGAGGAGGTGGACCGCGCCGCGGTCGGTGCCGCCGTCGTCGTCGCCGGGGGTGCCGATGGCGAGGTCGGTGATGCCGTCGTTGTCGAGGTCGCCGAGGGCGGTGACGGCGGTGGCGAAGCGGTCGTTGGCGTCGATGGTGTTGGTGGGGAGTCCGGCGGCGGCGGTGATCTTGCGGCGGGTCTTGGCGGTGCCGTCGGGGTTGAGGAGTACGACGTAGGCGGCGCCGGCGTCGGTGCCGGAGTCGTCGTCGCCGGGGGCGCCCACGACGAGGTCGCGTACGCCGTCGCCGTCGACGTCGCCCATCGCGGCGACACCCTGACCGAACTGCTCGCCCACGTTGAGCGTGGCCCGGGGGTACCAGCCGCCGGCGCCGGTGGTGCCGGGATCGGTGAGCCAGGTGGTGGGGACGTCGATCACGGAGGAGATGCCGGGTCCGGTGACGCCGACCTGCAGGTAGTCGCCGCCACCGCCTTCGCTCATGTAGGCCTCGAGGTAGTAGCGGACCCCGGCGGTGAGGGTGACGGTGCCGGCTTTGGACGGATCGCCGAGGTAGCCGCAGCAGCCGTTCTCGACGGCGATCACCTGTGCCCGTGACGGGTTGTCGTTCGGGGAGATGCGGATGGTGCCCTGGTCGTCGGAGCGCAGGTAGAAGGTGTAGGCACCGGTGGTGGGCACGGTGACGAACGTGCGCATCCGGAACCCGTAGCGGTCGTAGGGGCAGCAGCCCCAGTTCAGGCTGGGATGACCGAGACCGGTGGTGGTCGGCGGGATCCCGTCGGGGATCGAGGCGTGATCGGCCCACGGCGAGTAGACGCCGCAGTTGGCCCAGCTGGGGCAGGTGCCGGCGAACCAGAGGTCGTAGCGGACGGGTTGGGGGCCGGGGCCGGGGGTGACCGGGGGGGTGGCGGTGGGGGTGCCGACGATCTTGGTTTGGGTGAGCACGGTGCCGTTGGCGGCGAGGCGCAGGACGTGGACGGCGCCGACGTCGGTGCTGTCGGTGTCGTCGCCGGGGGCGCCGACGGCGATGGCGGGGGCGCCTTGGAGGGTGCCGATGGCGGTGACGGCGGTGCCGAAGCGGTCGTTGTCGGCGAGGCCGGTGAGGCCGCCGGTGGTGGCGGAGATCTTCTGGCGGGTGCGTACGGTGCCGTCGGGGTTGAGGAACAGCACGTGGACGGCGCCGCGGTCGGTGCCGCCGTCGTCGTCGCCGGGGGCGCCGGCGACGGCGTCGCGGATGCCGTCGCCGTCGAGGTCGGCGATGCCGGTGAGGCCTTGGCCGAGCCGGTCGCCGTCGCGCAGCACCCCGCCGAACCCGCCGGCGGAGGTGTCGGACACCTTCGTGGTCGCCTTCGGCACCGCGATGCCCCACTTGGCGGCCAGGTAGGCCTCGGTCGCCTGCCGCTCGGCGTCGGTCAGCACCCGGTCGTAGACGATCACCTCGCTGACGGTGCCGACGGAGTTCTCGCCGTACTGACCGCCGATCTGGATGCCGTTGGGTCCGGTGAACCCGCCGTTGGCCTGACCGATCATCGTGCCGTTGCGCCACAGGGTGGCCTGCCCGTTGCCCATCGTGCCCGAGTACAGGCGCGGGGTGCTCGACAGCGGGGTGGAGCGCTGCACCGCCCAGCCGTCGAGGTGGAAGTTGTCCTCCCGGCCGGCCCACCAGCCGAACAACCAGTTGTTGTTGGCGGCCGACACGAGCCGGCCGGCGGGCGATCCGGTCATCGCGCCGACGGCGAACACCGTGTTGCCCGAGCCGCCCAGGGCCCGCCCTCCCGGCCACTTGCCGTCGGCCCGGGCTGCGGTGTTCCGGTCGCCCGATGCGCCGTTGCCCGACGCATCGGTCACCGTGGTGTCGCTCTCGTCGAGCCGCCAGAACCCGAGTGGGCCGTTCGCGAGCACGGCGTCGGCGTGGGCCGCCGCGTCACCGGAGGTCGACAGCGCGACGACCTGGGTCGCGCTCAGCGCATCGGGGTAGACGGCGACGTCGTCGATGGCGCCGACGAAGGAGTACACGTTGCTGCCGAGCTGGCCGATGAGCAGGGGCCCGACGCCCGACGGCAGCGTCACCGAGGCGCTCCCCGAACCGACCTCGAGACCGTTGACGTACACCCGCATCGTCGTGCCGTCCCAGGTGCCGACCACGTGGGTCCACTGCCCCGGCGTGGGGTACCAGCCGGTGTAGACGTGGTAGAGCGCCCCGTTCGTGCCGCGCAGTCGCCACACGACGCGGCCGCCCTCCAGGAACAGCAGGTACTGGGCGTTCACGGCGCCGCCGATGGTCTTTTCGACGATGCCGCCGTTCTGACCGCCCCACGACGGCCGGATCCAGGCGGACACCGAGACCGAGGTGGTGCGGTCGAGCCCGCTGCCGGCCGCCACGGGGATCGTGGCGAACACCGGCGGCTGGTTGAAGTTCACGGGGGTGCGCAGGACCGTGGCACCGTCGGTGACGATCGTCGGCTGCCCGTTGAGGCCCGTCGGGTCGTAGGTCGTGCGGTTCGTCGTCACGTGGTTGCCCCGGCCGGACTTGTCCCGCCACCGCGTGACGTCTCCGCTCGTGGTGGTGGTGAACGTCGTCGCGTCGGCGGCGTCGAGCCACAGGGCGGGGGAGGTGAGCGACGGGGTGCCCGCCGTCGTGGTGCTCAGCTCCTCGCCGGTCAACGCCCGGTCGTACAGGACGAACTCGTCGACGAGGCCGACGAAGCGACCCGTCGTCGAATCGGTGGCGCCCCCGAGGCGCACCGTCGTCGACAACGGAGCCGCCCCGGGGGTGCCGAACCGTTGGCTCGAGGTCTGGGCGACCCCGTTGATCCACAACCGGTCGGCGGCCGGGTTCGTGGCGTCGAGCTCGACGACGACCCGGATCCACCGGTTCGTCCAGTTCGGGTCGATCGTCACGCCCCGGCAGTCGCCGCCACCGGCCGTGGTGCCGGTCGACAGCCCCAGACAGCCGTCGCGCACCACGAGTTGCCGGGCGCCGACACCGAGGAGCGTGCGCACGCCTCGGCTGGTGTCGCCGTCCCAGCGCAGCCACAGCGCCGCCGTCGTCTTCGACCCGGCGGTGGTGCTGATGCCCGGCACGCTCGCTTGGAGGTGGTTCGCCCCGGTGAACGACACGGCGGTGTCCGGGTCGTCGGGGAAGGCGCCGGGCTGGGCCAGCAGCGGGGCCCCGACGTAGCTCGCCGTCGCCCCCCGGCCGGCGAGGTCGATCGCCGTGGTGCCGGACCGTTCGCCGAGTCGGAAGAAGGCGATCGGGCCGGTCCCGAGGATCACGCTCGGGCCGCCCGCGCGCGCGACCAGGCTCGGGATCCAGCGCTCCGCCGCGCTGCCGGTGGCGTCCGCGATGCGCACCGGTGACGCCGTCGCCGCCTCCGAGGACACGAGCACCCGGCCGCTCTCGGCCCCGATGAACGTGACGGTTCCGTCGCCGTTGAGCTGCATCGTCCAGTGCTGCGCGGCGTTCGTGTCCGACAGCGGGGCGAGCGCGCTCACCGAGCCGTTCGCCGTGCCCAGCGCGGCGACCGCCTTGGTGCTCACGGCGCCCACGAGCTGGACCCGGCCGGCGCCGGTCGGGACCACGGCCCATCGCTGGCTCGGCGCCGCCGTACCGGTGGCGCTGGTGTCGACCCGCTGGTAGAGCCCGGCGGTCGCCGCCATCTCGAGCTGGGCGCCCCAGATCAGCACGCCGCTCGCCCCGTCACCCGGGTAGTACGCCGGGCTGACCCCGGCCAGCGCCGGGGTGGTGAGCTCGAGGGAGTTCCAGAACAGGCCCCCGCTGCTGCGGGCGGTCACCGCCACCCGGTACCAGCCGTCGGGCAGGGCCGTGATCACGTACGAGGGCGCAGGTCCGGTCGAGCCGGTGAAGGTCACGAACTCGCCGGTGGCCGGGTTGATGGTGACCCCCCGGTTCGACCCCTGGGACGAGTCGTTGACGGGGCGGATGTTGAGGTACCGGACCGTCGTCTGGCCCGGCAGGGCCTTGACGTGGATCGAGTAGGTGGCCGTCACCCCCGACGTTCCCTGGCGGGACTCCTGCCAGAGCTGGTGGTAGGTGTTGGCGCTGCCCTCCATCAACCGGGCCGCGGTCGCGGTCCCGTCCGGCGCCGTTGCGGCGTTGGCGAGCGCCACGAGGTCGTTGCGGCCCCACGGGCTCTCGTGGAACTGCTCGGTGCGCACCAGACGGTTCGTGTCCCACCGGGTGGCGATGACGGGCGAACCGTCGACCGACCCGCTCGGCGGGCTGTAGCGGTAGGGGTGGTCGCCGGGCAGGCGGTCGGTCAGGCCCCACTTCCACGCGAGGTAGCCCTCGACGTGTTGGCGTTCCGCCGTCGTGATCGCCGAGTTGACGACCACGAGCTCGGCGATCCGTCCCTGGAACAGGTCCTCGGCCTGCGCATAGCCGACCCCACCGACCGCCGACGCCGTGTCCGAGGTCGAGCCCGCGGTCTGGAAGCCGCTCTGGCGGGCAGTCCAGGCGCCGTTCAGTCCGACGGCGAGCCGTGCGTTGGCGAAGTCGAACGACCCGCCGACGATGGCCCGGCCGGTCCGGGGCACCGACACCGACTGGTACGCATCGGTGTCGAGACGCCGGCCGCCGGCCTCGACGGTGCCGGCGCCGGCGAACAACGACGCCCGCGACGAACCCGACGCCGGGGTCGACGTGCTGAACACGGTGCCGTACTGGGTGCCGCCGCCACCGCCCGGGGCGGGCGGGTTCGATCCCGGACCGCCCGGATCGGCGGGCGGCGCCGGCGGCGTCCCGGCGTTCACCGGGTCGGCGAGCGCGGCGATCTCGGCGTCGGACAGGGCCCGGCTGTAGAGCCGGACGTCGTCGAGCCCACCGCACCGACCGCCGTACCCGTTCCAGCACAGGAGCAACTCGGCGTTGGAGTCCGTCGAGACGCCCGGGATCGTGCCCTGGTTGTCGAGGACGCCGTTGATGAACACCCGAAGGGTGGAGCCGGACTTCACCAGGGTGACCTGGGACCACTGCCCGGTCGGCAGCGCCGTGACGGAGTCGACGCCCGGATTGCCCGAGCCGGTCGTGGACCACCGGTAGTGGATGTGGTTCGAGCCCGGGTAGAGCCAGATGCCCGGCACGCGGTCGGAGATACCCGCGGCGTGCAGGTTGAACACGGGCCGCCACGAGCCGGCCGGGGTGCCCGGGCGGACCCAGAACGCGATGGTGGCGTCCCCGTTGGCGCTGCCGATGGCGTCGAGGGTCGTGGTGCGCCCGACCCGCACCTGGCCGCCACCGTCGAACGCATAGGCCGTGCCGGCCACGCCGGCGGCACCCCGTACCACCTGGGGGTCGACGGCGCCGTGGTGCTCCCACCCCGACACGTCGAACGCGGTCGACCCGGTGGTCTCGTCCAGCATCCACCGCCCGACGAGACCGGTCGCCGCCACCGACGGCAGCACCCGGACCGGGTAGGGCGTGCTGCGCCGCCCGGCCTGGTCGACGACCACCATCCATCGTGCGCCGGGGTTGAGCGTCCCGAGCCGGACCGTCACCTCCACCACGGTGTCGGTCCATCCGGTGACCGTCAGCGGCACCGACACGCCCGATCCGTCGGCGTTCTCCACGAGCGTGACCCACCCGGTGGTCGCGCCGAAGCCGGTGCCCGAGAGGGTGAAGCCGGTCTCGCCGACGATCGCCGCCGGCTTCTTCACCGTGTTCACCTGGGGACCGGCCGGGGCGATCACGGCGAGGATCGTCTGGCCGTCGATCGAGCGGGAGAGGTCCGTGCTCCCGAGCAGCAGGCCGTCGTCGACGCCGTCGAAGCTGATCGCGGGCATCGCCGCGCTCCAACCGCCGGCGTTGTAGGTCGGGCGGGCCGACGCCGACGCCTGGCTGACGTGGCGGTTGTTGCCGCTCTTGTCCCGCCACTCGGTGACCGCGCCGGCGGTGGCGGTGATCGTGCTCGCGTCCGAGGCGTCGAGCCACAGGGCGAGGTTCGGTGCCTCCGGACGGGTCGCGGCGGCGACGTCGAGCGCGAGGCCGGTGAGGGAGTTGGTGAAACGGTACGTCGCGGACGGGTCGACGCCGACGAAGAACGACACGGGCGCCGACACGGTCACGTTGCCGTTGTTGTCGACCGCGGTGGCGGTCACCGTGTATCGGCCGGCAGCCGGGGCGGTGTAGCTGACGCTGAACGGCGCCTCGGTGACCGTGCCGGCGAGGGTGCCGTCGACCCGGAACTCGACCCGAGCGATCGAGCCGTCGAGGTCCGCCGCGCTCGCCACCAAGGTGATCACGGTGGGTGCCGGGGCACCGCCGGCGGTCTGGATGACGGTCAACTGGTCGAGGGTGAGCGCGCGGACGCTGCCCGCGGCGGTGTCGGTGCGGAGCCGGACGGTGTTCGTGCCGGCCCGCAGGCTGACGGTGAGCGGGCTGGAATCGGTCCAGTTCCCCCAGCCGGTTGTCCCCGGGAACGTGAGTGCCGCGGTGTGCTGGCTCCCGTTGACGTCGAGCCGCCGGACCGCCGGGCCGTCACCGGCGCCGTAGCGGAACTGCATCAGGTAGTAGCCGGTGAACGGCACGTTCACCGTCCAGGTCAGCCCGGCCACGTCGTCGACGCTGCCGAAGTTGCCGATCGCACCGCTCCCCGAGCACGGGCACCAGGTGGTCTCGAAGGCGAGTCCACCGCTGGCCTGGGCGTCCTCGGCCTCCAGGACGAGGACGCTCGAGGTGCCGCCCGACGAGGGCGCGAGCACCACGGTCATCGTCGTCGAACCGGCACCGGCGCCGGAGGTGAACGTCGCCGCCTCGACCGTACCCGCCGCAGGGCGCAGCGTGTCGGCGACGCTGAGCGTCACGCTGGAACCGGCGTTGACGTCGACCTGCTCGGTCGTGCCGGGGGGCGGCGTGAACGTCGTGCCGGCGGCGAGCCCGACCACGCGGACCACCATCCGGTTCGCGCCGCCGGTGGTCGTCGCCGGCGCGGTATGGGCGGTGCCGCTCGCCGTGGTGGCGCTGAGCGCCACACCCTCGACCGGGCTCGTGGGATCGACGCCGGTGTAGGCGGTGATGCTGCCGGCGGCGCCGACGGTGGCCGACAGGCGCCAGGTCCACGAGCCGGCGTCGGTGCCGGTGGCCGTGTAGCGGTAGAGGACCACCGACGTGTCGGGACCCGACCGGATGCCGACGAGGGTCCAACCGGCCGGCGCGGCCGTCACCGTCGTGGCGGTGGCACCCGTCTGGTTCTCCACGTCGAGGCGGTCGAGGTTCAGCAACCGGCTCGACCCGGCGGCGGTGTCGGTGCGCAGCGTGATCGTGTTGGCCCCGGCCACCAGGTTCACGTTGACGAGCGCACGGTCGGTCCACGCCGCCCAGGAGGCGGTGCCCGGGAACGCGAGTCCGGCGGTGTGCTGGACACCGTTCACGTCGAGCCGGCGCACGGCCTCGCCGTCGCCGGCTGCGTACCGGAACCGCAGGCCGTAGCTGCCGGCGACCGGCGCGTCGAACGTGAAGGTGATCGCCGCGGCGTTGTTCGTCGGGGAGAAGCTGTCGACCGCGGCACCCGCAGAGCACGGGCACCAGGCCGTCGACACCTTGAGGATGTTGTCGGGGCGGGTCGCGGTCTCGGCCTCGAGTCGGGTGACGGCGAACAACGTGTTCGGGAGGCCGAGCGCGGCCAGCAGCACGTCACCGGGCTGGGTGCCGGTGGGACGGTCGATGGTGACGGCACTGGCGGAGGTCGTGCCGGTGAGGGTGAGTGCGTACAGCGCGCCCCGGTCGGTGCCGCCGTCGTCGTCGCCGGGCGAGCCGACGGCCACGTCGACCACACCGTCGCGGTTCAGGTCACCGAGACCGGCGACGGCGGTGCCGAACCGGTCCCGGTCGGCGAGCACGCCGCTGCCGAAGTCTCCGGCGGTGGAGGAGATCTTGCGCTGGTTGCTCGTGGTCCCGTTGCGGCGCAACGTGAGCAGGTGGACCGCGCCGCGGTCGGTGCCGCCGTCGTCGTCGCCGGGGGTGCCGACGGCGACGTCGCCGATGCCGTCGCCGTCGAGGTCGCCGATCCCGGCGACGGACCCGCCGAAGCCGTCACCGTTGTCGAGCAGGCCGGCGCCGAACCCGCCGCTGGTGGCCGAGATGCGCTGCTGGCCCGAGACGGTACCGGCACGGCGGAGGTTGAACAGGTGGACCGCGCCGCGGTCGGTGCCGCCGTCGTCGGCGCCGGGGGCACCGACGACGAGATCGCCGATGCCGTCGGCGTCGAGGTCGCCGATCGCGGCGACTGCACTGCCCAGGCGATCGAAGGCGGCGGTCGTACCGGCGGCGAGGCCGGCGGCACCGGCGGCCAGTTTCTGTTGGGCCTTGACGGTCCCGGTCGTGGTGAGGAAGAGCACGAGGAGCGCTCCGGCGTCGGGCGCGCCGTCGTCGTCACCGGGCACGCCCACCACGAGGTCGCGCACGCCGTCGGCGTCGAGGTCGCCAATCCCGGCCAGGGCTGACCCGAACTGGTCACCGGTGTCGAGCGCACCGGTGCTGGCCGCCGCGCGGGGGTACCACGGGCCGGCGCCGGTGGTACCGGGATCGGTGAGCCAGCCGGTGGGGACGTCGATCACCGTGGGGATGCCGGGTCCGGTGACGCCGACCTGCAGGTAGTCGGCGCTGGCGCCTTCGCTCAGGTAGGCCTCGAGGTAGTACCGGACCCCGGCGGTGAGCGCGACGGTCCCCGCCTTGGTCGGGTCGCCGAGCGTGCCGCCGCTGCCGTTCTCCACCGCCAGCACCGCCGTGCGCGCCGGGTTGTCGTCGGGGGAGATCCGGATCGTGCCGTTGTCGTCGGAGCGCAGGAAGAACGTGTACGAGCCGGTGGTCGGCACGGTGACGAAGGTCCGCAGTCGCAGCCCGTAGTAGTCGTAGGGGCAGCACGCCCAGTTCAGGCTGGCGGCCGCCGTGCCGGTGGTGGTCGGCGGCGTCCCGTCCGGGATCGTGGCGTGGGTCGACGACGGGGCGATCGACGTGCAGGTGGCCCACGGTGCGCAGGCCCCGGCGAACCACAGGTCGGCTCGCACGGGCTGCGGGCCGGGGCCCGCCGACCGGGCCGGCGGCGCGATCGCCGCGAGCCCGCCGGTGGTGCCCGAGATCTTCTGCTGGGCCTTGACCGTGCCGTTGCTGTTGAGCCGCAACACGTACACCGCGCCGGTGTCGGTGCCGCCGCCGTCGTCGCCCGACGCACCGACGGCGATGTCGACGATGCCGTCGGCGTCGAGATCGCCGATCCCGGTGACGGCCGAGCCGAACCGGTCGTTGTCCGCGAGACCGCTCAGGCCGCCGGTGATCGCGCTGATCTTCCGCTCGGCGCGGACCGTGCCGGTGGGGTTCAGGAACAGCACGTACACGGCGCCCCGGTCGGTGCCTCCGTCGTCGTCGCCGGGCACGCCGACCACGGCGTCGGGGTTGCCGTCGCCGTCGACGTCGCCGACCGTCGCGAGCGCCTGGCCGATGCGGTCGCCGTTGTCGATGACCCCGGCCAGGTTGCCGGCGGTGTCGGACAGCTTCGTGCGCGTGGCCACGTTGCCGATGGCCGACACCGTCACGTTCGTCGCTGCCGCCGAGCCGCGCACCGCCGGCGTCGTCGTCGCGTTCGACCCGCCGGCCCCCGGGCTCAACGCCACGGTGATCGCCGCCGACTCGGCCGCCACGCCGGAACCGATCGTGCGGGCCGGGGACGATCCGGCCGTGACCTGTGTCGCGTCGACGACGCCGACGGTGAGGCCGTTGCCCGCCCGGTCGACGCGCTCGGTCGACCCCGACGGCGGGGTGAGCACGGTCTCGGTGCCGACGCCGAGGACGGACACGATCATCCGGTTGCCGTTGGTCGTCGTGACCGCCGGGGCGAGATGCGCGGTCCCGCTCGCGTTGGTGCTCGTGGCCGAGGTCTCGACGGGGTTCACGAGATCGACGCCGCTGTAGGCCGTCAGGCTGCCGGTGGCGCCGGCGGCTGCGGACAGCGTCCAGGTCCACGAGGCCGGGTCGGTGCTCGAGGCGACCGCCCGGTAGAGCGTCGTCGTGGTGCCGGCCGAGGCGTTCGCGGTGCCGACCAGCGTCCAGCCGGCCGGGGCCCAGGCGATCGTCGTCGGGGTGCTCGGGCCGTCGGCCACGACCTCGAGGCGGTCGACCGCCAGCGGTTGGGTGGAGCCCGCCGCAGTGTCCGTGCGCAGCCGGATCGTGTTGGCGCCGGCGACGAACGTGACCGGGACGTCGATCGTCGAGGTCCAGCGCGCGAACGAGCCGGTGTTCGGGAAGGGGAGGCTCGCGGTGTGGATGGTCGCATTGACGTCGAGCCGGCGCACGGGCGTGCCGCTCGCCGCGCTGTAGCGGAACCGCACCCGGTACCGGCCCGGAACCGCGGCCGTGTAGCTCCAGGTGATCCACGCCGAGTTGTTGGTCGGGTCGAACGCGGTGGCCGAGGTGGCTGAGCCGCCCGAGCAGGGGCACCACGTGGTCTCGGTGCCGACCACGCTGCGGGAGGCCGACTCCGCCTCCAGCACGGTCACCGATCCCGGGGAGGGGGCCGTCGTGATCGCCGCGAGCAGCACGTCGCCGGGCTGGGTGCCGGCGGGCCGTGTCACCGTCAGCGAGGTGCGCCCGGCGGAGTCCGCGAAGGTCGGGGTCCCGGTGCCCGAGCGGGTGGTGACCGAGCCGGACCCGATGTCGATGCGGCGGATCCGATGGCCGCCGAGTTCGGCGACGACGATGCCACCGGTCCCGTCGAGGGCCAGACCGCGCGGCTGGGAGAACTGCGCCGCGGTGCCCACCCCGTCGCTCGACCCGGCGGTCCCCGATCCGGCCAGCGTGGTGACCGCAGCGGTCGCCGTGTCGATCCGCCGGATGCGGTGCCCGCTGTTCTCGCTGACGTACACGACGCCGGCGGTGGCGAGGAGGTTCGCCGGCTGGGCGAACGCGGCGGCCGATCCGGTGCCGTCGGCGTACCCGTCGATACCGATCCCGGCGGCCCCGCCGGCGAGCCGCGTGACGGCGACGCCCTCGAGTCGGGCGTCGTACCAGGCGGCGTGGTCGTAGGTGAACGACGCGAGCGGGTTCACGCCGAGTCGCAGGGTCGTTCGCCCGGTCGTGTCGATCGCGAGGTCGATCGGGGCGGTCGAACCGGTGACGGTCGGACTGGTGTACACGACCGTGCCGTCGAGGGCGACGGTGAACACCACGCTGCCGTTGGTGTTCGGGTTGTGCGTACCTTCGTCGATGGCGATGCGGGCCCGGAACGTCGTGGCGCCGTTGACGGCGTACGAGACGTTGTAGGTCGTGTTCGCCGTGGCTCCGGGGTGGGTCAGCACGCCCTTGGCGTAGGTGACCCCGCTCTTGCGCAGCGGCCCGTCGTTCTCGGCGCGATCGTTCTTCAGGTAGTGCCCGTTCCAGGCGACCGTCGGCGTCACGTCCGACAGGAACGTCGTCGCTGCGCCGAGCCGCCGGATCAGTCGGTTGCTGGCGTCCGCGACGAAGGTCGTGCCCGCAGGGTCGATCGCGACCTCGGTCGGGTAGTTGAACGTCGCTGCGGTGCCGGTGGCGTCGGTGGACCCGATCGTGCCGCTGCCGGCCACGGTCGACACGGTGATCGTGCCGGTCGTCGTCACCCGGCGGATGCGGTGGTTCCAGGTGTCGGTGACGATCACCGAGCCCGACGCTTCGACGGCGACGCCGAACGGTGTGTTGAACGTGGCCACGGCGACCCCGCCGTCGGTGGCCCCGGCGGTGCCGGTCCCGGCGAGGGTGGTGACCACGCCGCCCACGCCGACGCGGCGGATCCGGTGGTTGTCGGTATCGGCGACGTAGAGCGTGCCGTCGGGCGCAAGGGCCAGACCGCGCGGCCCGTTGAAGCTCGCAGCGATGCCCGAGCCGTCGGCGAAGCCGGCGGTTCCCGACCCGGCGTAGGTGGTCACGCTCCCGTCGACGGCGATGCGCCGGATGCGGTGGTTGAGCCGGTCGGCGACGTAGACGTTGCCGGCGGCGTCGACGGCCGTGGCCGAGGGTTCGTTGAACGACGGGTCCACGGCGGCGTTGGCCCCGGTCGCGGCGGACCGGAAGGCGGGGATCGGGCCCGGCGGCGGGAGGCTCGCGGAGCGCAGGACGTAGCTGTTGGCCTCGGGGGCGGTCACGGCCACGGTCGGGCCGTCGTTCACGTCGAAGGTGAACGGCGCCGAGTCGGCGAACAACCCGCTCGTGTCGTACGCCCGCGCGAACACGTTCTTGGTCCCCGAGCCCGGGATCGGCCACGCGACGTTGTACGGGGCGCTGCGGGCGGTACCGACGAGGGTGGTGCCGTCCCAGAACTCGACCCGGCTGATCGCGCCGTCGCTGTCGCTCGCCTCGGCGCTGAGCACCACCGACGACGACGGGATCGTCGCCTTGCCCGCCTTCACGTCGTCGAGGAACGCGCCGCCGGTGCCCGGCTGGCTGCTCACGAACTCGAGCACACCGGTCGCGCCGGTCGCCGCGACGGTGGCCGTGCGCGTCGTCCACGTTCCGTTGGTGGCCGTGAAGGTGGCCACGTCGGCGTCGTTCCAGCGCAGCTTGTAGCTGACCGGTCCCCCGGCGCCGGGGTTCGCCCGGTCGGCCCACGAGAGCTGGTAGCCCGCGCCGGTGATCGTCGGGATCGCCTGACGGATCGTGGCCGGCGCGTCGCCGTTGAGATCGATGAACGCCGTGCCGGCGAGCGGGCTCACCTCGGGATACGAGGCGAGCACGTCGATGTTTCCGGCCGCGACGGTCCAGCCCCCGACGGTGCCCGTGCGCCCGAGACCCGCCGTTCCCTGTTCGAAGCTGCCGTCCGCGATCGGCAGGCTCGGACCGGTCACCCGCACCACGGGCGCGTCGTTGACGAGGAACGCGAGCGGGGTGGACTCGCTCATCAGACCCCGGTCGTCGTAGGCCCGGGCGAAGACCTCGTGGACGCCCTTGGGGGGGTTGGCCCAGCGCCACCGGTACGGGCTCGTCGTGGTGGTGGCGAGCAGCGTCGAACCCTCCCAGAACTCGACGCGGTCGATCGAGCCGTCGACGTCGCTGGCCATCGCGCTGAGCAGCACCCCACCGCCGTTGTACGCCGTCTGGTCGGCGAGCCCGGCGTCGTAATGGGCCTTCACCCGGGACGGCGACAGCGCGGACGCGTAGACGGCCACCTCGTCGATCGCGCCCTGGAACGGGTACGGGCTCGGGCTGCCGTTGCCGTGCTGGCCGATGCGGAGCCGTCCGGGCCCGCCGTTGGCCGGCCCGAACAGGTTGACCGTGGCGCTCACGGGGATGCCGTTGACGTACACCCGCAGCGTGGTCCCGTCGTAGGTGCCCGCCACGTGGGTCCAGGTGCCGACCGGTGGTCGGAATCCGGTGCCGAGCGGCACGTAGCCGCCCGTGCGCGGCGACACCCGGAACTCGACGGCGCCGTTGACGAGCAGCAGGACGAACTGGCTGTTGCTCGACCAACCGACCTGTTTGTCGACGATGCCGGCGGTCTGGTTGTCGGTGTTCGGGTTGATCCAGGCCTCGACGGTGAAGCGCTCCCGCACGTCGAGCGGGTTGCCGGCGACCACGTGGACGCTGAGGTCGGGGTTGCCGGCGAGGGCGGGCGAGCCGATCCCTTGCGATCCGCTCAGCGCGCCGGGGGTACGGGCGCCGCTCGCGATGAACGCCGGATGGGCACCGGTGGCGTCCTGGGCGATGACCCCGTCGCCCTCGAAGCTCCAGTACGCCACCGGGCCGTCGGCGAGCACCGTGGCCCGGTAGGCGGTGGCATCGGCGGCGGCCCACTGCATCTGCACGCGCTGGGGGGTGAGCGCGCTCGGGAAGATCGCAGCGTCGTCGATGATGCCTTGGAACTGGTAGACGTTGCTGCCGAGGATGCCGAGCGTCACCGGGCCCGGGCCGCTCGCCAGCGTGCCGAAGGCGTTCGCGGCCAGCATCGACGTGCCCGACACGGCTACCGGTGCGCCGTTGGCGTAGGTCCGCAGCACCGAACCGTCCCACGTGCCGGCCACGTGGCTCCACTGGCCCGGGGTGGGGTACCAGTCCGTGTAGTAGCTCACGAGCGCACCGGTGGTGAGCCGGACGCGCCAGACCAGGCGGCCGCCTTCGAGGAAGAGCAGGTACTGGTTGTTCACGGCGCCGTTGATCGTCTTTTCGACGATGCCGCCGTTCTGCCCGCTGACGCGCGGGTTGATCCAGGCCGACACGGTGACGCCGCTGGTCAGGTCGACGGGTGATCCGGCGGCCGCGGTCGCCGTGGCCCGCGGCAGCGCCGCCGGGGTCTCGACGGTGCCGGCGGCGCCGTCGCCCTGGACTGCGCCGATCACCCGGGTGCCGGCGTCCCAGGTGCCGTCGGTGCGCGAGGAGCCGGAGTCGCGGATCACCGTGCCGGCGATCGGGTACGGATGCGGGGGTACCAGCGGGAGGTTCCACTTTCGGGCCAGGTACCCCTCGATCCGCTGCCGGTCGGCGGTGCTGAGCGCGTTCGGTACCACGATGAGCTCGCTGATCACCCCGTCCCGGAACCCGTACCCGGTGAACGAGCCGAGGGTGAACTCGTTGAGCGCCCCCCAGGTGACGGCCCGGGTGCCGCTGTCGCGCGCCTGGCCGTTGCGCCACCAGGTGGCCGTCGTCGCCCCGGCCGCCGTCGACAGGCTGAGCGCCTGCAGCGACCGCTCGGTGGCGCGGGTGTCGGGTGCGCTGATGAGCGCCCCGTTCCAGTGGGCGTAGTTGGTGTCTCCGATCCCGAAGCGCAACAACGGGTTCCACCAGCCCGACGACCACGACCACAGGTTGACCAGACCGGTCGAGCCGTTGCCGTTCCCGCTCGAGCGCATCACGACGAACACCGTGCCGTTCGGCCCGGGGGTGGCTGAGGGCGGCACGCTGAGCGACTGCGAGTTGAAGGTGACCCCGGGTCGGCCGTCGAACGCGGTCGGGCTCAGCTGGGGTCGGGCCACGGTGCCGGTCGGGCCGGCATGGCGGTCGTTCCCGCTCTTGTCCCGCCACTGCGAGATCGTGCCGTCGGCGACCGTGATCGTCGAGGTGTCCGCCGCGTCGAGCC
>JBILVB010000031.1:0-28307 GCA_044370695.1 Acidimicrobiales bacterium | reverse complement strand
CGCCGACGTGAGGAGCGATCACCCGAAGTTCGCCCTTGGCCAGGCCCGCTGCTCCACGGGCGAGCATGGCGAACAGGTGCGGCATCTGCGTGGAGACGTAGGCCGTCAGCGAGTGGCCGAACTCGTCTGCACCGGGGACGACGCAGATGGCGTTGCCTTCCATGGGGACGACGGCGATGCGCTGGTTCTCGAACCGACCCCGCACCACCACGTCCGAACCGGCGAGCGGATCGAGATCCTCCGGTTCGCGCGAGCCGGCGGCGAGGTTGGAATCCATCGTGTCGAACTGCTTCGCCGCGTCCGTGGCGAGCGCTGCTTCCATGTCGACGGCGACGCCGAGCGGTTCGTAGTCGACCACGACGGCGTCGGCCGCGTCGGTGGCCTGCGGGCGCGACGCGGCGATCACCACGGCGACCGGTTCGCCGACGAAGCGGACCTTGTCGGTGGCGAGCGGCGGGCGGCCGCATGCCGGATGCAGCGCAGCGCCGAAGGCGTGGAACGGATTCAGACCGAGGTCGGCACCCGTCAGCACGGCGACGACGCCGGGCATGGCCGCCGCCTCGGTCGTGTCGATGCCCTGCACCAACGCATGGGCGTACGGCGAACGTACGAACACCGCCGTGAGCACCCCGGGGATGGGCAGGTTGTCGACGTAGGTCGTGCGGCCGACCAACAAGTCGGGGTCTTCGACGCGGCGGACCTCGGTACCGATGAGCGAGCCAGGCATGCGGGCACTGTACGCGCCCCGCTATCAGCGACCATCCGACCGCCCGGGACACGGCAAGCTGACACGGTGAACGATCGTTCTGCCACCGCCCCACTCCCCGGCGCCGTCGACCTCGACCGTGCCGAGCGCGCCGTGCGCGAACTCCTCCTCGCCATCGGCGAAGACCCCGACCGGGAGGGCCTGGTCCGCACCCCGGCACGCGTGGCCGAGATGTGGGCCGAGTTGATGGCCGGCTTCCACGAGGTCCCCGAGCAGCATCTGGCCACCACGTTCGACATCGACCACGACGAGATGGTGATGGTCCGCGACATCCCGTTCACGTCGCTGTGCGAACACCACCTGCTGCCGTTCCACGGCACGGCCCACATCGCCTACCTACCCGGTGAACAGGGTCGGTTCACCGGGCTGTCCAAGCTGGCACGCCTCGTCGAGGGCTACGCCCGCCGACTCCAGGTGCAAGAGCGGATGACGAGTCAGCTCGCCGACGCCATGATGGCGATGCTCGACCCGGCCGGCGTGCTCGTGGTCGTCGCCGCCGAGCACTCGTGCATGTCGATCCGCGGCGTACGCAAGGCGGGCTCGCTCACCGTCACCACCGCCGTGCGCGGCCTGTACAAGCGCGACCTGCAGGCACGAGCCGAAGTGCTCGCCTTCATCAACGCACGCTGAGGCTCGCCGACGTCGACCGACCGGCGCGCGAGGCTGGGCGAATGTCGATCCGCGAGCTGGCCGAGCGCCACTGGCACGGCGAGTGCGATCTCGCCGACCTGGTCCATCATCCCGTCCGCCCGGCCCTGAATCGTGCGAGCGAAGAGGTGCTCGACGGCGTGCTCGTGCTGAAGAGCGTGGCCAGCGTCAACGCCATCGACACCGGCGACGGCCTCGTGATGCTCGACACCGGCGGCCACTTCGACGTCGACCACGTCTACGGCACGGTGCGCGCCTGGCGGCCCCAGGAACGTCTCGCCGGTGCCGTGTACTCCCATCACCACGCCGACCACGTCTTCGGGACCCTGCGCTTCGATGCCGAAGCGACCGAACGCGGGTGGGCCCGACCCCAGGTGTACGGGCACGCCGCCGTGCCGCAGCATTTCGACCGGTATCGGGCCATGAACGGGTGGAACGCGAAGATCAACGCCCGCCAGTTCGGCGAGGTGGCCTCCGCCATGGGTTCGGCCGGGCACGAGCGGCTCCGGGCCTTCACCTGGCCGACCGATTACCGGTACCCGGACGTCACCTACCACGACCGGCTGACCTTCCGGCAGGGCTCGCTCACTTTCGAGTTGCACCATGCGCTCGGCGAGACCGACGACGCCACCTGGACCTGGGTCCCGGAGCGGCGCATCCTGCATCCGGGGGACCTGTTCATCTGGGCCGTCCCCAACGCCGGCAACCCGCAGAAGGTCCAGCGCTACGCCTCGGACTGGGCGAACAGCCTTCGGCAGATGGCGGCCCTGCAGCCCGAGGTGATGCTGTGCGGGCACGGCATGCCGATCTTCGGCACGGACCGGGTGGTGCGGGCACTCGTCGACACCGCCGACCTGCTCGATGCGATCGAGTCGCAGACGATCGCACTCATGAACACCGGAGCGTCGTTGGACCACGTACTCCATGCGGTCGAGATCCCCGATCACCTCCGGGACCTTCCCTACCTCCAGCCGGTGTACGACCACCCCCAGTTCCTCGTCCGCAACGTGTGGCGTCGGTACGGCGGGTGGTGGGACGGCGAGCCCGACTCGCTGCTCCCTGCTCCCCGGGCCCAGCAGGCTGCGGAGTGGGTGCGCCTCGCCGGCGGGGTCGACGTCGTACTCGCCCGCGTCGCCGAACTGCTCGACGCCGGCGACGCCCGACTCGCCTGCCACCTCATCGAGTTCGCCGCGTTGGCCGCGCCCGGGTCCGCTGCCGTGCACGAACTGCGCGCCCGCACGTACCGCCAGCGCGCCACCGGCGACCCGACGCTCATGTCCCGTGCGCTGTTCCTGCACGCTGCGTCCTCGAGCGAGGCCGGCCGGCGCGACCTCGTCGGCGACTGGTGAACGCTCGGCGTCACGACTCCGGCTGCTGCTCGAGCACCGTCACCGGGGTCGCCGTGCGCCGTTGCAGCCGGCTCGGCAGGTCGAGCTTGAGCCACTTCGACGCCCCGGCCGGCAAGGTCGACAACACGATCTCGTCGAAGCTCGAACGAGCCAGCACGGCGTCGATCGCGGCGATGGGGTCAGCGGGCCCGACCTCACCGGTCGCGCTCCGCACCCCGAGCCGCACCATCTCGGCGAGCTGAGCAGCGAGACGTTCCTCGGCCTCCGCCACGACGTCCCGGGTCGCTTCGGCGAGCACCTCGGGATCGGCGAGCACGTGGCCCGCCGTCAAGGGATCGATGCCGAGCGTGAGGTTCGCGACGGAGGTGATCGCCGGAACCAGCAGGTGGACCTCCACCGGGCCCCGGCCGAGCCGGTCGCGAACGAGCGCCGCCACCCGAGGCCCGCCGACGGTCCGGTTGGCGACCACCAGCAGCCGCTGCACGACGGCGGTCTCGCCGGCAATCGTGCGGATCCGGTCGATGCGGTACGACATCTTCAGCTTCACCCGGTACGCCACCACCTGCCCGTCGCGCACCGTCGTGTCGAGCTGCACCACCTGGGCGACGCGCAGGTCGTCGATCGTCTTCGCCGCCTCGGCGACGCCCGCCGCTGCCGCGGCCTCCCAGCTGTCGGGGTGGGCGGCCACGAACTGCACGACCCGATACACGCTGTCGGGATCACGCGGCTTGGGTGGCATCGTCCCCCTCTTCGCGCCGGTGCCCGGCAAGTAGCCTGATCATCGCAGGCTGCGCGCCAGGGCGGAAGGGGCAACGATGTCGTCGAGCGTCTACAACGTCGTCGAGCTGATCGGCTCGAGTGCCGAGTCCTGGGAGCAGGCCACCGCCAACGCGATCGAAGAGGCAACCCGCTCGATCGGAGCCGATCTTCGCGTCGCCACCGTCGTCGAGATGGACGTGCTGATCGAAGAAGGCAAGGTGCGCGCCTACCGTTCCCGGGTGCAGCTGTCCTACAAGCCGGGAGCCTGACCCTGCGTCGGCTCCACCCGGTCGGGCCAGGTCCGGCCTGGGGCGACGCCGTCGATGTCGGCGAGTGGTATCGGGATCGGACCCGCCAGCGTGTCGACGGTCGCCCGTGGGTGGTCATCGGGATGGTGATGAGCATCGACGGCGCCACCGCCCTCGGGGGACGATCGGGCGGATTGGGTGGTCCGGGCGACAAAGCGGTCTTCGCGGCCCTGCGGGAGCAGGCCGATGTCGTCCTGGTGGGGGCAGCCACCGCTCGCACCGAGCGCTACCGATCCCCCCGGCGAGCCGGGCAGCGCATCGCAGTCGTGAGCCGCACCGGCGACGTGGACCCGGGCACCGACCTGTTTCCCTCCGGAGCGGGCATCGCCGTCGTCACCGACGAGACCGACGTACATCCCGGCCTCCCGGTGCTCCGCGCCGGTTCGGGATCGGTGGACCTGGGCGTCGCGTTGCGTCGGCTCGACGTCGACGTCGTCGTAGCCGAGGGTGGCCCGACGCTCAACGGCCAGCTGATCGCCGCCGATCTCGTCGACGAGGTCTGCGTGACCGTCGCACCGATGCTCGTGGCCGGGACCAGCACCCGGATCGCTGCCGGCTTCGGCGAGGTCACTCGTCGGATGACCCTCGAACACGCACTCGAGGCCGACGGTGAGCTGTTCCTTCGCTACCGACGACTCAGGGCGCCGGATCGCTGAGTTTCGCGAGCAACCCGATCTCCCGTCGGAAATCGTCGGCCGCCTCGAAGTTCTTGTAGACGCTGGCGAAGCGGAGGTAGGCGACCTCGTCGATCGGCCCGAGGTGCTCGAGGACGGCCAACCCGATGGCCGTGCTGGTCACTTCCGGTGCCTCGAGACGGATCCGATCCTCGACTTCGACCGCGAGCTGTTCGAGTTGCTCGGAAGACACCGGGCGCCCTTTCGACGCCGCCTGCACCCCCGCCACCAACTTGCTGCGGTCGAACGGCTGGCGCTGGCCGCTGCGCTTCACGACGACGAGCGGCGACTCCTCGAGCCGTTCGTAGGTGGTGAAACGCTCGCTGCAGGAAAGGCAGGACCGCCGACGACGAATCGCAGCGCCGTCGTCCGCCGCACGGGAATCCACCACTTTGGAATCCTCGGCTCGACAGACGGGGCAACGCACCGCCCGCAGCGTATCCGCCGCACTCATGCCCCGGCAGGGATCACGAGCGCCTGGCCCACCTGCAGCTGCGACCCGCCGTTGGCCCGCAACAGCCGATCCGACAGGCTGCCGACCTCGCCGGGACGGGCGAAGCGCTCGGCGATCGACCAGATCGTGTCACCCCGCTGCACCACGTACGTGGCCGCTGTCGCAGAACCGCCTCCGATCGAGCCGTCTCCGATCGAGCCGCCTGCGGGGATCGACGCCGAGCCGAACGAGCCCAGGGCGATCGAGGCAACCCAGGCGAGCGCCGCCAGGATGCCGACGGCCAGCGCACCTGCCACCCGCCGACGGCGGCGGTACACCGAGGCCGGCACGCGCCCCGACCGCCGCGCCCGCCCCACCGGCCGTGCCTGCACCGGTGACCGTTCCCACGGCGTGACCACGCCGTGCGACGCCACCAACCGGAGCGATGCACCCCCTCGGGCCGTGGTGCTGCCGCGAGCGAGCGGGGCCTGGGCCCGGCGCATCGGGGCTCGCATCGGGGCTCGCAACGGGGCTGCCGCCATGACCTTCCTCCCAGGGAACGCCCGCATCGGCGGGCGACGAACGATTGTTCGCAGTCTTCCCCGAACGACCGTTCGTCGTCAACGCCCACTCGAACAAAAGTTCCACGAACAGATGTTTGACCCCGCACGTCCCGGTCGATAGCCTCCCCAGCCATGGCCGAACAGCTGCTCACCGCCCGCCAGCGCGAGATCCTCGATGTCATCGAGCGCCACCAGCGCGAGCGAGGCTTTCCCCCGTCGGTCCGCGAGATCGGCGAAGCGGTCGGCCTCACGTCGCCGTCCACCGTGCACAACCACCTCACCGCGCTCGAGCGGATGGGCTTCCTGCGGCGGGATCCCACCAAGCCGCGCGCCATCGAGGTCCGCTACGACCCCAACTCGGGGGCGGCGATCGAGCGCCGGCCGGTCCGCCACGTGCCGCTCGTCGGCGACGTGGCCGCAGGGGCCGACGTGCTGGCGCAGGAGAACGTCGAAGAGGTCCTGCCCGTGCCGGCGGACCTCACCGGGGAAGGCGAGTTGTTCATGCTGCGGGTCCGGGGGGATTCGATGATCGAAGCCGGCATCCTCGACGGCGATCTCGTGATCGTCCGCCAGCAGGATCATGCGATCAACGGCGAGGTGGTGGTCGCCGGCATCCCCGGCGAGGAAGCCACCGTGAAGACGTACCAGCGCAAGGGAAACAAGGTCACGCTGGTGCCGGCGAACTCCCGGCTGCAGCCGATGGTGTTCGACGCGAGCGACGTCCGGCTCTACGGCCGGGTCGTCACCGTCATGCGGCGTCTGTGAGCAACCGCTCGAGCGCACGGAACACCCGCTCGAGCGGCTCACGCCGAACGAACTCGCCGGCGGTGTGCGCGATGGTTGCGTCGCCGGGGCCGAAGTTCGCCGCCGGTATGCCTCGCTCGGCGAACCGGGCAACGTCGGTCCACCCGAGCTTGGCTCGAACCTCGAGCGCATTGCGATCGACGAGGCTCGCGAGGATCGGGTGCGTCAACGACGGTGCAGCGGCCGGCGAGAGGTCCACGAGTTCGAAACGGTCGCCCTCCTCGAGCTCAGGGGCCACGATCGCTCGGAGGTGTGCCTCCGCCGCCGCTGCCGTCCGATCCGGGGCGAAGCGGTGATTGACGGTGAGCACGGCACGGTCGGGCACGACGTTGCCGGCGACGCCGCCTTCGACCTTTACGGCCTGCATCGCCTCGCGGAACTCGCACCCGTCGATCACGGGCCGCCGTGCCTCGTAGGTCGACAAGCGGGCGAGCGATTCGGCGAGGCGGTGGACGGCATTGCGGCCCATCCATGGACGCGCCGTGTGAGCCCGAGTCCCGCCGAAGGTCACCTCGGCCCGCATCGTGCCCTGGCACCCCGCTTCGAGCGCGCCGTCCGTCGGCTCGCCCAACAGGGCGACGTCCCCGACGAGGAGGTCGGGACGTTCGGCGAACAAACGGCCGAGGCCGTTGAAGCGGGCAGCCACCTCCTCCGCCTCGTAGAACACGTAGGTCACGTCGTGTACCGGTGAGCGCAGCGAGCACGCCAGCTCGAGCATGACGGCGAGGCCGCTCTTCATGTCCGAACTGCCCAACCCGTACAGCATGTCCCCGTCGAGGCGACCGGGGAAGTTTCCGTTGGCCGGAACGGTGTCGGTGTGGCCGGCGAGCACCACGCGCTGAGGGCGACCGAGATCGGTGCGGGCGACGAGGTTCTCACCGAGGCGATCGAGCCGAAGCCACGGAGCGCGCTCGGCGAGGACCCGTTCGAGGTGATCGGTGATCTCCCGCTCGGCGTGGCTCTCGGACGCGATGTCCACGAGTTCGGCCGTGCGGGCCAGGAGGTCGACCGTCACGTCACGAACCCGAACTCGGAGGCTCCCACGACGACGGCGGGGGCGCAGGCGGGGCGAGCGGGGGCGGGGCAGCCGGGGGTGCGGCAGGAGGCGGCGGAGCGAGCGGCCCAGGCGGAGGTGGCGGCGCACCGAACGGCGGGCTGGAAGGCGTTGCGGTGGGCGGCCCACCGACGGGCGGCAGCGGGGGTGACGCCGGGGCCGGTGACCCGTACGGCACGACCGGACCCGGCACGTAGGGCGACGGCGCCATTCGGCCGGCGGAAGCCTCCCGGCGACGGCGCCCCCGTCGCACGCCGGTGACGATCAGGAGCACGACGCCTACGACGACGCCGACCACGCCGGCGGCGATGCCGCCGAGGATCCAGCGGACCAGCGTCCCGAGCACGCCCCGGCCGATCGCGATCCCGTAGCGCTGCGCGCCGCCGCTCACCTCGATCACGTACTCGCCCGCCGCCGGGATGTCGACGGATGCCACCGAGCGACCGGCTCGACCGCCGAAGGAGAACGTGACGTCGCTGTCGCCGCTGCGGTCGACGGGGAGGCTGCGACCGGCGGCGTCGGTGAGACGGATCGTCAGCGAGGACGGCGGAGTCTCCGGGGCCTCGATCGTCACGCAGTCCGTCGGCTCGCCACAGACCTCGCCGCGGTACTCGTAGAAGATCGTGTAGGTGCCGGCCCGCTGGAACTTCAGGCTCTTGGACGCCGGGGCGACGAAGCGGCCGAATCCGTCGACGGTCCGAGACGTGCTGACGAGACCTCCCACGAAGAGCCCGATACCGCCCGCGATGCCGGCGACGATCAGCAACACGCCGACGACGTACCAGACCTTGCTAGGGCGGATCCGCGGTGCTGCTGCGGGTAACGACGGGGCAGGCGGGACGACGGACATCACGCGACTCCTAGGCGACGGGCGACAAGGGCTAGGCGATCATCGGGTTGGACGACGGCGACCCGTACGTAGGACGCCGCGGCCTCCCCGTAGAACTCGCCGGGGCTGACCACGACCCCGCCCTCGCTGGCGAGGCGCTCGGTGAACGCCCAGGCGTCGTCCACCGGGATCCAGAGGTAGAACCCGCCGGCTGGAAGCGGCACCTCGATTCCCGACCATGCCGACAGCACCCGGGCGAACTCGTCGAGGCGGCGCCGGTAGCGAGCGCGTTGCGCAGCCACGTGCTCGTCGTCGTCGAGCGCGACGACCCCGGCGGCCTGCGCCGGACCGGGGACCATCATCCCGGCGTGCTTGCGTACCTCGGACAGGTAGCCGACGAGGCCGGGATCCCCGGCGTAACAGCCGACCCGTACACCGGCGAGGTTCGACCGCTTCGACAACGAATGCACGGCCACCACGCCCTCGAGGCCGTGCTCCAGGATCGTTCGCGGCGTCCCGCTCCAGGTGAACTCGCAGTAGCACTCGTCGCTGAACACCGGGATGCCACGAGCCCGACCCCAGGCAGCGGCGGCGCCGAGGTCGTCGAGCGCACCGGTCGGGTTGGACGGGCTGTTCACCCACAGACACAGCGCACGGTCGGCGTCCGCGGGATCGATCGCAGCGAGGTCGATCCCACCGCCGGGCGCCTCGGGTACGGCGACGGCGCGGCAACCGGCGAGCGTGGCACCCATCGCGTAGGTGGGATACGCGACGGCCGGGTGGAGCACGGTGTCACGGTCGGGACGGCGCAGATGCAGCCATTGCGGGAGCGTCGCCACGAACTCCTTCGTGCCGATGCACGCGCCGAGCGCCGAGGTGGGGACCTCGATCGACCAGCGGCGCCCGATCCAACGCCGGAACGCGTCGCGCAGGGCGACGGAGCCGATCGACGCCGGATACCCGCGCTCGGCCCCCGAGGCGCCGAGGGCGGCCACGACGGCAGGCAGGGGCGGATCGCACGGCGTGCCGATCGAGCAATCGACGGCACCACCCTCGTGCGCCGCCGCGAGCGCGATCGCCTTGTCGAGGCGATCGTACGGATAGGGCGGGGGGACGAACCCGGTCGGCATCACGCCTAGGTTCGCACGTCAGGCGCTGGGCGTGGGAGCGACGACGTACGCAGCGAGGCGGCCGGTTGAGGCGTCGTCGAGGCGAGCACGGATCCGGACCCCACCTTCCTCGTGCGCCGTCGACAGGACCTCGCCCTCCCGATGGACGGCGGCCAGGACATCGCCCCGCTCGTACGGCACGACGAGCTCGGTGATGCGGGCGAGCGAGCGGAGGCGATCGGACACGGCGACGAGGAGGGCGTCGACGCCGGCACCGGTGCGGGCGCTGACCGCAACGCCGCCGTGGGCGGCCGCCAACGCCTCGGCGCGGTCGGGGTCGATGTCGGCCTTGTTGACGACCAGAAGCTGCGGCACCTCCCCCGCACCGATCTCGGCGAGCACGTCGTGCACTGCGGCAAGTTGGCCGTCGGGATCCGGCGAGGACCCGTCGACGACGTGCAGCAAGAGGTCGGACTCGCCGACCACCTCGAGCGTCGACTTGAACGCCTCCACGAGCGGGTGGGGCAGACGGCGCACGAACCCCACGGTGTCGGTGACGAGCACGGTCTCACCACCCGGCAGCGAGAGCCGCCGGGTCGTCGGGTCGAGGGTGGCGAACAGGCGGTTCTCCACCAGCACACCGGCGTCGGTGAGCCGGTTCAGCAACGTCGACTTGCCGGCGTTCGTGTAGCCGACGATGGACACGCTGGCCAGGCCACCACGTCGACGGCTCTTGCGCTGCAACTGCCGGGTTCGTTGCAGCTCGCGCAACTCGCCCTCGAGCCGGGTGATGCGCCGGGCGATCCGACGGCGGTCGACCTCGAGCTTGGTCTCGCCGGGACCGCGGGTGCCGATCCGGCCGACCTGCTGGGACAGCCCCGCCGACGTGCCCCGGCGCAGGCGCGGGAGCCGGTAGCGCAGCAATGCCAGCTCGACCTGCGCCTTGCCCTCCAGGGTGTGCGCGTTCTGGGCGAAGATGTCGAGGATCACCGCCGTGCGATCGATCGCCGTACGGCCGAGCAACCTCTCCAGGTTGTACTGCTGGGCCGGGGTGAGTTCGCTGTCGAACACCACCGTGTCGGCGTCCACCGAGAGGCAGACCTCGAGCAGTTCCGCGGCCTTTCCCTTCCCCACGAACAGGGCGGAATCCGGTGCATCTCGCCGCTGCAGGACGGTGGCCACGACCTCGGCGCCTGCGGTGTCGACGAGTTGGGCGAGTTCGTCGAGGCTCGCTTCGGTTTCGTCCTCGCGGTGCGGCGGCAAGGTGACACCGACGGTCACGATCCGCTCCCGGATCGTGCGGTCGATGAGGCTCGACCCGAGGGCTTCGGTGTACGGCGTGCTCAGGGTGCAGGCTCCTCGAGGGTGATCGTTGCGACGACGGTGGACGGGCCGACGAGTGTGACCTCGCCGGCCACCGGGGCGTCGAGGCGAACCGTGGCGTCGCCGCCGTCCATGTGCACGAGCACCTCGCTCACCCCGGCCGGGACGAGACCCCAGCGGGCGGCTGCGAACGCCACGGCGCTCGCCCCGGTGCCGCACGCCTCGGTGATCCCCACACCGCGTTCGTGCACCCGCATCCGCACCGCGCCCGGCTCCGGTCCCGGCTCGACGATCTCGAGGTTCACCTGCGGCACGAGCGATCCGAGATGCCCGAGATCGACGGCCGCGACGTCGTCGGTGAGCACGACCGAGTGGGGGTTGCCGAGGCTGACGTGCAGCACCGGGCGGCCCGGGTCGCAGCCGAGCCCGGCCCAGCCGGCGGGCTCGGCGAGCGAGGTGACCGCACCCATGGCCACCGAGGCCAGGATCGTGTCGGCGACCTCGGTCCGCGCGACCGTCACCGTACGCAGGCCGGCGTCGGTGCGCACGACGAGCGGCGAAGTCGGCATGCCGTGGCGGAGCACCCAAGCATGGACGAGGCATCGGATCCCGTTGCCGCTCATCTCGGCTCGTGACCCGTCGGCGTTGAACAACGCCATCGTGAGCGCTGCGTCCCCGTCGGCAGGGCCGAGGACGAGCAGGCCGTCGGCACCGACGCCGCGACGGCGGTCGCACCAGCGCACGGCGGCGGCGGCGTGCGCCGGGCCCGGTCGACGATCGGTGGCGAGGACCAGGAAATCGTTGCCGAGGCCGTGATGCTTGGTCAGGTTGACGGGCAGAGCGCCTCCAGGACGGCGGGGAGCGCCTCCAGCGGATCGTCGCGGAGGTCGACCCAGCGTACGCGGGGGTCGCGGCGGAACCACCGGATTTGCCGGACCGCGAACTGCCGGGTGCGGCGGATCGCCAGCTCGACCGCCTCGTCCAGCGTGCAGCGGCCGTGCAGATGCTCGGCGAGTTCCTTGTAACCGAGCGCCTGACCGGCGGTGCGGGACAGGCCACGCGGGTCGCGCACCAGGTCCTCGACCTCTGCGAGGAGCCCGGCATCGAGCATGCCGTGGAACCGCTCCTCGATCCGTCGAGCGAGGACGTCTCGCGGCCACCGGAGCCCGATCTGGACGATGTCGGTCGACGGGTAGACCTCCAAACCCGGACCGAACGAAGAGAACGGTCGGCCAGCACCCAACGTCACCTCGAGCGCACGAACGACCCGCCGCCGGTTGGTGGGCTCCATCCGGGCTGCAGCCCGGGGATCGAGCGTCACCAGGCGGCCGTGGAGGCCGACCGTGTCCGGATCCCGCTCCAGCTCGGCCCGCAGGTCCGGGTAGTCGGCAGGCGGCTCGAGCCCGTCGACAGCGAACCGGCAGTACAGACCCGTGCCCGCGACCACGAGCGCCCGGGCCCCCCGCTCGGCGACCGCGACCAGCGCGGCGCGGTAGGCCGCTCGCCAGTCGACCACGGTCGCGTCCTGCCAAGGCTCGAACAGATCGATGGCGTGATGCGGTACCGCTGCCCGCTCGGCCGCCGTGGGCTTGGCCGTGCCGATGTCCATGCCCCGGTACAGCTGCAGAGCATCGGCGGACACGAGCTCGACGGACCCGAGGGCCCGGGCGGCGGCGAGGCCCAGCGTCGACTTGCCCGACGCCGTCGGGCCGAGCACGACGACCGGTGTCACCCGAGGGCGACCGGGATCCTGGTGCGGTGCGCGGCCTCGGCCGTCTGCTCGAGGAACCGCCCGCGGAGATGGTGGGGCGCAGCGTCGACGATCTCGACGAGCCCGTAGCTCCCGGCCCGTAGGGGCCGGTCCGGCCGGAAGTGCACGAGTTTGTGCTGTCGGGTACGGCCGGTGATGACCGCCGGGTCCTTCTTGCTCGGCCCCTCGACGAGCACCTCCTCGGTGCGCCCGATGCGTGCCCGGTGCTTGGCCAGCGCCGAACGTTCGACCACGACCCGAAGCCGTTCGAAGCGCTCGCCGGCGACCGCAGGGGCAACGAACCGATCGACGAGTTCGGCGGCTTCGGTTCCGGGACGGGGTGAGTAGAGGAAGGTGTACGCGAAGTCGTACTCCGCCGCCGCGACCACCTCCAGCGTGCGTTCGAAATCGTCGTCGGACTCGCCGGGGAACCCGACGATCACATCGGTCGACACCGCAAGGTCGGCGACGCCCGCCCGGGCGGCGGCCAGCCGTTCGAGATAGCGGTCGGCGCTGTACCCCCGGTGCATCGCTGCGAGCACCCGATCCGAACCCGCTTGAAGCGGCAGGTGCAGGTGCTCACAGACCGACGGCACATCGGCCATCGCTGCGATCGTCTCGGGCCGCAAGTCCTTGGGATGCGGGGAGGTGTAGCGGACCCGCCGGATCCCCGGCACCGTCCCGACGGCACGGAGCAACTCGGCGAACATCGGTCGGACCCGCACCGAGCCGTCCCCGGCCTGCCGCGCCGAGCGCGCCAGATCCCGCCCGTAGGAGTTCACGTTCTGGCCCAGCAGGGTCACCTCGGTCACGCCCTGACCAGCCAGGTTCCGGACCTCGGCGACCACGTCGTCGAAGGGGCGACTGATCTCGCGACCCCGCACCGCCGGAACGATGCAGAACGCACAAGCGTTGTCGCACCCGATCTGAATCGTGACCCAGGCGTTGTACGAGGTCTCCCGGCGTACCGGCAGTGCTGACGGGAACAGCACATGGTCGTCGATCACCGCCTCCTCGAGGATCTCGGTGATCGGGCCGTGGCGGCGGGCCTCGTCGAGAAGTTCGGCAGCCCGGTGGACGTTGTGGGTGCCGAGCACCACATCCACCCACGGCGCCTTGGTCCGAACGAGATCCCGATCCTTCTGTGCCAGGCAGCCGGCCACGACGATCTGCTTGTCGGGCCGCTGGTCCTTGGCCCGCTTCAGATGCCCGAGGTTGCCGTACAGCTTGTTGTCGGCGTTCTCCCGGATGCAGCACGTGTTGAGCACCACCACGTCGGCTTCCTCGGCCGACGCCGCAAGCGTGAGACCGTCGGCCTCGAGCAGGCCGGCGATTCGCTCCGAGTCGTGTTCGTTCATCTGGCACCCGAAGGTGCGCACGAAGTAGCTGCGGGCCATGGCGCCCGGAATGCTACCGAGCGCCATGGCCACGGGACCGGCCGACCCGATCAGTCGAGCTTGATGGGCTCCTCGTCGGCGGCGCTGAACGCATCGCCCGTCGACAGCCCGGCCTTGGCACGAACTCGCTCGCTGATCTCGACCATGACCTCGGGGTTGTCCGAGAGGAACTGCTTGGCGTTCTCCCGGCCCTGCCCGAGCTGTTCGCCGTCGTAGGTGTACCAAGCGCCCGACTTCTTCACGATCCCGAGATCGACCGACATGTCGAGCAGCGAACCCTCGCGGCTGATGCCGCGGCCGTACATGATGTCGAACTCGGCCTGGCGGAACGGCGGGGCCACCTTGTTCTTGACGACCTTCACCCGCGTGCGGTTGCCCACGACCTCGACGCCGTCCTTGATCGACTCGATACGCCGGATGTCGAGCCGGACCGACGAGTAGAACTTCAGCGCCCGGCCACCCGGCGTGGTTTCGGGTGAGCCGAACATCACGCCGACCTTCTCCCGAAGCTGGTTGATGAACACGGCGATCGTCTTCGACTTGTTCAGACTCCCGGTGAGCTTGCGCAGGGCCTGGCTCATCAACCGGGCCTGCAGACCGACGTGCGTGTCGCCCATCTCACCTTCGATCTCGGCACGCGGGGTGAGCGCCGCCACCGAGTCGATCACGACGATGTCGAGCGCACCGGAGCGAACCAGCATGTCGGTGATCTCGAGCGCCTGCTCGCCCGTATCGGGCTGGGAGATCAGCAGTTCGTCGATGTCGACCCCGATCGCCTTGGCGTACTGCGGGTCCATCGCGTGTTCGGCGTCGATGTAGGCGCAGATGCCCCCGTTGCGTTGGGCCTCGGCCACGATGTGGAGCGCCAAGGTGGACTTGCCCGACGACTCCGGCCCGAAGATCTCGACGACCCGCCCTCGGGGGACGCCGCCGATACCCAGGGCCAGATCGAGCGCGAGAGCGCCGGTCGACACGGCCTCGATGGCCATCGACTGCTTCTCCCCCATCCGCATGATCGAGCCCTTGCCGAACTGCTTGTCGATCTGCGAGAGCGCAAGATCGAGCGCCTTGTCACGGTCTGCTGCCATGGTCCGTCTCCTTGCCGGTGACCCGGCGGTGGTGCCTGCGGTGGTGCCTGCGGTGCAGAGGGCCGCCTCGCACGGCCCCGACTCGGGCGCCCGACCGGGCTCCCAACTGGCACCCTAGGGAGGGGGTGTCACGGGGTTTCGGCCGAACGACAGCAGCGTAACTTCGAACACCGGTTCGCTCAAGTACTACCGGGGTTCGGTCCGGCGTCACGGTCCCCGCCCACCAGGGCGCGGGCGGCATCGGCCCGCTCCGCCGGCTCGAGCGGGCGCATCGCCAGGTCGATCGCCGCCCAGACCGTGTACGAGACGGGGTAGAAGACGATGGGCACGACGACGGCGACGGCGATCGACGCCACGAGGATCGGGACGGTGGCGATGTCGGGGTAGGTGGCGATGCAGCCGACCAGGATCACCAGTCCGAACAGCCCGAACGTCACGATCGTGTTGACCGTGGTCGCGCCGAGCGAGAAGCCGGGTTGGCGCTCCCACCGGTACCCGCACGTCCGGCACCGGGCCCGCATTCGGAACCAGCCGTCGAACCAGGCCCGCCCACCGCACCAGGGACAACGGCGCCGCAGGGCCCGAGCCGTCATCCGGGGCAGCGACGGCCGGGCTGGTCGATGCGCCATGGACGGGCAACGTACCGCCGCTCGGACGATCGCCACCGACGTCCGTGCTCGGTCCCGATCCGGGTGGCAACCCCCCGGGCGCGGTGGCAGACTTCATCGTCCCTGGTGGCCGTAGCTCAGTCGGTTAGAGCGTCAGGTTGTGGCCCTGAAGGTCGGGGGTTCGATTCCCCTCGGTCACCCCAGGTTCCGGCGTGTTCGCCCCGCTCTCGGGCCGGGTCCTACACTTCGGCGCCCGCCGCCCCTCTAGCTCAATGGCAGAGCAACGGACTCTTAATCCGCAGGTTCAGGGTTCGAATCCCTGGGGGGGCACCACGACGACCGGGCCGGCTTGCCGGCACCCCGGTACCCCCGATCGAGGATCGTTCAGCGGGGTACGGCGTGCCAGTGCTCGGCGATACCAAAGCCGGTGCGGCCCTCGGTGTGGAACCGGGCCAGGCCCTCGTTCACGAAGGTGACCCCGTCTCGGCGGGGGATCTTGGTCGGGCAGATCGTGAGCACCTCGCCGGTGACCACCATCGTCGCCCCGGCGGCATCGGTGGCCTGCAACTCGACGGTGCGGTGCAGCAACGGGTTCGACGGGTCGTACTCGGTCGTGATCACGACGTCGGTCAGGTCGATGGTGTCGCCGTCGCGCTGGATCCAGCCCTTGCCCCGCAGCGTGCCATCCGCCGTGCGCCCGCACGCCCCGCCGAGCGCCAGGTCCGGGCCGAAGTTCATCGAGAACCAGTTGAGGAAGCAGCCCGACTCGGTCGCGGCCGGGCCTGCGGCCTTGGCCGCCGACCCGCTCGGCCCCTGCCAGGTGCGCGGCCCCCACGACTTGTCCCGGACACCCAGCGCGTCGAGCTCCCACTGCGCACCGTCGAGGCGGACGGTGCCGGTGACCCGCCCGGTCTGCTCGAAATGGCCCTGCGCGCCGCCGACGGCGTAGTGCGGGCCGGCGAAGGCCTCGAACGTCACGTCCATGTCCAGCCGTGACGCCCGGAACCACCCGGCCGGGCGGTCCTTCGTGGCGGCCAGCATCACGGTCGGGTCGGTCATGTCCTGGGCCTCACCGTGGTACGAGATCCCCCAGGTGCGGAACGGCTCGCCGCGCCGCAACACCAGGTTGCCGACCGTCGGGTCGGCGGCGCCGAGCCCGTCGACCACCGCTGGGGACAGATCCGTCCGACGGCCGTAGGTGAACGCCACCCGGCCCTCGGGCAGGTACACCGCGTGCAGCGCGTCGGCCCAGCCGTCGTTGGGCCGGAACCCCATCCGCGTGAACGCCCCCACCCCCGTGCGGTGGTCGACGAAGTTGAAGTAGTAGCTCTCGCTCCAGGCGGCGTGGTCGCCGACCGCGTGGAAGAACTCGTCGGCAGGGTTCGCAGCGGTGCTCATGGCCCCGGTGTAGCCCGGCGGCGGCCACGACGGCGAACGGATCGTCCACCCGGACCCGCGGCCGGACTGCGAGGCTGCTTCGAACCCACCGGGAAGGAGCGGGATGCGCGCCACCACCTCACGGTCGCTGCGACGGCTGGTCCGCTCGCTCGTCGCCTGGCGCTGGCGCCCCGCGCAGTCTGCGGTGGTCGCGGTCCGCGTCGGCGCCGTCGTGGTCGGTGCGCTCGTCGTCAAGTGGTCGGCGGCGTCCGGTCGCCCGGCCGCGCTCGTCACCGCGATCACGGTCGCGTTCGCTCTGATCGTGATCTGGAACCGCGTCGTCCCGGCCCGCAAGACCGCGACCGGCACGCTGCTGTACCTCGCAGCGATCGCGGTCGGGCTCGCGCTCAGCCGCCGCGACGACGTCACCACCGACCTCGGCCTCCCGGCCGCAACGGCGCTGTACGTGGCCGTCGGCCTGCTCCTGGCCGGTGTGGCCGGGATCGCGAAGCGACTCCGGGAAGCACGCACGGCGGCCACCCTCGGCGGCCCGCCGCTCGTCGTCCTCGCCGCCGGGCTGTGGTGGTGGGGGCTGGCCCGCTATCGCGACGACGGCACCCTGGGCGCCGTCGGCGCCGCCGGGTTGGTCACGTACCTCGCGCTGACGCTCGTCTCCGGTGCCGTGCTGACCCGTCGTGCCCCGGACGACGAACCCACCCGGCCGGTGCCGAGCCGCCGGCACGCCTGGCCCCCGGTCGCCTGGTTGCGCGAGCGCGCCGAGCGGTGGTGGGCCTGGTGGGAGCACCGCACCGGCGCCACCGCCGGCGACGACGGCTACCCGGCGGCCGACCTGTGGCGACGGTTCCGGGTCGTCGCAGTGCTCGCGCTCGCTGCGAGTGCACTGGTCGTGGTCGCGGTGGCGGTGTGGGCGGTACGCCGGCTCGAGCTCGATGCCGACCTCGTCGTGATCGGCCTCGTGCTGCTCACACTCGCCGTGACGGTGATCGCTGCGAACAACGTCGCCGACACCGTCGCCGCGCTCGCCATCGTCTCGCTCGCCTGGGCGCTGACGCCGGGCACGGTCGCGCTCGACGGGCCCGAGGCCACGACGCTGGTGCGCCCCGTCCGGCCGGGGGACACCACCCTGGTGGTGCTCGGGGACTCCTACATCTCCGGGGAGGGTGCGAAGCAGTTCTACGAGGGCACGAACGTCCGTGGGGCCAACGAGTGCCGGCGCGCGCCGAGCGCCTACGGACCGCTGCTCGTCGGGCCGGACTTCGTGGACCGGACCGGGATGGACAGCCTGATCTTCCTCGCCTGTTCCGGTGCGGCGACCGCAGACCTCGACGACCGACCGCAGCATCCGGGTGAACCGCTCGGCGCCCCGGCCCGGCTGCGCGACGACGGTCGCTGGCGGACCGGGGCGACGCAGCTCGAACAGCTCGACGACCGGCTGCGTCTGGCGCTCCCGGCCCGCGGTCTGGTGCTGCTCAGCATCGGCGGCAACGACGCCGGGTTCGGCACGATCGCCGGCAGTTGCGTCTCGCTCGGCAACTGCGCCGAGGTGGTCGACGCCTGGGTGACCGACGTCTCCGCACCCGACGGGATCGACGTCGGGCTGCGCCGGTCGTTCGCGCACCTGCGCGCCGTGATCGGTCCCGACGTGCCCGTACTGATCGTGCCGTATCCGATCCCCCTGGCCGCCGACCGTTGTGGCGCATCGGCCTTGAGCAGCCGCGAGCACGAGGCACTCCGGCGCTTCGTCGGAGTGCTCAACGAGGCCGTCGCCACGGCCGCTCGCCCGGCCGGCTTCGACGTCCTCGACCTGCAGGAGGCCTTCGACGGCCACCGGATCTGCGACCGGCTCGGCGCCGACGGCCCGTTCGTGCCCGCCGAGGGGTGGTACCTCAACTACATCGGGGCCAACCCCGTGTCGGGCGCGCTCCGCGAGATCGCCAACCCCCGCAACTGGTTCCACAACAGCTTCCATCCCAACGCCGCCGGCCACCGGGCCATCGCGCAGCGGATCACCAGCTGGATCGAGACGAACCGCGACCGCATCGCCGGGTCGTCGTTCGCCCTGTCCCCGAACCCGTTCCGGGCCCGGGGCACCGTCGCCGACATCGACGCGCGCCCGTCGACCCGTCTGGGTGCGATCGGCTCGCCCCCGTGCGTCGCGGCCGGCCCGGGCTGGGAGTCGGCGTGGTCGGCCTGCCGGACCGGACGAGCACTGCTGGGCGTGTTGGTACCGGCTCTCGTGCTGCTCGCCGCGACCTGGACCCTGGCGATCGGCGGCATCGTCGCCGCCCGCGCTGCGGTGCACGACCGAGCCCGGCGAACACGACGGGCGTTGATGATCACCGTGGACTGAGCCTCGTCGGTCCACGGCAGCGATCGTCAGTCGACCGGGTCCGCTCCACTCCGTCGGACCCGCTCGGCGGTCGCTCCGACGGAGCGGAGCTGGGCCCAACCCAGTCCCTTCTCCACGTCGGGCTCACGTGGCAGGCCGAGCACGTGCTCACCGACGATGTTGCGCTGGATGGCGAACGTGCCGCCGCCGATCGTGAGCGCCGGGGCGAACAACTGGCCGTAGTACCAGACGGGATCCACGTCGGGGAACTGCGAGCGGTCGAACGTCGCCCCGGTCCCGATCCCGCGGGCGTTGGGGCGCAACGTCCCCGGGATGCCGCTGCCCTCGAGCATCGCGTCGGCACCCGCCAACCGGGCGACGAGTGCCATGACCCGCTGCCCGTGCTCGTCGGCCATGAGCTTCTGGACCGATGCCTCCGGTCCGGGTGCGCGACCCTGCACCCGGGCCGTGACGGTCCGCATCTGGTTGAGCCACAGCACCGTCGCTTCGGCATGGAGCCGGGCGATCTCCTGGCGCAGCCGGTCGTCTCGCACCCCGCCCGCTGCGCGCACCAGACCGACGAGATCGGCCATCGTCGGTCCGCCGCCCCACAGCACGCCGCCCGAGGAGAGCCCGACGCGCTCGTTCGCCAAGGTCATCTTCGCCAGTCGCCAACCGTCGCCTTCCTCACCGACCCGCAGACTGGCCGGGATCCGCACGTCGTCGAAGAAGCACTGGTTGAACGAGTGCACCGTGGTCATGTCGACGATCGGCTGCATGGTGAGACCGGGGAGGTCCGTCGGACAGACGAAGTACGACAGCCCCTTGTGCTTGGGCGCCTCCGGGTCGGTCCGGGCGATCAGTATCCCGAACGCCGAGCGGTGCCCACCGCTGGTCCAGATCTTCGAGCCGTTGACGACGTACTCGTCGCCGTCACGCACGGCGCGCGTGGCCAGGTTCGCGAGGTCCGAGCCGGCATCGGGCTCGGAGAACATCTGGCACCAGTGCTCCTCGCCCGAGAAGATCGGAGCGAGGAACCGGTCGCGTTGCGCGTCGGTGCCGGCGAGGTAGATCGTCGGCGCTGCCCACCCGATGCCGATCCCGTTCTCCGGCCGGCGCACCCCGGCCCGGTCGAGCTCGTCGTCGATGATCAGCTGATGGATGGGGTCGGCGCCCAGGCCGTAGGGGTGGGGCCAGTGCGGCACCACGTAGCCGGCCTCGGCCAGCTCGCGCCCGCTCGGGCGGGGATGCTCGGCGAGCCAGCTCCGCACGGCGACACGCCGCGGGTCGTCCTCGGGCGGCAGTTCGAAGTCCACCGCCCGACCCTACGGCACCGTGCCGCACGTCCGGCTACGCCGGTCACCCGCGCACCACGCCCCGGGCGACGAGGGCGTCGATGTCACTGCCGGCGAGTCCGGCGTCGGCGAGCACCGCCCGGGTGTGGGCCCCGACCGCCGGCGCCGGGCCCTTGGGCCCCACCGGCGCCGTGTGGAACCGCATGGGGATCGACACCGACCGGTAGGCGCCACGGTCGGGGTGCTCGATCGTCGGGAACAACCCGAGCGCCGCGGCCTGGCCGTCGCGCACCACCTCGTCGAGCGACAACGCCGGACCCCAGATCAGACCGGCAGCGTCGAAGCGCGCGGCCCACTCGTCCCGGCTGCGGGCCGACAGCGCCTCGTCGATGAGCTCGACGAGCTCGGCCATGTGGTCGAACCGGCCCTTCGTGGTGGCGAAGCGCGGGTCGTCCACCCACTCGGGCCGATCGACCACGGGGCAAAAGCGCGGCCACCAGTGGTCCTCCGGCATGTTCAGCACCACCCACTTGCCGTCGCCGCACGGGTACCGGTTCCCCAGCGGCGCGATCAGCTGCTTGCGGGTCCGGCGCCGCACCGGTGCGCCGTCGATCGCGGTCACGGCGTAATCCGAGGCCTGGGTCCACACCGCGGTCTCGTACAGCGAGGTCTCCACGACCTGCCCGACACCGGTCCGCTCGGCGAGCCGGAGCGCCGCGAGGATCGCGCCGACGAGCGCGAGCCCCGTCGTGTGGTCGCCCTGGGCAGGACGGGCCATGGGCACGATGCCGTCGTCACCCTCGCGCAGCGCGTCGTACAGGCCGGACCGCCCGAAGAACGCCGTGACGTCGTACCCGGGGCGCCACGACTCCGGGCCGCTGGTGCCATACCCCGTCAGGGTCGCGTGCACCAGCCGCGGATTGTGGGTGAGCAGCGTGGCAGGGTCGAGACCGAAGCGGGCCTGCCGGGGCGCGAGCAGGTTGCACAGGAACACCTGGGCGCGCTCGCACAGCCGGCGCACGAGAGCCTGGCCGTCCGGGGCGTCGAGATCGACGGCGATCGAGCGCTTGCCGCGGTTGTCCACGTCGAACGTCGCGTCGAACCCCTTGAGCGAGCCACCCGTCTTGACCGGCCGTCCCATCGTGCGCATCGGGTCGCCCCGCAAGGGCTCGACCTTCACCACGTCGGCGCCGAGGTCCGACAGGATCGCCCCTGCGCTCGGTGCCGCCATCCAGTTGTCGATCTCGACGACGCGCACGTCGTCGAGCGGTGCCACAGCCCCCCGGTCGCTCACGGCGCAAGCCTTGCAGCGGGACCGCTACCGTCCCAACTGCATGCCCGCCGGACACGCCTTCGACGCCGTGCTGTTCGACGTCGGCGGGGTGCTCACCGGGCCGCTGATCGAGGTGTTCCTCGAACGGATCACCACCGCCGGGATAGACCTCGCCAGCGTTGGACCGGTGCTGCTGTCGGCCTTCGCGTCCGAGGGCGACGGCCGTAGCGACCATGCGGCCCATCGCCTCGAGCGGGGCGAGATCACGCTCGAGGCGTTCTTCGACACGCTCGGGCCCGATGCCGACGCGGTTCGGACCCTGCTCGACCCCGGCTCACCGTTCTACGGGCCGGGCGCCCTGCGCGCCCACCCCGGCATGCACGCGCTCGCCGCCGAAGCCACGCGCGCGGGCCTCGCGGTCGGCATCGTGTCGAACACGGTGCGCGAATGGCAGCCGGCCTGGGATGCGGTCACGCCTGCAGCGGTCGACGTCGCGGTCTGGTCGTGGGAGGTCGGCCTGCGCAAGCCCGATCCGGCGATCTACCGCCTGGCGCTCGAGCGGCTCGGCGTCGCCGCCGGGCGCGCGCTGTACCTCGACGATTTCCCCGCGATGGCCGCCGCCGGCCGGGCGCTCGGCCTGTCGACCATCGAGGTGACCGACCACGACGCAGCGATCGCTCACGCGCGCCGGCTCCTCGGCTGGTAGGGCCTAACCCCGTACGAACCCGAAGGTGCCTGCGTCACGGAGACGGGCCATGAACGACTCCTCGTAGGCCTCCTCGGGCGTCGAGCGCACGGCGGCGTCGAGCACGTGGGCGTCCCGGCCGACCAGGATCCGCCACCGGCCGTCACGCACCCCGTCGAGGATGATCGTGGCCGCCTCGGCCGCGGTGGTCGGCGCGTCGTCCCGGAAGCTCGTGGCTTGCTGCACGACGAGCGTACGCAGGTCCTCGTCCGAGGCTCCACCGGTGTCGAGCCCGCGACGACCGAGCCGGTCGCGCAGCAGCCGGACGTCGTCGTCGCTGAGCGCCTTGGGATCTCGGCCGTGCGCGATGCCCGAATTGAACGCGATCGACGTCCCGACGTGGCCGGGCATGACGACGGAGGCGGCGACGTGCGGCGCATGGAGCCGCAGGTCCACCACGAGGGCCTCGGTGAAGCCCTTCACGGCGAACTTGGCAGCGGCGTACGCCGTGTGGGGCCCCTGCGGCCCCAGGCACGCCCAGAAGCCGTTCACGCTGCTCGTGTTGACGAGGTGCGCCTCGGGAGCCGCGATCAGCATCGGCAGGAACGTCCGGGTGCCGAGGTAGACCCCGCCCCAGCACACGCCGAAGGTGCGCTCCCATTCCTCCCGGCTGTCGAGCACCATGCTCCCGCCCCCGCCGATGCCGGCGTTGTTGAACAACAGATGCACGAGGTCGGTCGAGTGCTCGGCGCGGACGTGGTCGCGGAACGCGAGCCAGTCGGCCTCGGACGACACGTCGGCCCGGAACGTCGACACCCGGGGTCCGCCGGCGCAGTCCGCCGCCGTCTCGGCGAGACCGTCGATGTCGACGTCGCAGGCCGCGACGGCACACCCGGCCGCCCACAACTGGTGGACCAGCTCGCGCCCCATCCCGCTACCACCACCGGTGACGACGGCCACCTTCTGGGCGAACGACTGCATGACCGGCTCCCCTCCCGGGCGGCTGCCCGATCACCGCAGTCTTCCCGATCCGACGTCCCATCCACACCGATCCGGGACGACACCGCTATGCTGCCGGGCGGCGTGTGGCCCCTCGTTCGGGTGTGCCCCCTCGGGGGTGCACCGTCGGCGAGAGCGCAGGATCGGGGATCCTGCAGCGGGCCCCGCCGGTCACAGTCCCCGAGCGGTCGGCGGCGCGAAGAGGCGCCGCATCCCCCTATGCCACTGCTGCTCCACGAACTCGAACACGTCGCCTGGGCCGTCGCCGAAGGTCGCGCCAGCGCCGAGGACCTCGCGCTCTTCGAACGCGAGCCGGCCCGCGCCCGCCTCGCCGTCGGTCGCCTGCTCGACGACACCGACGAGCGCATCCTGAGCGCACAGCGGCTCCCGGTCCGCGAGCGCGAGCTCGTGCTCGCGGACCTCGAGGACGACCGCTCCCGCCTCCAAGCCGTGTGGGACGTGCTGACCGCGGCGCCCACGGTGTCGGTCAGCGAACTCGCCGAACTCGCCGAGATCCGGCTCCAGGCTTCGTGGTCCGACGGTCACGTCGTGGTCTGGGCCGCAGGACCCGGGCTGACCCCCGAGGACAACGAGCAGCTCGCGGACCGGCTCGAGGCGATCGGCGGTCCGGCCCTCGGCTGGGACCTGCACCCCGGGGTGCCGCTGCCCGGCGGTTTCCGGGCCGACGCACTGTCGATCCCGGTCGACAAGATCCTCGGCTGGCTCGTGGAGGTGGGCGGGCGCACGACCCGCTCCGGGGTCGGCGCGAGCGTCGCCTGGCTCGGCCGCGTCGCGCTGCTCGGGGTGCGACACGTGGCCAGAGGAGCCGTCGTCCCCACGCTTCGGACCGTGACCCGACCCAACGGTCGGGCTGCGGACGTGGCGGTGCGCTGGGCGCCGGCTCTCGTCGACGACGAGGAGTTGCAGCGCCTGGCCGCGGTCGTGCCGGGGCCGGTCAACGCACTGCACCCCCAGGCCGATGCCCGCGCCACCACGGCGACGATCCTGTCGGCCGTCGTCGACGCCATCGTGAAGTTCGGCGCCCGTCAGCTCAGCTTCCCGGCGCCGCCGCCGGTCACGCACTCTGCGCAGAGCGTCGCCGAGGCCGTCGCCACGCGCCTCGACGGGTCCACCTTCAGCGCCCCCGTCGCCGTCGTCGGACAACTCGGCCGGCGGCTCGAGCAGTGGTCGCGAACGGTCACCGCGTCGGGTCGTCCTCGTCTGATCGTGCAGCTCGACCCGCCGGACCGCGGCGGGGCCTGGTTCTGCAACGTGCTCGGGCCGGGCGCCGACGGCCGTCCCCTCCCGGTCGAAGTGGCGCTCACCGACTCGAAGAACACCAAACCGATCGCCGACGAGCTCGCCCGGCTCGAGCGGCTCTACCCCGTCCTGCGCCGGCCGGGCGCGCTGCGTCGCGGGCAGGTCGTGCTCAGCCAGGACGAGGCGTGGGAGCTGATGACGGTCGTCGCCGTCGAGCTGACCGCCGCCGGATTCGACCTCCGGCTGCCGGCGCTGTCGCGGCGCAAGCCCACGCCGGTGTTGCGGCTGTTCACGATGCCGACGGGCGAATCCGTCGTCGGAGCCCATCAGCTCGCGAACGTCCGGTGGTCGGTGGTGTTCGGCGACGTGGAGCTCAGCGCCGCCGAGATCACTCGCCTCGCCGCCGAGGCCCGACCGCTCGTGCGGTCCGGTGGACGCTGGGTCGAGCTCGACCGGCTCGACCTCAAGGAGGCTGCAGCCGCACTCGCCGAACGGTCCCGCACCACCCAGATGACCGGGGCGGAGATCCTCCGCCACGCCATGGGCCTCGAGGGGAGCCGTCTCACGGGCGGCATCGCCGTGGCCGGGTCCGGCTGGGCGACGGAGTTGTTCGAGCGGGCCCGAGGCGTCTCCACCGAACCCGTGACCACCCCGGAGGGTTTCCGTGGTGAGCTGCGCAGCTATCAGGCCGAGGCGCTCGCCTGGCTCGGGTTCCTCGACTCGGCCGGGCTCGGCGGCTGCCTTGCGCTCGACATGGGGCTCGGCAAGACCCCCACGATGCTCGCTCACCTCGGACGGGCCCAGGCCGCCGCCCGAGCGACCGCCGACGCCGACGGCGCCGCAGCGAGCAAGGCGCTCGTCATCGCCCCGCCCGCCGTGGTCGGCAACTGGGCCCGGGAAGCGGCGAAGTTCACCCCCCGGCTGCGGGTCGTGCTCCACCACGGGGCACGGCGCGCCGACGCCGCCGAGTTCGAGGCCGAGATCGCTCGGGCCGACGTGGTGATCACCACGTACGGCACGGCGGTGCGCGACATCGACGTGCTCGCCGGGCGCACGTGGAGCCGTCTGGTGCTCGACGAAGCGCAGGCGATCAAGAACCCGACCAACGAGTCTGCACAGCAGTTGCGCCGGATCCCGGCCCGCTCCCGCATCGCGCTCACCGGCACCCCGATCGAGAACGGCCTGGGTGACCTGTGGGCGATCCTCGACTTCACCAATCCGGGCCTCGTCGGCCCGCGTGCCACCTTCGTGTCACAACTCGCCGGCGAGGGCGAGGCGGCGCTCAAGGCGCTGAACGGGATCCTCGTGTTCCGGCGGACCAAGGCCGAGCCCGCCGTCGCCGCCGAACTCCCCGACCGGATCGACGAGTTGGACCACTGCTCGATGACGACCGAGCAGATCGGTCTCTACCAGGCCGTGCTCGACCGCCTGATCGTCTCGTCGGCCGACGGGGCCGACCAGCGCAAGGGCGCCGTGCTCGCGGCGATCACGGCGCTCAAGCAGATCTGCAACCACCCGGCGAACTACCTCGACGACGGCCGGCCGCTGGCGGGTCGGTCGGGCAAGCTCGCCCGGCTCGAGGAGATCGTCGAGCAGGTCTTCGCCGCCGACGAGAAGGTGCTGATCTTCACCCACTTCGCCGAGTGGGGCCGCATGCTCGCGACACACTTGAGCCAGACCTTCGGGCGCCGGATCCAGTGCTACGACGGGTCGCTGGCCAGAGGCACACGCGACACGATGGTCGCCGAGTTCCAGGCCGAGGCGGGCGCCGGAGCGCTCGTGCTGTCGCTCAAGGCCGGTGGGGTCGGGCTCAACCTGACCGCGGCCAGCCACGTGGTGCTCTACGACCGGTGGTGGAACCCCGCCGTCGAGGACCAGGCCCGGGATCGGGCGTGGCGCATCGGTCAGACACGCACGGTCATCTCGCACCGGCTCGTCTGCCCGGGCACCGTCGACGAGCGGGTGGAGGAGGTCGTGGCCGGCAAGCGCCACATCGCCGACCTCGTGCTCCCCGCGTCGAGCTCGCTGTCGGATCTCGACGCAGAGCAACTGCGCAAGGCCCTCGGACTGCGGCCGGAGTCCATGCTCACCGACGAGCCCGACACCGCCGCCACGCTGGAGGAGGTCGGATGAACGCAGCCCGCCGTCACGTCGTTCCCGGTCGCGGCCCCACCCGGACCGGGCGAGGCGTCGACCTGTGGCGTCCGTCCGGTCCGCTGCCCGACCCCGAACCGGTCACGCCGGCGACCGACGCCGCCGTGCTCGTCCGGTCCCTCGGGGATCCCCCACTCCCGGGCTCGGCGACGGTCGCCGGCCACTATGTCGCCGCCGTGGTCGAGAAAGCGGCTCAGGTCGCGTTGGCGTTGGCGGCCAGCGCCGATCTGCTCGTGCTGCCGGCGGACGACGACACGGAATGACGGGCGAGCCGGCTCACCGGCCGGCGCGGGTGCGCCGCCGGACCGCCCGCGGCGGCCGGGCCCGACCGGTCCGGCGATCGCTCGGGTCCACCGCACCGTTCCGACGGGCCGACGATCCGTCCGGCCGGACGTCGTGGCGCCAGAACTCGCTGGGCACCGGTCCGAGACCGGAGAGCACCGGCGCGCCCGGCCGGTCCGAGGGCTCCGGCACGACCGGACCAGCGGGCCGGACCGGCCGGACCTGCTCGGCCAGGACGTCGAGCTCCTCGAGTGCGGGCGGACCGATCTCGACGTCGTAGTCGAGCACCTTGGCCATCGAGCGAGCCGCCGTGAACTTGCCCTCCTGCACGAACGTGACCACGAGCCCCTTCGCCCCGGCCCGCCCGGTCCGGCCGGAGCGGTGCTGGTGGTCGGCGGGCGTCTCGGGCAGATCGATCTGCAGCACGCACGCCACGTCGTCGACGTGGATGCCCCGGCTGGCCACGTCGGTGGCCACGAGCGCTTGCACACGACCGGCATGGAATCCGGCGAGGGCCTCGTCCCGCCTGGCTTGCGAGTGCCCACCGTGGAGCGCGGCGGTCACCAGGCCGGCGGAGGCCAACTGCTTGGCCACCCGGTCGGCGCCGTGGCGAGTCCGGGTGAACACGAGCGTGCGGCCCATCGCGCGAACGACCTGCGCAGCGACGGCCTGGCGGTCCTGCTGGGTGACGGTCCAGAACCGATGGACGAGATCGGGTTCGCCCTCGGCCTCGCCCGCCACGTCGACCCGGATCGGATTGCGCAGCAGGTCACGGGTGAGCGACTCGGACGCATCGTCGAGCGTGGCGGAGAACAGCGCCGTCTGGCGTGACGCCGGCGTGGCCCGCACGATGCGCCGCACCGCCGGAGCGAACCCCATGTCGGCGAGGCGGTCGGCCTCGTCGATCACGACGACCTCGATCGCATCGAGCGCGATCGACCGCTGCGCCATCAGATCCTCGAGGCGCCCGGGGGTGGCGACGACGACGGCGACACCGTGGGCGAGCGCCTTGGTCTGGGGGGTCAGGGACACACCGCCGTAGACGGCGAGGACCCGCCGGCGGCGCAGGGCGCCGAGCGGGGCGAGGGTGTCGTGGATCTGAGCGGCGAGCTCTCGCGTGGGGGCGAGCACCAGTGCCGCCGGCCGGCCGGGGCCGCCCCGGCCGACGCG
>JBILVB010000154.1:0-8915 GCA_044370695.1 Acidimicrobiales bacterium | reverse complement strand
GCCGAAATAGCTCATCGGGCGTGGCTCATCGAGGGAAGCGCTCCTGCAATCGAGCCGCCACCGGCGGCGGGACCAGGGCCGAGACGTCTCCACCGTACCGGGTGATGTCCCGGATGAAGCTCGACGCCACGAACGACTGCGCCGGGCTGGCCGGGACGTAGACCGTCCGCACCCCCGACACGGCGTGGTTGGTGTGGGCCATCTGCTGCTCGATCTCGAAATCGCCGACCGTGCGCAACCCCTTCACGATGAAGTCGGCACCGAGTCGGCCGACGGCGTCGACGACGAGGCCGGTGAAGTGCCGCACGACGACGCCGGGCAGGTGGGCCACCGACGCCTCGATCAGTTCGGTGCGCTCCTGTTGCTCGAACATCGCGGCGGGTTTCTGGGGGTTCACCAGTACCGCGACGATCACCGATCCGAACAGTTCGGCCGCGACGCTCACGACGTCGAGGTGACCGTTGTGGAACGGGTCGAAGCTTCCGGGGTAGAGGGCGGTGGGCATCTCGGGGGTCACGGCTCGTCGGCGGTTGCAGGGTGCACACGCACGAGCAGACCGACCACGGTAGTCCCGTAGCGGGCCGAGCGGACCATCGTCCAGCCCGGCGGGGTGCTGAGGGTCCGGTCCGACTCGACGACGGCGGCCTCGGCCGGGAGCGCAGCGAGCAGCGCGTCCCAACCGTCGAAGGCATAGGGCGGGTCGAGCAGGGCGAGGTCGAAACGCTCGGTCGCGTTCTGCAAGAAGGCCGTCGCCTCGGCGCCGACCACGGTCGCCCGCTCGGCGAGGCCGGTCGCGACCAGGTTGGCCCGCACGCACCGCAGTGCCTCGGGCGACCGCTCGACGAACGTGGCCGAGGCCGCACCGCGAGACAGCGCTTCGATCCCGAGGGCGCCGGATCCGGCGTACAGGTCCAGCACGGTTGCATCGGCGACGAGGCCGCGGCTGTGCAGGGCGTTGAACACCGCCTCCCGCACCCGATCGGCGGTCGGGCGGGTGTCGCGACCCGGCGGGGTGAGCAGTCGACGGCCCCGAGCCGTTCCCGCCACGACGCGCACGGCGTCAGGCTACCGGCGGGCCCCCGGGCCGGTCCGGGCGTGCACGAGCGCCGGCACTTCGTCGCCGGGGAGCGGCGGCGACAGCAGGAAGCCCTGACCCTGCGGGCATCCCATCTCGACGAGCAACTCGAGGATCCGGACGTCTTCGATGCCCTCGGCGACCACGTCGAGGTCCAGTCGGTCGGCCAGGTCGAGGATCGAACGCGCGATCACCGCATCGCGTGGCCGCACGAGCAGGTCCGCGACGAAGGACCGGTCGATCTTCACCTCGGTGACCGGCAGACGCCGCAGGTAGGCCAACGACGAGTACCCGGTGCCGAAGTCGTCGATCGACAGGCCCAGACCGTGGCGCGACAGCCGCTCCAAGGCGGCCTGCACCCGATCGTCCTCGGGCACGAGTGCGGATTCGGTGATCTCGAGCGTGATCCGTTCGGCGGGTACGCGCCACTGCTCGAGCAACCCGAGCAGCATCCGGTCGAAGCCGGCGTCGAGCAGGTTGCGGGCCGACACGTTCACCGACAGGTGCAGTTCGACGCCCTGGTCGTTCCAGGCCGCCGACTGCTCGAGGGCCCGGCCGAGGACGAACCGGGTGACCGGGTCGACGAGGCCGACGTGCTCGACGACGGGCATGAACTCGCTCGGCGACACCGGACCGAGCGTGTCGTGGTTCCAGCGCAACAGCGCCTCGACGCCGGTGATGCGACCGGACCCGAGTTCGGCCAAGGGCTGGTACACCACCTCGAAGCGCCGGCCCTCCACCGCCTGGCGCAACGCCGTGGCGATCGACCACCGCCGCGCGGTGGTCTGCGCGATGGCCGGGTCGAACAGGCGCACCGGTGCCTCGGGCCCCGCCTTGGCGGCCTCGAGGGCGAGGCCGGCGTGCTGCAGCAGTTGCTGGGGCTGCGAGCCGTGCCACGGGTGGCACGCGATCCCGACGGACACCGCAAGCGACACGCGAAGACCGGCGAGTTCGATCGGCTCGCCCAGCAGCCGCACGGCTCGCCGGCCGAGCGCGACCGCGTCGTCGCAGCCTGCGCCTTCGACGAGCACGGCGAACTCGTCGGCGGCGAGACGCGCGAGATCGGGCGGGTCGGCGATCCCGCGCAGGCGGGTGGCCACCACCCGCAACAACTCGTCACCGACGTCGTGGCCGAGCGTGTCGTTCAGGTCCTTGAAGCGGTCGACGTCGACGATCAGCACGCCGCAGTCGGTCCCCGCCGCGGCGGCTCGCCCCAGGGCCTGCCCCAGCCGCTCGGCGAACGAGCGTCGGTTGGCCAGGCCCGTCAACCCGTCGTGGACGGCCTGGTGGTCACGCTCGGCTTCGGTCCGGAGCAGTTCCGTGCGCAGGTGCACCACGTCCAGCGCGAGGCCGACGACCTCGGCCGTCTCGCGCAACCGGGCCGCCGGCACCCCCGAACGAAGGCCCAAGCGTGGACCCACCGCGAGCGCACCGATCACGACGCCTGCGGCGTGGACCGGTACCGCGGTCATCCGCTCGGGACGGACCGGCGTCACCGTTCGACGGCCGTCGACGGCCACTTGCAGGCACGGGTGCTCGCAGGGCCAGTGCTCGACCACGCAGCAGCCGCCCTCGTCGGCGCGCACCCACAACGCCGGGCGGGCCCGCAACAGGTCCGGGAGGACCAACAGGTCAGCGGTGCGCACCCCGAGCGTCTCGCGCACCGCCGCAACGGCTTCGAGCGCTGCGTCGAGCAAGGAACTCGCCCGGGTGATGCGAGCGGCACGCAACGCCACGAGTGGTGAATCTAGCCCATCGGACCACTCCGTGTGACCTGGAGCGGTCCGACCGCACCACTGGCGCTTGAGCCGTCCGCCCCTTGGCCGCACGGACGGGCGCAACGAAGGTGGCGGTGCCGTACGGCGCACCATCGTCCCGAGGAGGTCCGAACGTGGCTCCAGCAACCTTCGACGGCATCGACGTCGCGCTCGTCGGCACCTACCCGCCTACCCAGTGCGGTCTCGCGACGTTCGCGGCGTCCTTGCGCGAAGGACTGCTCGCAGGGGGGTGCCGCACGGTCGGGATGATCCGGGTGGCGCCCGGCGAGGTGGCCTCGGGCCGCCGGGCCGGCGCGAGCAGCCGGCCCGGCGCCGACCGGTCCGAGGTCGTCGCCTGCTGGGACCCCGACGCCTCGGCACAGCCGACCGCGGCCTTGCGAGCCGCAACCCGGCACGACGCCGTGATCGTCCAGCACGAGTTCGGGATCTACGGCGCCGACGACGGCGCCGCCGTGGTCGGCTTCCTGCGCCGATGCGAGGTACCCCGCATCGTCGTGCTCCACACCGTGCTGGCGTCGCCCTCGCCCGGCCAGCTGCGGGTGCTCGCCGGGATCGTCGCCCACAGCGAGATCGTCGTCGTGCAGAGCGAAGCCGCCCGCACCCGGCTGCTGCACAGCGTCGCCGTGCCGGCGACGAAGCTGGCCGTCATCCCCCACGGCGCCGCCGTCGAACTCGGTGGCGAGGCCCGCAAGCTCGTGGACGCGCCCACGGTGCTCACGTGGGGGCTGCTCGGACCGGGCAAGGGCATCGAGCACGCCATCACGGCCTTCGCCCGGATCGGGACCCTGGTGCCCCAACCGGTGTACGTCGTGCTCGGCGGCACGCACCCGAAGGTCCGGGCCACCGAGGGCGAGCGCTACCGAGACGGCCTCGTCGCGCTGGCCCACCAGCTCGGCGTTGCGCCACGTGTCGTGTTCGACGACGCCTACCGATCGGGCCCGGAGCTGCGCACGCTCGTGCGGGGTGCCGACGTCGTGGTGTTGCCGTACGACTCGCACGACCAGGTCACCTCGGGGGTGCTGGTCGAAGCGATCGCAGCGGCTCGCCCGGTGGTCGCCACGGCGTTCCCCCACGCGGTCGAACTGCTCGGCGGCGGGGCCGGGATCGTCGTGCGCCACGGGGATCCCGACGCCCTCGCCTCGGGGATCCGGCGCGTGCTCACCACGCCCCGGGCGGCGATCGCGATGCGGGAGCGCTGCCGGGCGATGGCCGCCGACCTCGCCTGGCCGGCGGTCGGTGCCCGCTACGCCCGGCTCGCCACCGAGGTGCTCGCCGCCCGGGCCGCCGCCTGACGATGGCCGCCGACGACCACCCCGGCGGATTCTTCACCCGGCACCCCGCCAACCCGGTGCTGACCGCCGACGACTTCCCCAAGATGGTCAACACCGCGTTCAACCCCGGCGTCGCCCGGTTCGAGGGCCAGACCCTGCTGCTGGTCCGCGTCGAGGATCGCACCGGATTGTCCCGGCTCGTGGTGGCGCGCAGCGACGACGGGTTCGGGGACTGGACCATCGAGTTCGACCGGGGCATGACCCCGCGCACGGACCGCTTCGAGGAGCACTGGGGGATCGAGGATCCGCGCATCACCCAAGTCGGCGACGAGTACCTGATCACCTACACCGGGTTCTCCCTCGGCGGGCCGTTGGTGTGCCTCGCGAGCACTCGGGACTTCGTGCGATTCGAACGGCGCGGGGTGCTGATGCCGCCGGAGGACAAGGACGCCGCCGTGTTCCCGACGACCTTCTCGGGCCGGTGGGCGCTGTTGCACCGCCCGGCGCCCGCCATGGTCGGCCTCGGCGCCCACATCTGGTTGTCGTTCAGCCCGGACCTTCGACACTGGGGCGACGGCCGGATCCTGATCCCCGCCCGACGCGGTGGCTGGTGGGACGCCAACAAGGTGGGGCTCGGCCCGCCCCCGCTGCTCACCGACCGCGGGTGGCTCGTGTGCTACCACGCGGTGAAGACCACCGTGGCCGGTGCCGTGTACCGACTCGGCTTGGCCCTGCTCGCCCGGGAGGACCCGACCCTGGTGCTGGCCCGGGGCAGCGAGTGGGTGTTCGGCCCGAGCGCCCCCTACGAGCTGGCCGGCGACGTGCCCGGTGTCGTGTTCCCCTGCGGCTGGTTGCTCGACGACGACGGCGACACCCTGCGCCTGTACTACGGCGCGGGCGACACCTGTGTCGCCGTGGCGTCCTGCAGCCTCGAGGCCCTGCTCGACCATCTCGCGAGCCATCCGTGCCCACCCGAGCAGACGGCGCCACTGACGACGGCCCCACCAGCGCCGATGCTGCGGAGCTGACTGCGGGATGCGCCTCGCCGTCGTCACCCCCGTTGCGCCACCCGGGTTCGGCACCGCCGCCACGATCGGCCTCCCGGACCTGCTCCGTCGCACACCCGGCGTGGATGGCCTCGACGTCGTCCGGGTCCGCCCGGACCGGTCGCACGGGTCACCGGCCGTCGGGGACGCCGAGATCGTGCGGGACGTTGCGGACGACTACGCCCGAGCGGCACGCCTCGTCTCGCGACGCGGCGCCGAGGCCGTCGTCGTCGACGTGGCCGACGGTGCGTTCGGTGGTGCCGACGGCGAACTGCTCGGCGTGTTCCTCGACGAGTCGCCCCTCCCCTACCTGCTGCGCCTGCGCTCGGTACCCGTCGCCCCCGCCCCCGCCCGGTTCCAGGTGCTCGAGCGGCTCACGGCCGACGCCATCGGCATCCTGGTGCCCCACGAGGCGGCCCGGCGACGGCTGATCGGGTCACGTCTCGCCCCGCCCGGCACGGTCGACGTCGTGCCCTTCGCAGCGCCCCGCCCGGTCGAGCCGGAACCGGGGATCGACGGCCCCCGGTCCGGCGCGGGTCGGCGCTGGGCACTACCCGCCGCCGGGCGAAACCAGCTCTGCGTCGTGGTGCCCGTGCGCTTCGGCCCCGACGACGGGCTCCTCGGGTTGCTCGATGCGCTCGGCCGGATCCGGCATCACGACGTGGTCACCGTGATCGTCGCCGACGGCACAGCCGATCCCGGCGACGGTGAGCGCCGCCGCATCGAGGTCGCCGGGCACGCCGGCCGCCTCGGGCTCAGCGGCGCCGTGGTGGTCGACGACGGGCCGCTGCGGCCCGACGACGTCGCCGCGCTGCTCGGTACCGCCGATCTGGTGGTCACCGTGCCCGGACCGGGCGACGACGCGGACACCAACGCCGAGCGCTACGGCGCACCCGCAGCGGTCACGGCGGCGATCGCCGCCGGCTGCCCGGTGGTGGCCACCCCGTTCCCCTACGCCGAGGACCTCCTCGGCACGGGTGCGGGCACGCTGGTGCCGTTCGGGGACAGCGAGGCGCTGGCGACGGTGCTCGCCGACCTCGCCGAGCACCCCGACCGGCGGCGCAGCGGGCGCGAGCACGCCCGCCGGACGGCGGCCCGGGTGGGTCCCGGCGCCGTGGCCGACGCGTGGGCCGAAGCACTGCACCGGGCGGGCGCACGGCCGGTCCGCACCCGCCGACCGGCCGGCTCGCGGCCGGCGCTGCCGGCGATCCGCACCGCGCACCTCGATCTGCTGTGCGACGACGTCGGCGTGGTGCAGCACGCCGTCGGTGGCATGCCGAACCTCTCGACCGGCTACTGCGTCGACGACGTCGCCCGCCTGTTGCCCTGCGCCGTCGCACTCGCCGATCGCACCGGACACGCCGCGTGGCGCCGGCGAGCCGTGCTCGCGCTCGCCTTCCTGCGCCACGCCACCCCCGAGCGCCCGGCCACGGTGGGGATGCACAACCTGCTCGGCTACGACCGTCGGTGGCTCGACCACCCGCATCACGGCGATCACGTCGGGCGTGCCGTGCGGGCGCTCACGGCCGTCGTGGGCGACGACCGGCCCGACGCGATACGGGAACCTGCGGTCGTGCTGCTCGACACCTTGTGCGCCGACGTCGCCGACACCCGGCCGAGCCCCCGCACCGCAGCGCAACTCGTGGTCGGCCTCGCCCGGCTCAAAGGCGCCGCACCGCTGCGGCGCTGGGACGGCCTCGTCGACACGCTCGCCGAGGGAATCGCCGCGCTCCACCCCCGCAACGCCACCGACGACTGGGACTGGTACGAGGACGCGCTCGCCTACGACAACGCGCTCGTCCCCCACGCCCTGATCCTCGCCGGTCACCGGCTCGACGACGACCGGTACCTCCGGCTCGGCCTGCGCACCTTGCGCTGGTACGGGGACCAGTGCGGCCTCGACGACCCGCCGGTCGTGCTGCCCGGCAACGAGGGCCGCCACCGCGGGGAACCCCACCCGGGCCACGGCGGCGAGCAACCGCTCGAGGCCGCCGCGCTCGTGGTCGCCGAACTCGACGCCCTCGCGGTCACCGGCGACGAGGGACACGGCCGACGGGCGCTGCGGGCCTGGTCCTGGTTCACCGGGGCGAATCGGTCCGGACGGTGGGTGCTCGATCCGGCGACCGGCGGATGCGCCGACGGCATCGACCACGGCGTGGTCAGCAGCAACCAGGGGGCGGAGTCGACGATCGAGGCCTTGTCCGCCCGCCTCGCGCTCGACGCCGCCGGACCGGCGCTCGACCGGCTCGGACCGCCGTGAACCCCTCCACGCTGTTCCGGCGCCATCCCGGCAACCCGATCCTCACCCCGGCGGACTGGCCGGTGCCCGTGAACGCGGTCTGCAACCCGGCGGTGGCCCGGACCGGCACGGCCACCGTGCTGGTGTGCCGGGTCGAGGACACCCGGGGGATCTCGCACCTGTGGGCAGCTCGGTCCGACGACGGCTTGGGCGGCTGGCGGGTCGACCCCGCTCCGCTCCTGAGCCCACGCCCCGGGATCGAAGACGAGCAGTGGGGGTTCGAGGACCCACGCCTGGTGCGCGTCGACGAACTCGGCACCTGGGTGCTGACCGGCACGGCGTTCGGGCCGCCGGGCCCCGCCGTGTTCCTCGCCACGACCGACCTCGACACCGTCGACATCTGGGGGACGGTCTGTCCGCCGGAGGACAAGAACGCTGCGTTGCTCGCTCGCCGCGTCGGCGGGGAATGGGTGCTGTTCCATCGTCCGGTGAGCCCGCTGACCGGACCGAAACCGGACATCTGGTTGTCGCGCAGCACCGATCTCGTCACCTGGCGCAACCCGCAGCGGGTCCTCGCCTGCCGGGACGGGGCCTGGTGGGACGCCGCCCGGGTCGGGCTCGGGCCGCCACCGTTGGAGACGCCGCACGGCTGGCTGGTCGTCTACCACGGGGTCCGCACGACCGTCGCCGGCGGGCTCTACCGCGTCGGGCTCGCGCTCGTCGACCGCGACGAGCCCGGGCGCGTCCTGCACCGGTCACCGGACTGGGTGCTGTCGCCCGCGACCGACTACGAGCGCATCGGCGACGTCCCGAACGTGGTGTTCCCGTGCGGTGCCGTCCACGACCCGTCCACCGACGAGTACCGCCTCTATTACGGCGCCGCCGACACCGTGATCGCCGTGGCCACCGCCCGTCTCGGCGACCTGCTCACGTACCTGCGGTCGTGCCCGGCGGACCCCGGGGGCCGTCACCAGCGATAGACCGCCCCGGGGGCGTCGAGGTCACCCGCCGCCACGACGAGCACCTCGGCGCGCCCGGCGAGGGCACCGGCGATCGCCCGGTCGAGGCGCGGGTCCGTCCGGTCGGCGCTCTCGGGCACCAGCAGCGCCGCGACCCGCCCGTGCGCCGCTTCGGCCGCGAGCTCGTCGAGGTCGCCGGACGCGAGCCCCGAGCCCTGACGGTGGTGGAACCGTTCGAGCCAGGCGCGGGTGGCCGGCGAGCGCACCGGGCCGAGCGCGGCGGCGCCCCGGGCCGCGAGCTCGGCGACCGCCACCCGCTCGACGGTCCCGGGGACCACGGCGACGATGCGGTCCGGATCGGCGCTCGCCGCCCGCAGGCGAGCGACGAGATCCCCCACCCCGGCGACGACCACCGGCCGAGGATCGTCGGCACCGACGTGGGCCCATACGTGCCGGGCGACGATGCGGCAGAACTCGTCGAGTTCATGGTCGTGCTCCCGGTCGGCATCGGCCTGTCCGTGCGAAGGCATCACCCCGGAGCCGCTCC
>JBILVB010000153.1:0-8961 GCA_044370695.1 Acidimicrobiales bacterium | reverse complement strand
GTGAGCCCCGGGTGGCGCTCGAGCACGCCGTCGTAGACGAGCGCAGCGACGAGTGCCTGCGGCCCGATCTGCGACGCCACGAGGAAGTTGAGGAGGTTGAACGTGTGCAGGTCGTCGGCGCCGTTGTTGGCCCAGCCGGGGTTGATCCGCTCCCGGGCGAAGCCGACATGGGCGAACGGCGACATGCCGAGATCCTCCGCCGCGTCCCAGATCGGCTCGAAGTCCGGGTGTGAGATCGACCGGGCCAGCGTGCGGCCACCGTCGGCCGTGCGGCGACCGCCGCCGACGGGCGCCTCGGGGATCACGAAGGCCCGGCTGCCCCGGGCCCGCATGCGGGTCATCTCGGCGATCGACCACCCGACGTCGTTCAGGTCGATCTGGGTGACCGGGATCAACCGGTCGGTGTGGCCGGCACACACGTCGGTCGACCACGTGTTCCAGCAGGCCCGGATCCGTTGGGCCAGGTCGTTCCGGCGCACCCGGGCGGCCTGGACGAACGCCCCGACGAGGAACGTCGGGTTGAGGAACTGCACGTCGATCCCCCGCTCGTCGCACCACGCCAGCCGGGCCGTCGCGCCGTAGCGGGGATCGTCACCAGGTGCGGTGTGGTCATCGGGTTGGCGCTCGTCGGTCATCTCGAGGTGGGTCACGAACCCGGGCGGCACGAGGTCGAAGCGGTCCCTGGGTCGCTGCGCCTCGGGCAGCGATGCGAACGACGGATCGGACACACCGAACACGCTGCTCGCGATGTCGAAGAACCGGGCCGGCGGGCCGAGCACCTCGGCCAGCCCGGGGTCGGTGCGCTCGACCCAGTCGAGCGGCTCGTGCACGTGGGCGTCGACGTCGACGATGCGCATGGCAGTACCCCCTGCGGATTCCCCCGGACCGGACCGTAGCCCGAGCGCCGGGACCGGCACGCCGTGGGGATCGGGACAGCTGTCCCGATCCCCCTAGGATCGATGGGGTCCGTCGGAACGCGAGGGGAAACCGTGGACGACCAGGAACTGCGCGACGCGCTCGCCGTCGCCAACGTCCCGACATTGCTGATGGTGCTCGTGCAGCTCACCGGCGAGCGGCGGTGGCTCGAGGCGCCGTACCGCCCCGTCCGCTCGATCGGTATGGGGGACAACGACTCCGGTGGTCTCCCGGAGGCGCTGCAAGCCGAGGTGCGGGAGGCCGCACACGAGGCGATCGGCGCCTGGGCCGCCGGGCGGCCGATGGCCATCCCCGATCCGTCGCCCGAGTTGGTCGCCGAGATGCTCTCGGTCGCCATGGGCGAGCCGGTGGCGGCCGAGTACGGCCCGATGATGCGGGCCCAGCTGCGCCTGGCCCCGCCCGAGGTGGCCCCGATCGCGGCGCCCGACGGGTTCCGGGTGCTGATCATCGGTGCCGGTGTCTCGGGCATCTGCGCGGCGGTCAACCTGCAGGCCGCCGGCGTGCCGTTCACGATCATCGAGAAGCACCACACCGTCGGGGGCACCTGGCTCGAGAACCGGTACCCCGGCGCCGGGGTCGACACGCCCAACCACCTGTACTCGTTCTCGTTCTGCAGCTACGACTGGAGCAAGTACTTCGCCCTGCGCGACGAGCTGTGGGCGTACCTCGAACACGTCGCCGACACCTTCGACCTGCGCCGCCACGTGCGGTTCTCCACCACGGTGCGCGAGGTGCGCTGGCACGACGACGATCACGCCTGGGACGTCACCGTCGAGCGCGCCGACGGCACCACCGAGGTGCTGCGGGCCCCGGTCGTGTTCTCCGCGGTCGGGATCTTCAACCCGCTCAAGTACCCCGACATCCCCGGGCTCGACACCTTCGCCGGCCCGTCGTTCCACACCAACGCCTGGCCCGACGGCGTGTCGCTCGACGGCAAGGACGTCGCCGTCATCGGCAACGGCGCGAGCTGCATGCAGACCGCCCCCGAGATCCAGCCCCGGGTGCGATCGCTCACCATCTTCCAGCGCTCACCGCAATGGGCCGCCCCGTTCGAGCAGTTCCGCAAGGAGGTGCCCGGCCCGTTGCGGACCCTGCTCGCCGAGGTCCCGGCGTACCGGGCGTGGTACCGGCTGCGGCTCGGCTGGACGTTCAACGACCGCGCCCACCCCACCCTGCAGAAGGACCCGAACTGGGCGCATCCCGAGCGGAGCCTCAACGCCCACAACGATGCGCACCGCGAGTACTTCACCCGCTACCTGCTGGCCGAACTCGGTGACCGCACCGATCTCGTCCCCAAGGTGCTGCCCACGTACCCGCCGTACGGCAAGCGGATGCTGATGGACAACGGCTGGTTCCGCACGCTCACCGAGCCCAACGTCGAGTTGGTGACCGAGCCGATCCGCGAGATCGTCCCCCAGGGTGTCGTCACCGCGGACGGGACGGTCCACGACGCCGACGTACTCGTGCTCGCCACCGGATTCGACGTGCTGCGCTTCCTGAGCACCTACGAGGCGTACGGCCGGGACGGCCGCCACCTGCGCGACGTGTGGGAGGACGACGACGCCCGCGCCTACCTGGGACTCGCGGTGCCCGGCTTCCCGAACTTCTTCGTCCTCTACGGCCCCAACACCCAGCCCGGTCACGGCGGCAGCCTGATCTTCGTGATCGAGATGCAGGTCCACTACCTGCTGCAGCTCGTGCGGCGGATCGCCGAGGAGCACGTCGCGCTCGAGGTCCGCCGCGACGTCCACGACGCCTACAACGCCGGCGTCGACGCCGCCCACGAGCGCATGGTGTGGACCCACCCGGGCATGCAGACCTACTACCGCAACGCCCGAGGCCGGGTGGCGGTCAACTTCCCCTACCGCAACGTCGACCTGTTCGCGCTCACCCGCACCGCCGAGCCCGGCGACTGGGAGGCCGAGCCGCTCAACGGCCCGGTACCGGCGGCAGCAGGCTGAGCAGCTCGTCGTCGGCCAGCGTCTCGCGCTCCACGAGCGCGTCGGCCAACCGGTCGAGCGCATCACGGTGCTCGGTGAGCACGGTCCGAGCCCGGCTGCGGGCGCCGTCGAGGACGGCGCGGACCTCGGCGTCGACCGTCCCGAGCACCGCTTCCGATAGGTCGCGAGCGCCGAACGGGTCGCGCCCGTCGGTGTCGCCGACCTGCCGAGGGCCGATCGCGTCGGACATCCCGAACTGGGTGACCATGGCCCGAGCGATGCGGGTGGCGCGCTCGATGTCGTTCTGGGCGCCCGTGGTGGGATCGCCGGTGACGACCTCCTCGGCCACTCGGCCGCCGAGCAGCATGGCGAGTTCGTCGAGCAGTTCGCTGCGGCGCTGCACGACCTTGTCCTCCTCAGGGACGGCGAGGGTCCAGCCCAACGCCCGGCCCCGGTGCATGATCGACACCTTGTGCACCGGCGCACAGCCCTCGAGCAGATGCCCGACGAGCGCATGCCCGGCTTCGTGGTAGGCGATCAGCCGCTTGTCGGCCGCCGACAGGACACGGTTTCGCTTCTCCGGGCCGGCGATCACCTTCTCGGTGGCCGCCTCGAGGTCCGCCTGGGAGATGCGGCCGGCGCCCCGGCGGGCGCAGCCGATGGCGGCCTCGTTGAGCACGTTGGCGAGGTCGGCGCCGGTGAAGCCGGGGGTGCGCCGGGCGACCACGGCGAGATCGACGCCGTCGTCGAGCGGCTTGCCCTTGGCGTGTACGGACAGGATTGCGGTGCGACCGTGGAGATCGGGACGGTCGATGGCGATCTGGCGGTCGAACCGGCCGGGTCGCAGGAGCGCGGCGTCGAGGATGTCCGGCCGGTTGGTGCCGGCGATCACGATCACGCCGTTACCCTGCTCGAAACCGTCCATCTCGACGAGCAGCTGGTTGAGCGTCTGCTCCCGCTCGTCGTTGGCCCCGGCGAGCCCCTGACCGCGGTGGCGGCCCACGGCGTCGATCTCGTCGACGAACACGATCGCCGGCGCTTCGGCCTTGGCCTGGTTGAACAGGTCCCGCACCCGGCTGGCGCCCACCCCGACGAACATCTCGACGAAATCGGAGCCCGAGATCGAGAAGAACGGGACGCCGGCCTCGCCGGCGACGGCCCGGGCGAGCAGCGTCTTGCCGGTCCCCGGCGGCCCGTAGAGGAGCACCCCGCGCGGCACCCGGGCCCCCAGCGCAGCGAACCGGGCCGGGTGGGCGAGGAAGTCCTTCAGCTCGGCGAGCTCCTCGACCGCATCGTCGATGCCGGCCACATCGGCGAAGGTGACCACCGGCCCATCGGGCTTGAACCGCTTGGCCTTGGCCTTGCCGAGCTGCATCGCACCCCGGCCGCCGGGCGTGCGCGACAGGACGTAGAGCAGCACCCCGATGATGAGCACCGTCGGTAGCAGCGCATACAGCAGGTTCCCCCACAGGGTGGGGCGTTGCGCGTCGGTGCGCAGTTCCACCCCCGCGGCCAGCAGGCGGGAGGTGAGCTCGCCGGCGTAGTCGGCCGGGAACGTCGCCTGGAACTCGGTGCCGTCGCTGAGTGTGCCTTCGACCACCTGATCCCGGTCCCGAACCGTGGCGGTGGCCACCGAGCGGGCGGTCGCACGCGCCTCGAGCTCTCCCAGGGTCAGCTCGCGACGGTCGTCCCCACCCGACGCAGCCCAGAGCGCGAGCCCGAGCACCACCACGGCGAGGGCGACGAACACCCAGGGAGGTCGAAGGAGGCGTCGCACGACAGCGAAAGGGTATCGGCGCGACGCATCGGCGGACTTGACGGACCTAGCCGAGCCAGCGGTGGACCGCCCGCAGGTTCCGCCAGCGCTGGCCGGCGTCGAGGCCGTAGCCGACGACCCAGTCGCCCGGGATCCGAACGCCGACGTAGCGCAGCGTGGCCAGGTCGACCTGCGGGACGCTCTCGCGCACGAGCAGCGCGGCGACCTCGACCGAGGCCGGGCCTCGGGTGGCGAGCACGGTGCGCAGGTGGGCGAGCGTGAGGCCCGAGTCGACGATGTCCTCGACGAGGATCACGTGCCGCCCGGCGATGTCGGTGTCGAGGTCCTTCACGATGCGGACCACCCCCGACGAGGTCGTCGACGCCCCGTAGGACGAACACGCCAGGAAGTCGACCTCCACCGACAGCGGGATCGCCCGGGTGAGATCCGCCATGAACACGTACGCACCGCGCAACACGCCGACGAGCAGCGGATCGAGGCCGGCGTAGTCCTCGCCGATCGCCGCCCCGATCCTGCCGACCGCCGCAGCCAGGTCGGCTTCACTGACCAGGACGTCGCCAACCTCGGACCGGGATGCTGCAGGGCTCACTCCGGCGACCGTACCGGCTCGACCCGCAGCCGGCCCGCCCGCCGGACCACCCGACGGCCGCCGCCGATCTCGCACGCGACCGCCTCCCCCCGGGCGACCGCCAGCACCCGCTCGACCTCGGCCGACGACGGCGGGTGCTCGGCCCGCAGCCAACGCCGGACGGCTCGGCGCGCCAGCACCACCGGCTGCGCGACGAGCGCGCGCGCGTCGGTGGGGTCCACCCCCGAGGCGAGATCGTCGAGGAACGCCGCTTCGTCGGCCAGCAACGGCGCCTGGCGAGCGAGCACGGCGGTGACGTCTCGACCGGCGACGGCGTCGAGCAGCGGCAACACCTCGTGGCGGATCCGGTTGCGGGTGAACGCTGGATCGAGGTTGGACGGGTCTCGGACCGGTCGGAGTCCGACCGCAGCACAGACCGCCTCGGTCTCGGTCCGGCGCAGGGCGAGCAAGGGTCGTCGCACCCGGTCCGGGTCGCGCCGCATCCCGGCGAGGCCGTCGAGCCCGCCACCGCGCAGCAGGTTCGCGACGACGGTCTCGGCCTGGTCGTCGGCGGTGTGCCCGGTCAGCACCCCGACCGGCAGCACCGCATAGCGGGCGGCGCGCGCCCGGGCCTCGAGCCCGGGACCGGCCGGTACCCGCACCCGTTCCGCCCGGAACGCCGCGCCGAACCGCTCGGCAGCGGCCGCCACCACCTCGGCCTCGGCCGCCGAGCCCGGCCGCAACCCGTGGTCGACGTGCACGGCGGTCACGGCGCATCCGTGGGTGGCAGCGAGCACGAGCAGGGCGAGCGAATCCGCCCCGCCCGACACCGCGCAGGTCACCGCGGCGCCCGGGCCGGGGTAGTCGCAGCGCTCGAGCAGGCGGGTGAGCAGCTCAGGCGCTGACACGGTCGAGCCAGCGAGCCGGGTCCTGGATCTCCTCCAGCGTCGGGAGGTGCTCGGGCCGCTCCCAGCACCGGGCGATGCCGGCGTCGCCACGCGACGCCTCAACCGCTCGCACGAACCGCTCCCCGGCCTCGTACTGCGCCAGCTTGGCCTCCAACCCCGTGAGTCGGTGCACCACCCGCACCGCCGCGGGGCGCGAGGCGCGGCGGGCCCGCAGCACTCGACCGAAGCGCTCCGCCGACGGCACGCGCCCCTGGCCGGCCCGGTCCATGGTGATGTCGCCGTGCCCTTCGAGCAACGACATGAGCCCGGCGAGGTCGTCGAGCGCCGCACGTTGGTCCGGGGAGGCGAGCAGTCCGGCCACCCCGGACCGGGCGAGCACGGCCGCCCGCTCGGCCCGGTCGCGCCGAGCGAGGTCGCGGACCGCTGCGATCAGGCGCCCGGCGTCGGGTTCGATCCCGCCGAGCACTCGCCCGACGAGCCCGAGGTAGTGCCCTCGCAACCACGGGACCCCGGTGAACTGGGCCCGGTGGGTGACCTCGTGGAGCGCGAGCCAGAGTCGGAACTCCGCGGGTGGGAACCCGTAGCGCTGCTCGAGCGCGAGCACGTTCGGGCCGACGTAGTACACGGCGTCACCCGAGCCCGTCGCGCCCGGTTCACCGTCGACGAGCAGGTCGTACTGGCCGAGCACCTTCTGCGCCATCCAACCGAGGAGCACGCCGAGTTCGGTTCCGGCAACGGTACGGGTGACCGCGCGTGCCGGTGCGGCACCCCAGCCGGTGAGGCGGGCGCCCATGGAGTCGAGCAGCGGGGCGAGCAACCGCTCGAACGCCACGACGTTGACCGCCACCCATCCGGGCCGATCGACCACGGTGGCACGGGTGGCCCCGGCCGGCACCAAACCGGTGGTCCCCGTCACCAGGGCGACGGCAGCCTGGGTGGCCTGCTCGAAGTCCGAGGCCAGACCGGCAGCCCGGTAGGACGTCGCAAGCGGTTCGGTACCGGCCACGCGCCCGGCGACGCGCTCGGCCAGCCTCCAGTCGACCACCGCCGACCGGATGACCGCCGGCACCCGACTACCGCTTCTGGCGGGCGTTCTGGCGAGCGCGGTACTGGCCGGCCGTCACGTTCTTCAGGTAGCCGACGACGAGCCCTGCCACCGTGAGCACGGCGGCGACCGTGAACACGACCCCGATCCACCAGTGCCAGATCCGTGCGGCGAACAGCATGGCGAGGACTCTAGCGGCCGGTGTCCGGCCGTCCCAGGTCGTCGGCGATCTCCGGGCCGAGCCCCTCGAGCCCCTCGAGCCCTTCGAGCGCCTCGGGGCCGAAGCACGCCTCGAGCCGCGCCGCCAGGCTCTCGGGCAGATCGGTCTCCCGGCAGGTCCGCGCGATCACGATGCGCAACTCCGCGTGGAAGTCGAAGGCCTGCAGACAATCGAGGCACCCGTCGAGGTGGGACTGCACCCGCACCCGCCGCTCCTCACGGAGCTCACCGTCGAGGAAGCGGTAGAGCTCCTGCAGGGTGTCTTCGCAGTCCGACATTGGTCACGTCCGTGGATCGGCGACGGGCAGCAGACCGTGGGTGGTCGCGTATTCGTACAACCGCTTCTGCATGGACTTTCTTCCCCGGTGCAGCCGGGACATCACCGTCCCGATGGGAACCTCGAGGATCTCGGCGATCTCCTTGTAGGAGAACCCCTCGACGTCGGCGAGGTAGACCACGATCCGGAACACGTCCGGGAGCGACTCGAGCGCCGCTCGGACCTCGTCGTCGGCGAACACCGCCAGCGTCTCGTCCTCGGCGCTGCGAGCCGCTCGTTCGTCGAGGTCGCCGAGGCGGCGGTAGAGGTACAGGTCCTCGACGTCCTCGACGTCCTCCTCCTGCGGGCGCCGCTGCCGGGCCCGGTAGGTGTTGATGTAGGTGTTGGTGAGGATCCGGAACAGCCAGGCCCGCAGGTTGGTGCCGTCTTCGAACCGGTCGTAGGCCCGGAACCCCTTGAGCAGGGTCTCCTGGACGAGATCCTCGGCGTCGGCCGGGTTCCGGGTCATCCGCAGCGCCGCCGAGTACAGCGCAGGCATCAGCGCCCGCGCGTCGGCGGCGAACCGGCTGCGATCGGCCATCCGGCGAACCTACCCGAGCGCGGCCGGACGCATCAGGTGACCCCTGGGCCGTCGGAACCGGCGTAGTCGTCGATCGCCCCGACCATCCGCTCGAGAAGATCGGCGAGTTGCGCCCGCTCGTCCGGGTCGAATCGCCCGAGTACGGCGTCGAGCAGCTGGCGGCGATGCCGGACGATCGCCGAATGCCGGGCACGTCCCGCCTCGCTCGCCCGGACGAGCACGACCCGGCCGTCGTGGGACGACCCGGCGCGCTCGGCGAGACCGAGTCGGGCCAGGCGCTGCACGGCCCGGGTGGCGGTCGACGGATCGACGCGCAGGGCCTCGGCGAGAGCCGACATCCGCCACGACTCCTCGCGCACGAGCAGGTCGAGGGTGTCGACCTGACCTGGTTCGAGGGCTTCGGCCCCGTCACCGAACAGCAGCGGACGCAACGCCGACATCGCTGCGCCTCGACGGAGCTCCCGCCAGGCGTGGCCGATGCGCGCCGCCGTTCCGTCATCCTCGGCGTTCACCTGCTCGGCGTCGACCTGCTCGGCGGACGCCGGCGCCGAGACCACGGGCGGCTGCGCGGCCATGCTTGTAGGATACAAGCAGTGAGCGGATCAGACGACCACCGCCGCCGGGAAGGCCCCGGCGCCACGCCGCTCGAGGCGCTGTCCGTGCTCGCCACCGGCGAGGTGGAGATCATGCCGGGCCTCCGCCACCTGGAGC
>JBILVB010000152.1:0-8999 GCA_044370695.1 Acidimicrobiales bacterium | reverse complement strand
TTGTCGTGGTCCTTCAGCCATGCCGCCCGGTACGTGAGCGCGCGGGCGGCGTCGGCCATCACCTGCAGATCGGCGATCTTGAACGCCACCGCCTGGTAGGAGCCGATGGCTCGCCCGAAGGCGTTGCGCTGCCTCGCATACGCGACGCACTCGCTCAGGCACCCCTCGACGAGACCGACGGCGAGCGCGGCGATGGCGATGCGACCGTCGTCGAGGGTCGCGAGGAACTGCCGGAAGCCCTGCCCCTCGGCACCGAGCCGATGGTGCGCGGGCACTCGTAGGTCCTGGAACACCAGGCCGTGGGTGTCCGAGGCGTGCCAACCCACCTTTCGGTACGCCGGCTCGACGATCAGGCCCGGGGTCCCCGCGGGCACGAGGAACGCGGTGACGCCGACCGGCGTACGAGCGGTCACCGTGATGACCGAGGTGATCGAGGTCCCCGAGTTGGTGATGAACGCCTTCGACCCGTCGATGACCCAATCGCCCGCTGCGTCCTGGCGGGCGCGCGTCCGGGTGGCGCCGGCGTCGGAACCGCCGTCGGGTTCGGTCAACCCGAACGCACCGAGGGTCCGGCCCGCGACCAGATCGGGCAGCCAGGTCGCCTTCTGCTCGTCGGTGCCGAAGGTGTGGATCGGGTTGATCCCGAGGCCGACCCCGGCCGACAAGGTGATCCCCATCGATTGGTCGACCCGGCCGAGTTCTTCGATCGCAAGGCACAGTGCCGTGAAATCGGCTCCGGCGCCGCCCCAGCGTTCCTCGCAGACCAGACCGAACAGGCCGAGCGCGCCCATGGCGTGCACCACCTCGACCGGGAAGTGGTGGTCACGGTCCCAGGCGTCGGCGTGCGGGGCGATCTCCTTGCGGGCGAAGTCCCGCACGACGGCCCGGAGCGCCTCGTGCTCCTCGGTGAACTCGACGGTCATCGCGGCAGGCCTTTCGGTGATGCGGTGTACCGATGCTCAGCGTGGCCCGACCGCCGCCCGGGCCCGGGCCAGGGCGATCGGGTCGACACCCGAGAACTCGAGCCGGGCACCGGCGGATACGGCGAGACGGGCGATGTGCGCCACGTCGTCGAGGTCGGTCGAAGCGTCGATCTCCACGACCAGGGCCCGCGCCCCGACGAGCAACGCCTCCTCGGCGGCACCGGCGTCGGCGACCGCGATCCCGGCCGGCCGGGCCGCCCGCACCGACCGCCGCAGGTCCTCGCCCGGGGTCCAGTAGCCCACGGCCTCCAGGCTACGACAGCGCAGCGCGCTCCAACGCCGCGCCGATCGCCAACGGCACCGGCGACAGGCCGTGATGCGCCACGCCGGACGCCCGGCGGGCCCGGGCGGCACCCGGGTCGTCGAGCGAGCGGACCGGCATGCCGCCGGCGACGGCGAGCTCGAGCAGCGGCGTCGCACCCGCCGGCGCGAGCTCACCGAGACCGGCCAACAGCACCGAGCCGTCACCGCAGCGCCAGACCTGCTTGCGGCCCGGAAGCGTTCGCTTGCCCGGCGAGCGCTTGAGGCGCGGGTGGCCGGCGGACTCCACCAGCTTGTAGACCGCGCCGAGGTGCGGCGCATCGGCGCTCGTCCCGAACCGGGTCCCCACTCCGAACCGGTCGATCGGGGCGCCCGTCGCGAGCAACCGGCGCACCTCGGCGGCGTCGAGATCTCCCGACACCAGGATGCGCACCTCGGGGTGGCCGGCGGCGTCGAGACGGCTGCGCACTGCGCGCGCCAACTCGGCGAGATCGCCCGAATCGAGCCGGACCGCAGCGCAGGCGTGGCCCACGGTGCGCATCGCCTCGATGGCCCGCTCGGCACCGACCAGCGTGTCGTAGGTGTCGATCAACAGCACCGTGCCCGGGCCGTGATGGCGCAGGAACGCGACGAAGGCCGCCACCTCGTCGTCGTGGGCCATCACGTAGCTGTGGGCCATCGTGCCGGCCGGCGGGATCCCCCATCGCTGGGCCGCCTCGACGAGCGACGTACCGGCGGCACCACCGACCCACGCTGCGCGGGCGGCGATCCGGGCCGCATCCGCGCCGTGGTCGCGCCGGGCCGAGAAATCGACCCAGGCTCGTCCGGCACACGCCTCGGTCAGCAGCGCAGCGGTGGTGGCGAGCATCGTGCCGACGGCGACGTGGTTGAGCAGCAGCGTCTCCAGGAGCTGGCCCTCGAGCAGCGGCGCCTCGACGCTCAGCAGCGGCACGGCGGCGGGGAGCACCTCGCCCTCGGCCACGGCACGCACGGAACCCCGGAACCGGAACCCTGCGAGATGCTCGACGAATGCGGGGGCGACGACTCCGCTCGCCGCCAGCCATTCGAGTTGGTCGTCGGAGAAGCGGAACCGCTGCACGTCGGCGAGCGCGGCATCGATCCCGTCGGCGACGAGCCAGGGCCGGCCCGGGGGAAGCGAGCGCACGAACAGCTCGAAGGTCGCCGGCACCTCGTGCAGGCCCTCGGCGTGCAGCGCCGAGCCCATGGTCAGCTCGTAGAGGTCGCAGAACAGCCCGAGCGGAGCGGCCATGTCGCCAGTGTCCCTGGCCGGGCCCGGGGTCCGGCCAGGGTCGGACGGTCCGACTGCGGTCACGCCCCGAGCTGCTCGGCGAAGAACGCGAGGGTGCGCTCCTCGGCCAGTGCGGCCGACGCCGCATCCCAGCTGGCCCGCTGGTCGCAGTTGAAGCCGTGCTGGGCCCCGTCGTAGACGTGCACGGTCACCTGCGGCCAGGCGGCGGCCAGCGCCCGCACGTCCTCGAGGGGCAGCGCGTGATCCAGCTCGCCGTAGTGCATGATCATCGGCACGACCGGGGTGCGGTCCTTCAGCGCAGGGGTGCCGCCGCCGTAGTAGCTCGACGCTGCGGCGAACACGTCGCCGCACTCGATGGCGCACCGGGCCGTGAGGAGCCCGCCCCAGCAGTAGCCCACGACGCCCACCTTTCCCGCCGAGGCCACGGCGGCTGCGGCAGCCCGCAGGTCGAGCATCACGGCGACCGGGTCGGTCTTCACCCGGGCCAGGTCGATCCCCTGGGTCATGCCGTCGGCGTCGTAACCGAGTTCGACGCCTCGCTCGACCCGATCGAACAGCGCCGGGGCGACGGCAAGATAGCCATGCGCCGCATAGCGGTCGGCGACGGCCCGGATGTGCTCGTTCACGCCGAAGATCTCCTGGATCACCACCACACCACCGATCGGCGTGCCGGTGGGGGCGGACCGGTAGGCCCCCAGCTCGAACCCGTCGGACGCCGTCAGTCTCGAGTGCTCACCCATGGGCGGGATCGTAGAGTGCGGGGCCGTGCGGGTGTCGCTGACGTTCGACAACGGCCCGACGGTCGGGGTGACCGACCGGGTGCTCGACGTGCTGGCCGAACGCGACCTCCGGGCATCGTTCTTCGTGGTCGGCACGCAGCTCGAACGGCCGGGCGCGCGGGCACTCGCCGAACGGGCCGTCGCCGAGGGTCACCTCGTCGGGAACCACTCCCGCACCCACACCGTGCAACTCGGTCTGCTCGACGACGACGGCATCGCCGACGAGATCGACGGTGCTGCGGCGCTGATCGGCCCGCTCGCCGGCGCCGAGCGCTGGTTCCGACCCTTCGGCGGTGGAGGGATCATCGACGAGCGCCTCCTCGGCGCACGTGCCCTGGCCCATCTCGGGCGGGGCGGCTGGAGTGTCGTCACCTGGAACAGCGTGCCGCGCGACTGGGAGGAGCCGGTCCGATTCGTCGACACCTGCCGCCGTGAGGTGGCCGCACTCGACTGGGCCGTCGTCGTGCTCCACGACCTGCCGACCGGTGCCATGGACCACCTCGGCCGGCTGCTCGACACACTGGCGGCCGACGGGGCCGAGTTCGTCGGTCCTGCCGCCGGGTTCCCCGACGACTGCCTGGTCCTGCGCCACGGCACCCCGGTCGGCTGACCCGGGTCGCATCGTCGTGCCGCATCTCGATCCCGTCCCCCCGGAGGCAGCGACCGGCGTACTGGCCGAGGAGTACGACGCCGCCGTTCGCCGGGCCGGACGGATCTGGGGGATCGTGGCCGTGCAGAGCCACAACCCGCCGGCGCTGCGCGATTCGTTGCGCCTCTACTCCACGTTGATGTTCGGACCGGGTCCGCTGCGGCGCGACCAGCGCGAGCTGATCGCCGTCGTCACCTCGGCGGTCAACGGCTGCGTCTACTGAACCCGGGCCCACCTGCACGACCTCCGGTCGGAGGCCGACGACGACGACCTGGTCGACCGGGTGGCGCGCGACTGGCGCACCGCCGGGCTCGCTGCGCCGGACGCCGCGCTGGCGAGCTACGCCGAGCGCCTGACCCGTGACCCGGCGAGCTGCCACGGCGACCCGTCATCGCTACGATCGTTGCGGGACAACGGTTTCTCCGACCGGGCGATCAACGACGCCGTGCAGATCTGCGCGTACTTCAACTACATCAACCGCGTCGCTGACGGCCTCGGGCTCGAACCCGAACCGTGGATCGACGAACTCGGCCGGGTGCGCCCGTCGTGAGCCGCTGCCGCGTCGCTCTGGTCGGTGGCCCGATGTACGACGGGTTGTACGAGGCGCTCGGGCTCTTCGACGACGACGCCGTCGAGGTCGCCGTCCACGCCGACCACCCGACCCTCAACCGGGAACTGGCCGGCCGGCTCGCAGCCGGGGAGCGCTTCGACGTCGTGTCGACCCACTCGAAGTACGCGCCGTCGCAGGCGGCGTGGCTCTGGCCGCTCGACGGACCCCAGACACCCGGACCGGTCCGCGACGCCCTCGCCACCCTCGCGCCCGGCGCCGTCGCCCACCGGGCGCTGGCGCTGTGCCGGTGGGAGGCCTCGCTGTACTCGTTGCCCCGCAACATCGACGTGCGCACCCTGTGGGCCGACGTCACGGCGATCGGGCGTGTTCCCGCCACCTGGGACGACCTCGACGCCACCGGGCTGGCCTTCGGGTTCACCGGTCGCGAGAGCGGGCTATTCGGCACCTTCTTCGAGGTCGTCACCGCCCGGGGTGGGCGGCTGTTCGCCGACGACGGCACCCCTGCGCTGCGCAGCGACGACGCCGCCGATGCGCTCGCCCTGCTGCAACGCCTCGCGGCGCGCCTGCCGGCCTCGTTCCCCGAGTGGCAGTACGACGACGTCGATGCTGCGCTCGGGGACGGCACGGTCGCGCTGGCGGCGGCGTGGCCGGGGGCGACGGCCCGGCTGCGGGCGTCGACCGCCGGGCCGCGCCTACGACCCTTCGGGTACTTCGACGGGATCTCGTACGCAGGCTGCCACTCGTGGGCGGTGCCCCGCACCTGTGCCGATCCCGACGCTGCAGCCCGGCTGATCCTGCGGTTGGGTTCGGCGGCGGCCCATGCCGCCGATGCCGCCGCCGGCACCGTCCCGGCGCGCACCGACGTCCTGGACGCCGTGCGGCCCGGCGACGAGACCGACGCCGCCCGCTGGTCGGTCCTGCGCGACACCATCGCCGGCGGGATGATCACCTACCCGCCGCTCGCGCGGTTCCCCGAGATCGAGGACGCCTGCTGGTCGGCGATCCGGAACGTGCTCGTCGGGCGCCGACCGATCCCCGACGCGCTCGACGCCATGCAGGCGGCCGCACTCGCCGCCGTCGGCACCGCAGGCCCACCCGGCTGACGGTGCCCCGCTGACGGTGCAGCGCTGACATCGCCCGGCCGGCGGCGCCCGGGGTCAGCGCACGATGCGCACGCCGGTGATCCCGCCGTCGAGCACCCACTCCGAGCCCGTGGTGAACGTGGTGTCGGCCGCCAGGTACGCGATGGCGTCGACGACGGCCGCGGTCGGCACGAGGTCCCCGAGCGGTTGCCGAGCCCGCAGCGCCGAGCCCGCTGCGCCCGGATCCGGGGCCGCTGCGATCAGGCGTCGAACCCACGGGCCGTCGACGGTGCCAGGGCAGACGCAGTTCACCCGGATCCCGTGGGTCACCTCGTCGGCCGCCATGGCCTTGGTCAGCGAGAGCACCGCACCTTTCGACGCGCTGTAGACCGCCCGCTCCACCAGCCCCACCACGGCGGCGACCGAGCACGTGTTGACGATCGCACCCCGGCCCGCGGCCCGCATGGCCGGCAGCGCCGCCCGCGACACAGAGGCCAGGGCGAACACGTTGACCGCGAACACCCGCTGCCAGTCCTCGGGCGTTGCCGTGACCACGTCGCCCACGGCACTGACCCCGGCGTTGTTGCACAGCACGTCGATCCGGCCGTGCTCGGCGAGCACACGACCGACGGCGACCTCGCACGCCGCCGGATCGGTGAGGTCGACGGCGACGTCCGCCCCCGGGGCGACATCGAACCCGACGACGACGTCGCCGGCGGCGGTGAACCGCTCGACGAGCGCCGCGCCGATACCGCCGACCGAACCGGTCACCACGACCACCCGAGCCATCCGGCGAGCCTACGGTGAGCCCGTGACCCGCATCGTCGCCGCCCGCACCCTCGACGTGCGAGCCCCCACCTCGCGCACCCTCGCCGGCTCCGATGCCGTCCACACCGACCCCGACTACTCGGGCGCCTACGTGTTCCTGGAGACCGACGACGGCCCCACCGGCGTCGGTATGACCTTCACGATCGGGCGGGGCAACGACCTGTGCTGCGCCGCCATCGAAGCCCTCGCCCCGCTCGTCGTCGGCCGGGACCTCGACGAGTTCCGGGCCGCCCCGGCGGCGTGGTGGCGTCGCCTGGCCAACGACAGCCAGCTGCGGTGGCTCGGCCCGGAGAAGGGCGTGATCCACCTGGCGACGGCAGCGCTCGTGAACGCCCTGTGGGACCTGTGGGCCAAGATCGAGGGCAAACCGTTGTGGCAGTTGGTCTGCGATCTCACCCCGGAACAGTTCGTCGACTGCGTCGAGTTCCGCTACCTCACCGACGTCTGCGACCGGGACCGAGCCCTGGACGTGCTGCGAGGGCTGGCACCCACCAAGGCGACCCGGGTGGCCGAACTGCGCCGCGACGGCTACCCCGCCTACCTCACCTCGGCCGGCTGGCTCGGGTATCCCGAGACCGAGGTGCGCGACCGATGCCGCGCCGCGCTCGGCGCGGGCTGGCGGAGCTTCAAGACCAAGGTCGGCGTCGACATCGCCTCCGACGTGCGCCGCTGCGAGGTGATGCGCGAGGAGCTCGGCGACTCGGTCGCGCTCGCCGCCGACGCCAACCAGGTGTGGGACGTCCCGACGGCGGTGGCGTGGATGGAGCACCTGCGCCCGTTCCGGTTGCGCTGGATCGAGGAGCCGACGAGCTGCGACGACGTCCTCGGTCACGCGGCCATCCGCCGGGCCGTGGCGCCCGTCGGCGTGGCCACCGGGGAGCACGCCGCCAACCGCGTCGTGTTCAAGCAACTCCTGCAGGCCGACGCCGTCGACTACGTCCAGATCGACGCGTGCCGGCTCGGCGGGGTCAACGAGGTGCTGGCCGTGCTGCTCCTCGCCGCCGTCACCGGCAAGCCGGTGTGCCCGCACGCCGGCGGCCTGGGGCTGTGCGAGATGGTGCAGCACCTCGCCGTCATCGACTACGTCGCCGTGTCGGGATCGCTCGCGGACCGCACCGCCGAGTTCGCCGATCATCTCCACGAGCACTTCGTCCATCCCGCCGCCGTGCGCGACGGGCGTTACGTGGTGCCCGAGGCGCCGGGCTACTGCGTCGAGCTGCACCCGGAGTCGTACGACGCGCTGCGCTGGCCGGGGGGATCGGCGTGGCGCTGAACGCCGGCCTCGGGTCCGGGCGACTCGGCCTCGGGTGCGCGCCGCTCGGCAACCTGTACTCGGCCGTCGACGACACGACCGCCGAGGCCGTGGTGCAGGCGGCGTGGGCGGTGGGGATCCGGCTGTTCGACACCGCCCCGCTGTACGGCCACGGATTGTCCGAGCAGCGGCTGGGGCGCGCGCTTGCCGGTCTGCCCCGGCACGAAGCGGTCGTGTCCAGCAAGGTCGGCCGCGTGCTCGTCGAGGGTGACCCCGGTCCGACGATCTTCGCCGGCGTCCCCCGGGTGCGACCGAGGTTCGACTTCTCGCGCGACGGCGTGCTCCGCTCGATCGAGACCAGCCTCGCCCGCCTCGGGCTCGACCGGCTCGACGTCGTGCACGTGCACGACCCCGACGACCACGAGCACGAGGCCCTCGACGGGGCCTTCCCGACGCTGGTGGAGTTGCGCGAGCAGGGGGTCATCGGTGCGGTCGGCTGCGGGATGAACCAGGCCGAGATGCTGCGGCGGTACGTGGACCGGGTCGATCTCGACGTGATCCTGCTCGCCGGGCGGTGGTCGATCCTCGACCACGCCGTGGCGGCCCGGGCGCTGCTCGACCGCTGCGTCGAACGGGGTGTGGGCGTGCTCGCCGGCGGGGTGCTCAACTCCGGCCTGCTCGCCGGCGGCGAGACGTTCGACTACGAGCCCGCCGACGCCGCCCGACGCGCCGCAGCCGACCGCCTCCGGGCGGCGTGCGCCCGGCACGGTGTCGACCTCCTCGCCGCTGCCCTGCAGTTCCCGGCGCGCCACCCGGCGGTGCACACGGTCCTCGTCGGTGCCCGCTCCGACGCCGAGGTGACAGCCGACGCCGACGCGTTCCGCCGTCGGCTGCCCGACGCGTTGTGGGCAGATCCCGCGCTGGCCTGACCGGGGCGGGAGCGGCAAGTCGGCGCGTTCGATCGGGCCGCGCTCCGCGCGCCTGCGACGGACGGCACGGTCCGACCGTCGCCACGCGGACGGACCGAGACGGCGGTACTGCGCATCCTGGATCCACGGCTCGATGAGCACCGACACACCGGGAGCGATCACATGCGATACGTCCTTGCCACGAACCGCCGCCGAGGGCAGCGGAGGACTACCGCCACGTTCAGCAAACTGCTTGCGGTACTTGCCCTGGCGGGAGGCATGACGGTCGGGACCGTCGGCGTCGGCGCCTCGTCGGCGTCGGCCGCCACCCCGAGCCGACTGGGAGCGCTACGCCTCCTGAGACCCGACCCTCGCATCTACTGCGCCAGGACCTTTCTTGCTTTCTTCGGCACGGC
>JBILVB010000151.1:0-9001 GCA_044370695.1 Acidimicrobiales bacterium | reverse complement strand
GCCGAGCGTGGAGCCGGCTACGACCGCCTCGACCAACTCGCCGTCGAGCACCTGTTCGGCGTGCGCTGAGCGGGCGACCGGCGTTGCCCTCAGTGGTGGCAGCCGCAGGCGGCGCCGCAGCCGCCGCCGCTCGGCGCGGGGGCCGGTGCGGTCGATCCGCCGGTGGACGCGCCGACCGACGCGAACACCGACAGCAGGCGCACGGAATCGACGTGGCCGCTCGGGCACGGGGCCGGGGCGTTGGACTCCCCCATGGAGCGACGCAGCTCGAACGGGGTGTCGCAGGTGCGGCAGCGGTACTCGTACAGCGGCATGCCCCTCAGTGTAGGTCCGACCGGTAGGGTGCCCGCCGTGCTGGGGGAACTCGACGGCCGCGTGGCCGTAGTGACCGGGGGCGCGAGTGGGATCGGCCTGGCGATGGCCGAACGCTTCGCCGCCGAGGGGATGAAGGTCGTGGTCGCCGACCTCCGATCCGGTGCCGTGGCTGCGGCAGCCGAGCGTCTGCGTGCCCGTGGTGCGGCAGCGGTGGGCGTGCGCTGCGACGTCACCTCGGCGGCGGACGTCGACGCCCTGGCCGACGCCGCGTACGGTGCGTTCGGTGCCGTCCACCTGTTGTGCAACAACGCAGGCATCGTGAGCTACGGGACGGCTTGGGACGCGAGTCTCGACACCTGGCGCTGGGCGCTCGAGGTGTTGCTGTGGGGTCCGATCCACGGTGTGCGCAGCTTCGTGCCGCGGATGCTGGCGGCCGGCGAACCGGGTCACGTGGTCAACACGGCCTCGGTCGCTGGTCTGGTGTCGTTCCCGTCGCTCGCGCCCTACCTGGTCGGCAAACAGGGAGTGGTCGCCCTGTCGGAATCGATGCGGGTCGATCTCCGGGCCCGCGATGCCGCGGTCGGCGTGTCCGTGCTCTGCCCGGGGGTGGTGGCCACGAGCTTGGCCGAGACCACTCGAGTGGTGCGCCCCGGGGCCGATCCCGAGGAGGCGATCGGGGCGAGCCTGCTGAACGCCGGCGAGGCGATCGCTCCCGAGGTCGTGGCCGACGCGGTCGTCGACGCCGTCCGAACCGACCGGTTCTGGGTGCTCACCCACCCGCGCTACGGCGAGATCTACCGCGACCGGGCCCAGTCGGCGATGGACGGCACCGAGCCGCCGGTCGCCCGACCCCGGTGATCGGCAGCGCCGGTCTGCGCTCGCGGTCCGAGGCGCAGGACCGTGACGACGCCGACCCGTTGGCCTCGTTGCGTGACCGGTTCGTGCTTCCAGGTGACACCGTGTACCTCGACGGCAACTCGCTCGGGGCGTTGCCGGTGGGCGTCGGGGCCCGGCTCCGTGAGGTGGTCGACCGGCAATGGGGTGTCGATCTGATCCGCTCGTGGAACGAGCACGGCTGGTGGGACCTCCCCCGGACCGTCGGCGATCGCATCGCTCCCCTCGTCGGCGCCCAGCCGGGCGAGGTGGTGGTGTGCGACTCGACCTCGGTCAACCTGTTCAAGCTCCTCGAGGTCGCCGTGACACTGCGGCCGGGCCGCCGGGTCCTGCTCACCGAGGCGGAGAACTTCCCGACCGATCGCTACCTGATCGACGCCGTGGCCGCCCGGCACGGCCTCGCCGTGCGTGTCGTCGCCGCCGCCGAGCTTCCCGACGCGATCGACGACGACGTGGTCGCCCTCGCTGCGACTCACGTCAACTACCGAACCGGGGCGATGCACGACCTTCGGGCGTTGACGCGGGCCGCGCACAGCGCCGGCGCGCTGGCGCTCTGGGACCTCTCGCACTCGACCGGGGCGGTCGAGTGCGATCTGGAGGGCGCCGGTGTCGACCTGGCCGTCGGCTGCGGCTACAAGTACCTCAACGGTGGCCCGGGAGCGCCGGCGTTCGTGTACGTCGCCCGGCGGCACCACGGGGCTCTGCGCAATCCGATCCCGGGTTGGCACGGCCACGCCGAGCCCTTCGCCATGGTGCCCGGCTATGTCCCCGCACCTGGTGTTGCCGGCCTGCTGGTCGGTACGACGCCCATCCTCTCCCTCGCAGCGCTCGACGCAGCGCTCGATGCCTTCGTCGGCGTCGATCTCGCTGCGGTGCGGGCGAAGTCCGTCGCGCTCACCGAAGCCTTCATCGGTCTCGTCGAGGATCGACTGGCCCGTCACGGGCTCACGGTGGTCACTCCTCGGGAGCCGGCGCAACGCGGAAGCCAGGTCTGTCTGGCCCACCCCGAGGCCTTCGGCATCGTCCAGGCGCTCATCGCCCGTGGAGTGATCGGCGACTACCGCGACCCGTCGATCTGCCGGTTCGGTTTCGCGCCCCTCTACCTGCGGTTCGTCGACGTGTGGGACGCCGTCGAACACCTCGGCGCCGTCCTCGACGGCGAGGAGTGGCGTCGAGCGCCGGCGCCGGTGGGAACCGTGACCTGAGGACCGCTCAGGCGGTCATCTCCTTGATCCTGGCCGAGATCGTGAGCATGGCGTCGACCGGCGGGGCGGCCTGCATCATCATCAGCTTGGACATGTCGCCGGCGACCTTGATCTTCCCCGACATGAACGCCTGCATCGCAGCGGCCTGGTCCTGGTCGACGAACAGCTTCTTGGCCGTCGTGTAGTCCGTGGTCAGCGTGACGTCCGGCTTGTCGAGTTCCCCTTTTTCCATACGGGGCTCGTCACCGGAGGTGTCGATGAAGGTGCGTACCTCGCCACCCCAGGGAACATCGGTGACGACCTGCTGCATACGGATCGCGAACGGCGGCTTGACCCCCTTGCCGTGCTCCTCGTAGACGGCCTTGGCGGCCTCGAACCAGTCGTCGCTCAGGAACTCGTGCGCCATGCGCGGGCACGGTAGCGGCCCGGCCCGCGATGATGGTCACCGTGCTTCGCCGGATCCTCGCCCTGCTCGTCGTCGTGACGGTGGGTGCAACCGCCTGCGGCGACGACGGGACGGTCGCTCAGACCCCCATCTCGACCAAGGAACCGACCCTCCCGACGGATCCGCCGCCGACGACGACCACCACCACGGTGCCGGTCCGCAAGCGGGACGTGTTCGTCGTCGGCGACTCGCTCACGGTCGGTTGCCTCGACTTCTTCACCGAGGCAGCCGCTCGTGTCGGCTTCGAGTTCGACGCGTCCGCGGAGATCGGCCGGGAGATCCCTGAAGGGGTTGCCGAACTGCAGGCCAACAGCCCCGGTCGGCGGCTCGTGGTGATCGCCCTGGGCACGAACGACTCCACGGCGGGGGCGAAGGACGAAGACCTGATCGCCCGGATCGACGCTGCGCTGGCTGCGGTTCCCAAAGCCGTCCCGGTGGTGTGGGTGCCGCCCTATCGGGATCCGAAGACGGCGTCGGGCAAGGTGGCGGACCGGTTCAACCAGCTCGTGCGCCAGGCGGCGACACGTCGGGGCAACGTGCTCGTCGTCGACTGGGTTGGCTTCGTGAAGCAGGACCCGAAGATCATGGATTCCGACCGGATCCACCTCACCGACGAGGGCTATCAGAAGCGGGCCGACTGGCTGGCTCGCGTGATCAAGGCCCAGCTCGACCTGCGACCGGTGAGCGGTTGATGGCGGTGGCCCGGGCGTGGGGCGCAGCCGTTGCGCTCGCCGTGGCCGGGGCGTGCTCGGGTGGTTCGGCGCAACGGCCGGACGCGTCGACGGCTGCGACGACCGCGCCGAGCGCCCGACCGGCGCCCCCCGTGGCGTCGGTCGACCCAACGGACTACTGCGCGGCAGCCCGACGCTTCGCAAGGGTCGACCTGGCCGCGTCGCGCCAGCCAGCCGAACTCCAGCGGGCCTTCGCTGAACTGCGCGCCGTGCTGCCTGCCATGGCGGCAGCTGCGCCCCCCGAGCTCCGGGCCGATCTCGCCGTGGTTTCCTCGGGCTACGGCAAGCTCGGCGAGGCCACCGAGAGCGACGGTTGGCAGTGGAACACCCTGGCGGGCGCGGTGTTCGCGATCGGCGAGGACCGGGCCTTCGTCGCGGCCGGTGAGCGGGTGGATGCGTACAACCAGCGAACGTGCGGCGTGGTGCCGGCGGGCTCGCCGACGACCGCAGCCCGCTGAACCGCTCGCCGGGTACGGTGCGGAACTCATGGACCGCACCCTGTTCGACGACACCCACGAGCAGTTCCGCGCCAGCGTGCGCAGTTGGCTCGCCAAGGACGTCGCCCCGCACGTGGTCGAGTGGGACGAGGCCGGCATCGTGCCCCGTGAGGTGTTCACCCAGGCCGGCTCGCTCGGTTTCCTCGGTTTCCAGATCCCCGAGTCCTACGGCGGGGGTGGCTCGGACGACTTCCGGTTCAACGTCGTGCTGGCCGAGGAGATCGCCGCAGCCGGTGCCAACTCCGTGGGCCTCGGGCTGACCCTCCACAACGACATCACGACCCCGTACTTCCTGACCTACTGCACCGACGAGCAGCGGTCGCAGTGGTTGCCGGGGATCGCGTCGGGCGAGCTGGTCACCGCCGTCGCGATGACCGAGCCGGGGATCGGCTCCGACCTTGCCTCGATGTCCACGACGGCGATCCGCGACGGCGACTGCTACGTGGTCAATGGCGCCAAGACGTTCATCACCAACGGGATCAACGCCGACGTGGTGATCACTGCAGTCAAGACCGACCCCTCCCTCAAGCACAAGGGGATCTCGCTGCTGGTCCTCGAGCGGGGGATGGAGGGTTTCGAGCGCGGTCGGAACCTCGACAAGATCGGCCTGCACGGTCAGGACACCGCCGAGCTGTTCTTCTCCGACGTGCGGGTGCCGGTCACGAACCTCCTGGGCGAGGAAGGACGGGGTTTCACCTACCTCGTGTCGAACCTTCCCCAGGAGCGCCTGTCGATCGCCGTCACCGGTGTGGCCACCGCCCGCCAGGCGCTGACCTGGACGCTCGAGTACGTCCGGGAACGCCAGGCGTTCGGCCAGCGGATCGGGTCGTTCCAGAACTCGAAGTTCGTCCTCGCCGAGGTCGCGACCGAGGTCGAGGTCGCCCAGGCGTTCGTCGACAAGTGCATCGAAGCGCTGGGCCGGGGAACCCTGAGCGCCGAGGAAGCGGCGATGGCGAAGTGGTGGTGCACGGAACTGCAGAAGCGGGCGGTCGACAAGTGCCTGCAGCTGTTCGGCGGTTACGGCTACATGCGCGAGTACCCGATCGCTCGCGCCTACGCAGACGCCCGGATCACCACGATCTACGGCGGCACCACCGAGATCATGAAGGAGATCATCGGCCGGTCGTTCGGGCTCTGAGCGCATCCCGGCGGAACTCGGCCATGCCCATGGCCCAGCGCCGGTGGAAGTCCGGTTCGTAGGCGTCGAGCGGATCGGCGCGCACCATCTCGTCGATCAGCACGGCGTCGGGTCCCACCAGGATGCGCCACTCGTCCCGGCGCACGGCGTCGAGGATGACGGTCGCAGCCTCGGCTGCCGTCGTGATCGCCGACGACTCGAACGATTCGGCCCGGCGTCGGGCGCGGGCGAGCAGCTCCTCGTCGCTCAGGTGGTCGGCGCTGCGCCCCGCAGAGGCGTATCGCTCGCGCAGTCGGGCGGGGTCGTCGAGTCCGAGCATGGCGTCGGAGTTGGCCTGGATCGAGGTGCCGATGTGGCCGGGCATCACCACGGCGGCCCGCAGGTGCGGCGCGTTGACGGCGAAGTCCGTGATGAGGGCCTCGGTGAATCCCTTCACGGCGAACTTCGCTGCGCTGTACGCCGTGTGCGGCAGATCGGGACCGATGGAGGCGTAGAAGCCGTTCACCGAGCTCGTGTTCACCACGACGCCGGCATCGGCCCGGAGCAGATGGGGGAGGAAGGCGAGGGTTCCGTAGTAGACGCCGTACCAGCAGACGTCGAAGACCCGCTCCCACTGGGCACGATCGCCGGCAACGATCGTGCCGCCGCCTCCGATGCCGGCGTTGTTGAACAGCAGGTTGACATGTGGGCGCCAGGAGGCGACCGCTGCGGCGAAGGCGAGCACCTGGGCTTCGTCGGCGACGTCGGCGGCGAAGGTCAGCACGGAACCGGGATGTCCGTCGGCGGCGCAGCGCGCCGCGGTCTGCTCGGCGTTGTCGACGAGAACGTCACAGGTGGCGACGTCGCACCCGTGGGCGGTCAGTTGGTGGACGAGTTCCCGGCCCATGCCGGTGCCACCACCGGTCACGACGGCGACGCGGCCGGCGAACCCGTTGTCGAATCGGTGCCCCATCCCGGGGACGCTACTCAGCCGAGTCGGACGGCCCGGCATGTCGACGCCGAGCACGGCGTGGCCAGATGGGCGGGCTCGAGTCGGGCGAGGAGCGAACTCGTTGCGGGCACGACCAGTGTCAGCGGGCCGCGTTGGAGACGTGGTGCCGGTGGCCGCCCCGCCATGGCCGTCGGAACCGGTGCGGGACCAGTCGTGGGCGGCGGCGCCGGGGCAGTGGCCGGCCGGGTGGTCGGCGTGGTCGGGACGGTCCGGGCGGTCGGCGGCGGTGCCGGCGGCGGTGCGCCGGGCCGCGCTGCGGTCGTCGCCGGGCTGGTGGCGGGAGGTCCGGCGGTTGCCGGGCTCGTGGTGGCGGGGCTCGTGGAGGGCACCGACGGGCGCGTCGGCTGCGGCCGCAGGGCGTCGACCGAGGCCCGATCGGCCGGTGCCAGATAGGTGAACGACGACGGCCGAGTGAGGGCCACGAGGCGGCCGCCGTCGTTGAAGCGCACCGAGACGTCGACGGCCCCCGGCGAAGCGGCCGGCGGCGTGTGCACCACCAGGCTGCCTGCCGTCGGGGCCACCGCCTGGGCGACGCTCGCCCCGAACCAGACGTAGACGGTCCGGCCCACCGGGAACCGGCCGTTGAGGGTCAGCGCGGTCCCGCCGGACGTGGGGCCAGCGGCAGGCACTGCGGACTGGAACGACCAGGCGCCCGCTTCCACCGGGGGGCGGGTGTCCTCGATCGGGTCGCCGGACCGGGGTCCCGTTCCGCTCGCCGGCGCCGTGGCGATCGGTGCGGTGCCCGATCCCGGCGCGCCGGCCGAGCCGCCGCCGCTCACCGCCGGTTCGGGCCCGGCGCGACCGCCACCGCTCGACCCCCCGATCGGCGGCAGCCCTGGTGCCGTCGACCCGAGGGCCGGCGTCGGGGTCACCGCTGTCGGGGTCGTGGTCGGTGCGGACGGCGGCGCCGGGGTCACCGCTGTCGGGGTCGTGGTCGGTGCGGACGGCGACGCCGGGCGCGTGGTCGGTGCGACGCTCGATCCCGGGCGCGTGGTCGGGGGCGTGGTCGCCGGCGCCGTGACGGGCGAGGCGGAGCTCGACGGCACGGGTGCCGTGCTCACCCGGACCGGACCGGTCGTTGCTCCGGGAGCGGCGGCGACGTCGAAGGTGAGCGCGAGCGGCCGATCGAGCGAGGTGCCGTCGGGTCCGATCAGTTCGGCGACGATCGCGTAGCGGCCCTCGGGCAGCGCACCGAACAAACGGAGGCGACGCCCGGTCGACGCGAGTTCGGCTGCGGGCACCGCTGCCGACCAGCCCAGCGTCCCGCCGTCGTCCGACACGACCGCGACCGGCGCAGCGCCGGCGTCGGTCAGGCTGAGCGAGAGTGCGCCCACGCCGTACACGGACCCGCCCTCCCGGGTCGCCATCGCAAGGCGGATCCGGGCGGTCGCTGCGCCGAGGTTCCGAGCTTCGACGGCAAGGTCGATCGTCGAGGGCGAACCGGCCCGAACCGCGTCGAGGCCGAAGGCGGTCATGGTCGACGACGGCGGCCCCGACCCGTTGCCGGTGAGCGTCGCCCCCAAGTGGAGCCGTGGTCCGGGTCCGGCGCGCACGGCGGCGGCCGTGATCGCCGTGCGAATGGCGCCGGCGTCGGTCGTGCCGGCGGATCGCAAGACTGCGACGGCGCCGGACACGATGGGGGTCGCCATCGACGTACCGCTCATGAAGCCGTAGCCCAGGCCGTCCGCGAGCGTCGAGTACACGTAGCTCCCCGGTGCCCAGACGACCACGGGAGTCCCGTAGTTCGAGAACGACGCCCGAGCGTCGGTCGCCGTCGTCGCCCCGACCGTGACGACGTTGTCGTACCAACGTGCGTACCCGGCCGGCCAGGTGTCGGTCACGTCGAGCGAGCTCCCCGCGTTCCCCGCTGCGGCGATGACGGTCACCCCGGCCGCCTGGGCGTAGGCGATGGCGTGCTCGAGGGCCCCCATCCGCTGGCGGGTCACCCCCGCCACCCCGAGTGACAGGTTGATCACGGTGGCACCGTGGTCGACGGCGTACCGCATCGCGGCGACGACGGTGGAGGACGGGAGCATCTCGCCCCGCGAGACCTTGAGCGCCATGATCCGAGCGTCGGGCGCGACCCCGGCGATCCCGATTCCGTTGCCGAGCGTGGCGGCGGCGATCCCGGCGACGTGGGTGCCGTGGTTGCGCACCGAGGCCGCCGGGTCCGGGCGAGGATCGGGGTCGTCGCCCCCGAAGTCCCATCCGACACAGTCGTCGGCCAGGCCGTTGGCGTCGTCGTCGAGTCCGTTCCCGCAGAACTCCGCGTCGTTGCGCCAGGAACGCCCGGCGAGGTCCGGATGGTCGAGCGCGACACCGGAGTCGATCACGGCGATGGTCTGACCGGCGCCGGTGGCCACCGCCCACGCCTCGGGGGCACCGATGTCGACCCCGGCGACCGACGGGGTGCCACCGGTCTGGGCGGGATCGCCGACGTTGCGCAGGGCCCACTGGCGGCCGAACTGAGGATCGAGATCGCCGAAGCGCAGGAGCACGTCCTCGTCGACGCCTGCGACGCCCGGTACCGCAGACAACGGTTCCGTCGGCCCGTCGGTCGCGACGGCGAGTAAGCCGGGTGCGAGCGAGCGGACCTCGGCCACACCGGGCACGGCCGCGACGGCGGCGATCACCGCTGCGTGGTCGCTGCTGGCCGCAGCAGCCGCCTGCCGCGGCAGGGGCGCGTCGGCCGACCAGCTACGGCCGGGGGCGGGTCGTGACGCGCTCGGGGTCGTCCAGGCGCCGCTGAGATGGACGAGCACGTGGGTCCGACCGTCGTCCCAAC
>JBILVB010000150.1:0-9012 GCA_044370695.1 Acidimicrobiales bacterium | reverse complement strand
CGGCCATCGAGGAGGTCCGGACCCGGCTGGCAGCGCAGATGCCGGTGCAGCAGGGGGTCACCATCGCCCACGGCGACTACCGGCTCGGCAATTGCCTGTCCGACGTCACCACGGGACGGATCGCGGCCGTGCTCGACTGGGAGCTCTGCACGCTCGGCGATCCGCTCGCCGACGTCGGGTACCTCGGGGTGTACTGGTGCGATCCCGGTGAGGAGCAGACCCGCACGAACGACCCGTCCGGGTTGCCCGGGTTTCCGTACTACCAGGAACTCGTCGACCGCTACGCGGCGCGCACCGGTCGCGATACGAGCGAGATCGACTACTACCGGGCCTTTTCGTCGTTCCGCCTGGCGGTGATCTCCGAAGGGGTCTACGCCCGTTACCTGCACGGGGTGATGGGGGACGCCGACCCCGAGCAGGTGGCCGGGTTCAAGGCAGGGGTGGAGCGGCTCGCCGAGTCGGCCCTCGCCGCCGTGCGACGCTTGGGGGCATGACCGACCGTCCTTCCCCCGGCTCCGGCGATCCGCTCGCCGGGTTCGTCCGCGGCTCGTTCACCCATGCCGGGGTCACCCACGACACCTACCGGCGGGGCAGCGGTCCGGGCGTGGTCGTCATCCACGAGATGCCGGGACTCACGCCTCGCGTCGCGGCGTACGCGAGCGAGGTCGCCGATGCCGGGTTCACGGTCGTGTGCCCGTCGTTGTTCGGCACCCCGGGGCGGGCGCCGACCCGGGGTTACCTGCTCGGGTCGCTGGTGAAGGGGTGCGTGTCCTCGGAGTTCCACGCCCTCGCCGTCGGGCGGACCTCGCCGGCGACCACGTGGTGTCGGGCGCTGGCCGCCGACCTCCACCGGGAGTGTGGCGGACCCGGGGTCGGTGCGATCGGGATGTGCTTCACCGGCGGGTTCGCCCTCGCGATGCTCCTGGACGACCACACCGTCGCGCCGGTGCTGGCGCAGCCGTCGTTGCCGATGGCGGTCGGCCGGCGCCGGGCCGCCGACCTCGGCCTGTCGCCGGAGGATCTCGATCGGGTCGTCGAGCGGGTTGCGGCCGGGTGCGACGTGCTCGGCCTGCGCTACGTCGGTGACAAGGCCGTCGGCACACGATTCGAGACGCTGCGCCGTGTTCTGGGCGACCGTTTCGAGGCCATCGAACTCCCCGGATCGAAGCACTCGGTCGTCACCGAGCACCGGGACGACGCGGCGGTCGCCCGCACGATCTCGTTCTTCCGGGAGAAGCTCGCCGCCTAGCCTGCGGTCATGGGGGAACAACTCTGGCAGTGGGGCGCGGTGCGCCTCGCCGCAGCCATCCGGTCCCGGGAGGTCTCGTGCGCCGAGGCCACCGCCGCGGTCCTCGACCGCATCGCCGAGGTCAACCCACGCCTCAACGCCGTCACGGTCGAGTGCGCCGAGGAGGCCCGGGCAGCAGCGGCGGCCGCCGACCGGGCGCTGGCCACCGGTGCCACGGTGCCCGGTCCGCTCCACGGGGTGCCGTTCACCATCAAGGAGAACATCGACGTCGCCGGTCAGGCCACCCCGAACGGCCTGCCGGTGCTCGCCGACCTGATCGCGCCGGAGGACTCGCCGGTCGTGGGTCACCTGCGGCGCGCCGGGGGCATCCTGGTCGGTCGCACCAACACGCCCGAGGTGTCGATGCGGGCCACCACCTGGAACCCGCTGCGGGGCCGCACCTGGAACCCGTGGCACCCGGACGCGTCGGCCGGGGGTTCGTCCGGGGGAGCGGGGTCGGCGGCCGCAGCAGGAATGGGGCCGTTGCACCACGGCAACGACATCGGTGGCTCACTGCGGTTCCCGTCGTTCTGCAACGGGGTGACGAGCATCAAGCCGACCCAGGGACGGGTTCCCGCGTTCAACCCGAGTGCGACCGCCGAGCGGCCCCTGCTGTCCTCGCTCATGTCGAGCCAGGGCGTGATCGCCCGCTCGGTGGCCGACGTCCGGCTCGGGACCGAGGTGATGGCCCAGGGGGATCCCCGCGACCCGTGGTGGGTGCCCGCCCCGTTCACGGGTGCTCCGCTGGACGGTCCGATCCGGGTGGCGGTCGCTCGCGAGACCCACGGCTACCCCGTGCACCCCGGGATCGCTGCCCTCGTCGATCGGGCCGCCGGCCTCCTCGCCGACGCCGGGTACGAGGTGATCGACGAGCCACCCCCGCCGATCGTCGACGCCGCTCGGCTCTGGTTCACGGCGGGCGCCACCGAGATGCGCCTCAGCCTCGACCCGATCGTTCGGGCGTACGGCAGCGAGGAGCTGCAGGGCGTCTTCGACACCTACTTCGCGATGGGTGAGGTGCTCGACCTCCCCGGATACGCCATGGCGTTGGCCACTCGCACCGGTCTGTTGCGCCGCTGGACGACGTTCCTCGACCGGGTGCCGCTCGTGCTCACGCCGTTCTGCCTGCGCCCGACGTACCCCCACGACGTCGACACGACCCCGCACGGGGGTCGCGACCTGCTCGAGGCCGCCATCTACTCCTACGGGTTCAACGTACTGGGCCTGCCGGCGGGCGTCGTCCCGGTGGACCTCGTCGACGGTCTCCCCGCCGGGGTGCAACTCGTCGGGCGCCGCTACCGGGAGGACACGGTGCTCGACGCCATGGAGGCGATCGAAGTCCGGGCCGGCCGGCTCGTCGAGCGGCTGTGGGCCCGGGAGGCCTGAGGCGCCAGGCGCCGCCCTAGGCGAACGAACCGCCTCGGCCTGCGCCCGCGGCGAACCGGGCGGCTCCGGCGGCGGTCTCGCCGGAGGCGATCACGGCCCGGCCCAAGGCGGTCTCACGGGCGAGGGCATCGGGGAGCGCCAGATCCCACTGGTCGTAGCTCGAGCGTCGATCCGCGCGCAGACACGCCTGCGGGAAACCGGCCAGCCGGCGGGCGAGGTCGATCGCAGCGCCGAGCGCTTCGCCGGGCTCGACCAGGCGGTTGGCGAGCCCCATGGCGTGGGCCTCGTCCCCCGAGACCCCGCGGCCGGTGAGGATCAGGTCGAGCGCATGGGAGTGGCCGACGAGTCTCGGCAGTCGGACGGTGCCGCCGTCGACGAGGGGCACCCCCCAGCGCCGGCAGTACACGCCGAACACGGCGTCGCGTGCCGCCACCCGCAGGTCGCACCACGCGGCCAGCTCCAGCCCGCCGGCGACGGCGTGACCCTCCACGGCGGCGATCACCGGTTTGGACAGCAACATCCGCGTCGGACCCATCGGGCCGTCCGCAGCCACGTCGGGGTCCACCCGGTTGCCCCGTCCGGTCGTCACCGCCTTGAGGTCGGCCCCGGCGCAGAACGTGCCCCCGGCGCCGGTGAGCACGGCGACGGCCAGGGTGCCGTCGCCGTCGAAGGCACGGAAGGCGGCGGCGAGCGCCTCGGCCGTCGCCCGGTCGACGGCGTTGCGGACCTCCGGTCGGTCGATGGTGACGACGAAGACGTCGGCGTTCGGGCTCGGGCCGTCGAGCCGTTCGGTGCGGACCGTGGTCACGGGTGTCCTCCGTCGGGGTCGGGGAGCGCCCCGGTGAGCGAGGCGCGCTGGGAGATCTCGAGGGGCAGCCCGTCGTCGTTGCGCACGAACGAGATCCGGGCCGTGGTGCCCAGCGTGACGGGCGCGAGATCCTCGGCGAAGCCGAGATCGAGCAGGTGCGCGTGGGCGGCGTCGCAGTTCCACACCTGGACCGTCAGGTACCGGAATCCGGGTCCGGTCCGGGCGGTCATCGGGGTCAGGTCCGGCTCCGACGCGGTGCGGATCAGCGTGTCGCCGACCTGGACACGGCCGTCCGGGCGGAGGGTTCCGCCGAGGCCGTCGACCCAGAACCGTCGGGCGGACCCGCCGTCGGCACAGGCGATCGACACCTCGATCCCGGTGACTCCGTCGTGGCCACGCGGTACGAGTTCGATCGGCGTCCCCTCGGGTTCGTGGAGGCGCACGGGCATCGCCGTCCGGTCGTGGGCGATGCGCAGGCCTCGCAGCACCGTCGTCGCCGGTGCGAGCGGTTCGCGAGCGTGGTTCACCTTGACGACGGAGCCGTTGCAGCCGAAGCGGTGTTGGCGGACGCCGGCGCCGATCTTCAGGTACTCCTCGTACGGGAGCCCGACGACCGTTCGCCAGAAGGCGTCGGCCGCCGGCCAGTCGCCGGTCGAGAACCCGACGTCGAGGTGGTCCTTCGCCAGGCGCATCCGCTCTTCGTAGCGGATCGGCGGGCCCGGGTCGGTCAACCGAGGTCGAGCACGCCGAGCAGGTCGATGCGTTCGTCGGTCCAGGCCGTCACACCGGGCCGGCCGCCGAGGGGCTGCCACACGGCGATGGACCGCAGGGGGTCGAGCGCCTTCGACGAGCGCGCCAGCACGACCCAATGGGAGGAGGTCTTGCCGATCTGCTGCGAGAAGGGATCGGTGATCGCCGAGTCGAACTGCACGAGCCGGTCGACCCGCAACTCGGTCGCGATGGCGGCGACCACCGGTTCGAGGTCGTAGTAGCGGTTCGAGATGTGCAGGGCCAGCACGCCGTCGGGCGTGAGCCGGTCCAGATAGGTCGCGACCGCTTCCCGGGTGAGCAGATGGGTGGGGATCGCGTCCGAGGAGAACGCGTCGACGACGAGCAGGCCGAAGGGGTCGCCGGTCCAGCGCTCGAGCGACAGGCGACCGTCGCCGAGCACCACGTCGACCGGCCCCGGGGCGCCCGACAGGTAGGTGAACAACGAAGGGTCCCGGGCGGTACGTGCGATCTCGGCATCGATCTCGAAGAACGTGATCCGGCGGTCCGGCGCCGAGTAGGCCGCGAGGGTCCCCACCCCGAGACCGACGACTCCGACGCGATCGAGGCGGGGGTCGCCGGCGTACTGCCCGAAGAGTTGACCCACCGGACCGGTCCGGGCGTAGTAGGTCGACGGCTCCCGGGTGACGGTGAGGTCCAGCGGTTGCTGGCCGTGCAAGGTCGTGCCGTGGGTGATCGCCCGGAACTGCCCGGTGTCGGTGACGAAGAACGCGCCGTAGAAGCTGCGCTCGAAGCGGATCGCCGCCGCCCAGCGGCTGTCGGAGCCGAGGACCATCACGACGGCGAGCCCGGCTGCCACGGCGACGGGACGCCGGCGCAGGGCCGTGGCGAGCACGGCGGCGACGGCGAGCAGCCAGCGCTCCGGGGTGTCGACGCCGTCGAGGAGGAACCACACGGCGGCGGGGACGGCCACCTCGGCCGGCAGCGTCCAGCGCCAGCGACCGCGGTAGGCCGGTCGCCGCCAGGCCACGACGACGGCCAGTGCGAGCACGGCGGGATACTCGACGATGCGGTGGAACACCAGCGGCGCGACGAGAGCGTTGAGCGAACCACCGAGCACCCCGCCGAGGGAGGTCCACACGAAGAACTCGGTCAGGCGGGCCGGTTCGGGTCGGGATTCGGCGAGGCGCAGGTGGAACGCGAGCCCGGCCGCGGCGACCAGCCCGAGATGCAACGCGATCTCCGCCCATCGTTGGGAGGGGCGCACGACGAACGACATCCCGGCCGCGCCGGCCGCAGCGAACAAGAGGTGGTCGGCGACGGCGACGGGGACCCGTCGGGTGGCGAACGCGACGATGTAGCTCAGGAGGTACAGGGCCAACGGTCCGACCCACAGCAGCGGGATCGAGCCGATGTCGGTGGTCACGTGGGTGGTGGCCCCGACCAGCAGGCTCGCCGGGATCGCTGCCCACACCACCCACGACAGCCGTCGGCGCCAGGGGATCGAGGCGGTCGGTGGGGCCTCTACGGTGCGGGGCCGCTGGTCGCTGCGGTGCGCGACGAGCGCCAGTATCCCGGCGCCGATCGCCACGAGCCCGTACCCGATCGCCCACAGCCGCGCCTGCGCGGACAGGGTCAGGCGGGGTTCGACGACGAACGGGTAGGTGACCAGGCCGATCAGGCTGCCGGCGTTCGAGGCCGCATACAGGAAGTACGGGTCGGCGGCGCGGGCGTGGCCGGTCGCGGCGAACCAGCGCTGTACGAGCGGGCTCATCGTCGTCAGTGCCAGGTACGGGAGCCCGACGACGACCAGCAGGACGCCGAGCAGCCACCACACGGGGGTGCCGGCCACGGGCGGCCGCCAGGAGGCCCCGAGCCCGATGGGCAGCACCACGGCGCCGGCGGCGAACAGGGCGAGGTGGGCGACGAGTTGACCGGTCGGGCGCAGCCGAGTGGTGGTCAGGTGGGCGAGGCCGTAACCGGCGAGCAGCACGACCTGGAAGAACACCAACGCGGTGTTCCACACGGCGGCCGACCCGCCGAGGCGGGCCAACACGAGCCGGGTGACCAGGGGTTGGACGGCGAACACCAGCACTGCCGAGCCGAACACGGTTGCGGTCGCCACGGGGACGAGGGCCCGACCGGAAGCCTGCATCGCAGCGAGGTTAGGCATCGGAGCCGGTGGGGACCGGGTACCGGCGCGTCCGGCCTGGCAGGATCGAACCATGGGGAGCTGCGAGGGCAAGGTCGCGCTGGTCACCGGCGCGGCGGTCGGACTGGGACGGGGTTTCGCCACGGCGCTGGCGCAGGCCGGGGCGGAGGTGGCGATCTGCGACGTGAAGCCCGGGGTGCACGACGTGGCGGCGGCGCTCGCATCAGCAACCGGGCGGCGGGTGGAGGCCTGGGTGGCCGACGTCCGTGTCCCCGAGCAGGTGCGCAGCTTCGTCGACGAGGCCGCTGCCCGCTTCGGTGGGCTCGACGTCGTCGTGGCCAATGCCGGGGTGTGGCGGCCGACCAACGCCCTGACGGATCCGTGGGACAAGGCCCTCGACGACTGGTCGTACCTCGTCGACACCAACCTGCGGGGGGTGTTCCTCACGGGTCGGGCGGCCATCGGTCACCTCGTGGCCCGGGGTGGCGGGAACCTGGTCAACATCGCCACGGATCACATCTGCCCGCCTCCGGGTTTCGACACCGGCGGGGGGACGAGGATGGACGTGTACGACGCGTCGAAGTGGGGCATCAACGGCTTGACCCAGGCGTGGGCGAAGCTGTTGCGGGACAGAGGGGTGCGCGTAAACGCCCTCTGCATGGACGCCACGGACTCCGAGATGGTGCGGTTCGCGTCGGGCGATCGCGCGACCCCGGAGGTGATCGCCCGCTGGATGACCCCGGCGCAGCTCGGCGGGCTGCTGGTGGACCTCCTCGCCGAAGGACCCGAGGGCCGCACCGGGGAGAACATCGGAGTGTGGATGGGACACCCCGTCGTCCTGCCCCCGCGGGTCGAGGCGTTGCCCCGTCGCCACCCCTGAGCCGGTCGGATCCGTCCGGCGCGGGGCTCCCGTTCCGGACGACACCGGCGCCGTAGGATGCATCGGGCCATGCCGATCCCCTCCCTCACCGACGGCCTGAACCCCGATCAGCTCGATGCGGTGGTGCACCGGGACGGGCCGTTGCTCATCGTGGCGGGTGCCGGTTCCGGCAAGACCCGGGTGCTCACCCATCGGATCGCCCACCTGATCGACGACGGGGTGAGCCCGTTCGCCATCCTGGCGATCACGTTCACCAACAAAGCGGCGGCCGAGATGCGCGAGCGCGTGGAGCGGCTCGTCGGCTCGGTCGCGCAGAAGATGTGGGTCTCCACCTTCCACTCGGCCTGCGTGCGGATCCTTCGGCGTGATGCCGGCCGGCTGGGCTACCCGTCGGCGTTCTCGATCTACGACCAGTCCGACGCCCAGCGCCTGATGGGCTACGTGCTGCGGGATCAGGGCCTCGACGCGAAGCGGTTCACGGCCAAGGGCATCCACGGGTTGGTGTCGGCCGCCAAGAACGACCTCGTCAGCCCCGAGCAGTACGCCGAGCGGGCCGCGACGCCGTTCGACCGCAAGGTGGCGGAGGCATTCCGCGAGTACCAGGCCAGGCTCCGTAAGGCCGGGGCCATGGATTTCGACGACCTGCTCACGGTCACCGTCGAGCTTTTCCGCCGGTTCCCCGAGGTGCTCGAGTCGTACCAACGGCGGTTCCGACACATCCTCGTCGACGAGTACCAGGACACGAACGCGGCACAGAACGAGATCGTCCTGCTGCTCGCCGGGGATCACCGCAACGTCTGCGTCGTCGGCGACGTCGACCAGAGCATCTACAAGTTCCGGGGCGCCGACTTCCGCAACATCCTGCAGTTCGAGCAGGCCTTCCCCGAGGTCACCACGATCCTGCTCGAGCAGAACTACCGGTCCACCCAGACGATCCTCGACGCGGCCAATGCGGTGATCGCCCACAACCAGGCCCGCAAGCCGAAGTCGTTGTGGACCGACGCCGGGGCAGGGGAGAAGATCACCCGGTACCACGCGTCCGACGAGCACGACGAGGCAACCTGGGTGGCCCGGCGCCTCGCCGATGCGCACGACCACGACGGTCGTCCGTGGGGCGAGTCCGCCGTCTTCTACCGCACCAACGCCATGAGCCGGGTGGTCGAGGAGGCCCTGATGCGGGCGGGTATCCCCTACCGGGTGATCGGCGGAACCCGCTTCTACGACCGACGCGAGGTGAAGGACGCGCTCGCCTACCTGCGCGCCGTGGTCAACCCGGCCGACGAGGTGAGCCTGAAGCGCGTCCTGAACGTCCCGCGTCGCGGGATCGGCGACACCACCGTCGCCCGCCTCGACGTGCATGCGGCCGCCTACGGACTCACCTTCGCCGAGGCGCTCCGGGATGCCGGCGAGGCCGGCGTGTCGGGTGCGGCGGCCCGCGGGATCGAACGGTTCACCGAACTCCTCGATCGGTTGGCGGTGCTGGTCGGGCAGGGTCCGGCCGCCGTGCTGCAGGCCGCGCTCGACGACTCGGGGTATCTGACCGAACTCGAGGCGGAGCACTCGGTCGAATCCGCGGGCCGACTCGAGAACCTCAGCGAGCTCATCGGCTCCGCTCAGGAGTTCGAATCGGTCGACGCCTTCTTGGAGCAGGTGGCGTTGGTCGCGGACACCGAAGAGCCTGCCGAGGGCGCCGACGCCACCAAGGTCACGCTGATGACCCTGCACGGCGCCAAGGGTCTCGAGTTCCCGCTCGTGTTCCTCGTCGGGAT
>JBILVB010000149.1:0-9093 GCA_044370695.1 Acidimicrobiales bacterium | reverse complement strand
CGCCGCCCGAGGTGCAGGCCCTCATCGACGAGGGTTACTTCGCAGCGAGCCTGGCCACCCAGTAGCGGCACCGCGCGACCCCTCCGGCGCGTCGGGGGCTGGTCTACCCTGACCGGCTGCGGGCCGTCGCGCCGCTGTCGCGTTCAGGGGGGTCGACCGGGTATGACGTCGTATCCGAAGCACATCAATCACGAGCTCAGCCCGATGACGTGTCCGGCGCACCTCGGCGACGTCGACCTGTTCGGCCCGGGTGCCCAGGAGCACTGGTACGAGGCCTACGAGATCCTCCACCGCGAGGCGCCAGTGCTGCGGCTCGAGGGCGGCGGCCTCACGCCGGGCACCGATGCGTTCGTGCTGACCAAGCACGCCGACATCTCCCGGGTGGTGCGCGATCCGGAGCGGTACCCGGCGCTCGGGCAGGCCCGCCTCGGCCAGTTCGCGCAGGAGGGCATGACGGCCGAGGAGGTGTACGGCAAGTTCCGCAACCTGATGCAGGCCTCGATGGTCACCTTGCGGCCGACGCAGGAGCTGTACATCCGGCACCGCAAGGAACTCACCGATCCGTGGGTGGGCACCGGGGCGACGCGCCATCGAGAGATGATCACCAAGCACGCCAACGATTTGATCGACGAGTGGATCGACGACGGCGAGGTCGAGTTCATCTCGCGTTTCGCCCGCCCGTTGCCCCAGCGGGTGATGGCGACGATCCTCGGGTTCCCGCTCCAGGACATCCCGCAGCTCGCCGAGTGGGGTGACGCGGTGGTGACGCCGTTCGTGCACGGCCACGGCCACAAGCACGAGATGACCCCGGAGCAGACCACGGAGATGCTGTCGCGCCTGGTCGGGTTCCAGGACTACATCTACGAGCACGTGCGCTCGAAGCGGGCGGCGCCGCAGGACGACATGGTGAGCTTCCTGTGCGGAGCCCACTACGAGGCGCTCGACCGCAAGCTCACCGATCTCGAGATCGCCGGGATCGTGCACGCCATGATCCTCGGTGGGTTGGAGACGACGCAGTACGCGCTCGAGGAGCAGGCACAGTTGTTGTGCGAGACGCCGGGGTTGTTCGAGCAGCTGCGCGGCGACCGGACCAAGGTGCGGGCCTTCACCGAGGAGGGCCTGCGGATGCGCTCGCCCACGCACGGGCTGTCCACGCGGGTGACCTCGCGCGACGAGGTGTTCCAGGGGGTCGAGGTACCGGCGGGGTCGCTGCTGCATCTGCGGTTCGCGGCGGCCAACGTCGACGCCGAGGAGTTCGACTGCCCGTTCGAGCTCGACCTCGAGCGTGAGGGTCTCACCCGGCACGTGGCGTTCTCGGCCGGCCCGCGGGTGTGCCCGGGGGCGAACCTGTCTCGGGTGGAGCAGCAGATCGCCTGGAACGTCCTGCTCGACCGGGTGTCGTCGCTCGACTACGCCGAGGGCAACGACTGGCTGCACCAGCCCGGCATCATGCTGGGCACGTTGCGGCTGCGTCTCGGTTTCACCAAGGCATAGCCCTCGCACGGCCGCACGCCGGTCGGCCGTCACCAAACGTTCGGGGCCCGCGACCGGGTTCGACTCCAGGACCAGAGCGCGTCATCACGGCCCGTTCACAACCGCGTGGTCCACTCGAGGAACGGATGTCACCCGGAGGTCCTTCGATGCTGCTTCGGCTCCCTGTCGTACTCGTGGCACTCCTTGCGATCGGTGGGTGCGATCGGACCGATCGGACCGCTGGACCCACCACCGCAGCGGTGGCCACGATGGCCCCTGCGCAGGTCGCGCCGGAAGCGGGGTGGCAGGAGGGCAGTGGTGCCTTCGGCGGCCGGCAACGGACCTGGGCGCTGTACGTGCCTGCTGGGCTGCCGGTCGGGCGGGTGCCGCTCGTGGTCGGCCTCCATGGCGGGTTGGGTTCGGCGCAGTCCTTCCGACGCGACACCCGGTTCGACGAACTGGCCGAGCGGGAGAAGTTCGTCGTGCTCTTCCCCGAGGCGGTCGTCGGCGACCCGGTGGGCGTCGCCGGACGTGAGGTCTCCGAACGCAGCTGGAACGCCGTCGGGTGCTGTGGATCGGCACCGACGCGCGGTATCGACGACGTCGGGTTCGTCACCGAACTCGTCGCTCGGCTCGCAGCGACCCTTCCGGTCGATGCCTCTCGGATCTACCTGGTCGGGTCGTCCAACGGCGGGATGCTCACGGCGGCGATCGCGTGCCAGGTGCCGCGCTTCGCCGCCGCGTACGCGATCAATGCCGCAGCGACGATGGATCCGCAGTGCGCCCCGGGGCGGGCGGTGAACCTGCTGTCGCTCCATGGCGATGCCGACGGCAACGTGCCCATCGACGGCGGGCGTCCCACGGCCGGACTGCAACGCAACCTCACCTATCCCTCGCTGCAGCAGACGCTGCGCCCGTTCCTGGTGGCGGGGTCATGTGGCGACGCCGCCACCACCCGGGACGATGCGGTGGTGACCGCGCAGCGGTGGTCGTGCGGGGCGGGGACCGAGGTGGTGTCGATGGTGCTCCACGGCGCCGGTCACGGCTGGCCGGGAGCGCCGCCGAGCGCGCTCGGGCAGGAACGCCCGTCGAACCTGAACGCGACGACCGAGGTGTGGGCGTTCCTGCAGCGCCATCGCCGTTGACCCGCCGATGGTCACCGCCGGCGACCGGCCTCCGTAGCGGCTCCCGTGCGCGTGGCCTCAGCGCGCCCGGGATCCGGTGCGCGGTCGTTTCACCAGGCCGTAGGCGAGGACCGATTCGGCCGTGGCCAGCGTCATCTCCTCGACCGAACGGAGCGGCCGGCCGAGCAGCGCGGTCACCTTGGCCGGGTCGACGCGCTGGGGGTTGCCCAGGTCGTTGAGCGCCAACGCTGCGGTCTTGTCGAACAGCGCCACGAGCCGGACCGCGACGTCGGGCAGCTTCGCGGTCGGGATGCGCAATCCGCGCGGGCCGTACTCGCGGGCGAGGATCGCTGCGACCTCCCGGAACGAGACACTGTCTCGGGCGCAGAGGAACCGCTCGCCGGCGGCGGCCGGCGAGGTCATGGCGGCGAGGTGCGCTTCGGCGACGTCGCGGACGTCGACCATCGAGTAGGTGAAATTCGGGCAGCCCGGGACCTCCCGGCCGAGCAATTTGGTCACGGCTGCGTGCGAGGTGCTCGTCGCCGGGCCGTACAGCGGGCCGAGGACCAGACCGGGATTCACGGTGGCGAGTTCGAGTTCGCCGCCGTCGGCGGCCAGGAACGACCAGGCCGCCCGCTCGGCGATCGTCTTGGACCGTTCGTAGGCGCCGATGCGAGGGCCGTCGGGATCGGACCAGTCGGCCTCCGTGAACACCTTGCCGGTGCGCTCGACGCCGTAGAGGATCGCCGCCACCGACGACGTGAGCACCACTCGGCGCGCCCCGGCGTCGCGCGCCGCCCGCAGCACCCGCAGTGTGCCGTCCCTGGCGGGACCGATGAGGTCGTCCGGGTTCTTCGGGGGCACGGTCGGGAAGGGGCTCGCGACGTGATGCACATAGGCGGCGCCGTCGACTGCTGCGGCCCAACCGGCGTCGGCGGTGAGGTCGGCCGTGACGATCGACAGGCGGGCGAGCGAGTCCGGCTCGGCCACGAAGGGGGAGAGTTCGGCCCGCAGCGAGTCGAGCGCAGAGGCAGACCGGGCGGTGCCCCGCACCGTGTACCCGCGATCGAGGAGTTGCACCACCACGTGGCGGGCGATGAAGCCGGTGGCGCCGGTGACGACGACCGTCGTCGAGGAGGGGGGAGGCGGGAGCGACATAGACACTGTCTAGTATAGCTTACTTGACGCTGTCAATCTCCGGGCCGAGCCGGCCGGAGCCGGGTCGGCCTATTCGCGTTCGAGCGACATCGCCATCCCGGGCAGGGACACCCAGGGCTGGCGGTCGACGCACCACGCCTCGACGGTCGGGTTCACGTCGGTCTTGTCGTCGAGCGTGCCGGCCTTCACGGCGATGATGCCGTCGCTCAAGGTGATCTCCGAGACGATCGGTGAACCGCAGGCGTTGCAGAAGCGCCGGCGCACGTAGACGTTGTCGTTGTTCTCGCCCCGCTCCTCGTAGGTGGCGAGCTCGCCGTTCACGGCGAGCTGCGACTGGTGGGCGATCAGGTTGACGGAGAACGCACTCCCGCCCTGACGCTGGCAGTGGCTGCAGTGGCAGACAGCCGTGGCGATGAGGTCGCCGGAGAGTCCGTACGACACCTTGCCGCACAGGCAACGTCCTGTTCGAGTCATGGCGCGAACCGTACCGTTTGCTCGGACGCCGGGCGTTGCTGCACTCGTGCGGTCCCCGTGACCAAATACCTACAGTACGTAGATAACTTGGGGCGTCGTGGCGACGACGGTCCGCAACCGAGTTCCGAACGAGGGTGCCGCCTCGGCTCGGCCGCGGGCGCGCCGCTTGGCTCCGGCCGAGCGGCGCGAGCGTCTGCTCGATGCCGCCGAGGAACTGCTTCGCACCGGCGGATCGGACGCACTGCGCATGGACGCGCTGGCCCGTGCCGCCGGCGTCACCCGTCCGGTGGTCTACGAGCACTTCAGCGATCGTGACGGGTTGGTGGCGACGTTGCTGGATCGTCACGTCGCCCGCGTGCGAGCCCATGTTGCGGCCTCGACCGTGGCCGGGCCGTCCTTCGATGACGTCCTGCGCTCGGCGACGCGCGCCTATCTCGAGATCGCCTGCCGCAGCGGGGCCGCGCTGCGGGGCTTGCTCGCGGCCGAACAACTCTCACCGCGCATCGAGTCTGCCCGTCGGCGCAGCTGGGGTGCCGCTGCCGACGAGTGGGCGGTGCGCTATCGCGCGCAGTTCGGCCTTGCGCCGCGCGACGCCCATGCCCTCGCCGCGGCGCACCTCGCCGGTGTGTCCGCACTGGCTGGGCTCTGCATCGACGGCCGGCTCTCGAAGGCTCGGGCGACCGAACTCCACATGGCCACGGTCCTCGCCGGCCTCACTGCCGTGTCCCCCACACCGAAAGAGCATCGATGATCACCCGCCCTCTGCGCTCCAACGCGCCGCGACTCGTTGCGCTCGTCCTGGTGGCCCTGATCGGCACCTCCTGCGGGCGCCTCCGGGATATCGGGTCGACGACGACCACGACGACGCCGGGCGGCGGGTCGGTGCCGGCCTCCTACGACCCGTACGCCGGAACGAAACCCGCCGCTGCGAAGACCCGGCCGTCGACGTATCGGGAGTTCCGCACCGCCGACGGTCGCACCCGCAGCTACCGGTTGTTCGTGCCGGCGTCGCTCCCGGCCGGCACACCGGCACCGTTGCTGATCGCACTCCACGGCGGGCTCGGGAACTCGGAGCAGTTCGAGGTCAACTCGGGCTTCGACGGCCTGGCGGAGGCCAACGGCTTCGTCGTCGTCTACCCCGACGGCATCGGCGCAGTGACCGACAGCAGGGGACCGCAGACCTGGAACGGGGGCTATTGCTGCGGGAAGGCGGTGGAACGCAACGTCGACGACGTCGGCTTCGTGCGGCAGCTCATCGGCGTCGTCCGGTCTCAGGTGGCGGTCGATCCGACCCGGGTGTTCGCAGCCGGGCATTCGAACGGGGCGATCCTGGCGTATCGGCTCGCCTGTGAGCTGTCGGACGTGATCGTCGCAATCGGTGTGCAGGCCGGGAGTCTCGGCGTCGACTCGTGCACCCCGTCACGACCGGTGTCGGTGTTCCATCTGCACGGAACGGCCGACACCAACCATCCGATCGGCGGGGGCAGCGGCGACGGACTCTCCGGGGTCGTGTTCCGGCCGGCTCGCGCCGCGGTCGAGGCGCTCGCCTCGCTCGACGGCTGCGCTGCGACACCCACGGTCGAGACCCCTGCGTCCGATCGGGCCCTGACCGTGTCGACCTGGTCGTCGTGCTCGAGCGGGACCGCCGTGCGCTTCGTCGCGGTCGACGGGGCGACGCACGCCTGGATGGGGCACGAGCCGTACTCGAAGGCCGGCTCGTCGTTCGTCGGCGAGCCCTACCGAGACCTCGATGCCAGCCGGGCGATCTGGTCGTTCCTGGCCGCCCACCCCCGTCCTGGGTGACGCGCAGGGGAGGCTCCGCCGGCCCGACCAGGGTGCCGTACTCTGCGGACGGGACAGGGGGACACCGATGACCGAGGGGATGGTTGCGGCTCGACGCAGCTGGTTCACCGACGCGAAGCTCGGGGTGCTGGTCACCTGGGGCTTGTATTCGGTGCCCGGCTGGGCTCCGGTCACCGGCACCCTTGCGGAGGTGATCGCCACTCGGGGTTGGAAGGCGTGGTTCTCGGCCAACCCGTACGCGGAGTGGTACCTGAACTCCCTGCGGATCGACGGAAGCCCGACCCAGGCACACCACCGGCGCACCTACGGCGAGGGCTTCGACTACTACGACTTCGCCCCGCTGTTCGAGCGCGCGAACCGATCGTGGGAACCCGACGCCTGGGCCGAGCTGTTCCGCGCTGCCGGGGTTCGCTACGCACTGCTCACCAGCAAGCACAGCGACAGCTACGCACTGTGGCCGACGCAGCATCCATGCCCGCGCCGGCCCGAGCTGCGATCAGGCCGGGATCTCGTTGGCGCCTTCGCCACCTCGATGCGGGCACAGGGGTTGCGCATGGGGGTGTACCACTGTTCCGGCATGGACTGGGTGTACCGGCCGCAGCCGGTGCGCCGGTTCGCCGACCTGGCCGGCACCATCCCGCAGGAGGAGGAATACGTCGAGTACTGCACCGCCCAATGGCGTGAGCTGATCGAGCGCTACGAGCCGTCGGTGCTGTGGAACGACATGGGGTTCCCGACCGCCAGCGACGTCACCGGGTTGATCGGCGCGTACCGCCGTCGCGTGCCGGACGGGGTCGTGAACGACCGGTTCGGCCAACTGCCCGTCCCGGGTGCACCGGCAGCGGCCGAGCCGGTGGCCGACGGCACCGACGGCGGAGTGATCGTGATGGGGCTCTCCGGCTCGTTCGACTTCACCACCCCGGAGTACACGGCCTACGGCGACATCGTCGACCGTGCCTGGGAGAGCGTGCGTGGTCTCGGTTTCTCGTTCGGCTACAACGAGATGGAGAACGTCGAACAGGTGGTGACGCGCGCCGAGCTGATCGGGCAGTTCGTCGACATCGTGAGCAAGAACGGCAACCTGCTCCTCGGGGTGGGGCCCCGCGCGGACGGCAGCATCCCGGCCCTGCACGAACAGCGCCTTCGGGAGCTCGGCGCATGGCTGGCTGTCAACGGCGAGGCGATCTACGCGACGGTGCCGTGGTCGCGGGCCGCCGACGATCTGGCCGGAACGCCGGTACGCCACACGGTGGGTGAGCACGCGCATTACCTCCACGTGCTCGGTCCGGTGCCGGCCGTGCTCCGCCTGACCGAGGTCGAGGTCTCCCGGGCGGGTGCTGCGACCGTGCTCGGCCACCCGAACTGCACGGTGACCGTGACGCCGATGGGTGACGACGTCGAGTTGCGGCTCGCCGGGCCAGTGTCGGACGACGCCGTCACCGTGATCCGGATCGCCGGGGCGCTGCACGACCGCCGGGGTGACCGCCGGCCAGGTGGCCGAGGCGGCGTGCGGCGTCCGTAGGATCCTGGCGTGAGCGCCCCTATCGCCGTGCTCGACGCCGGGGTCACCGTGGGCGACGACGGGGTGTCGTACCCGACCGTGGTGCTCGACGTCGCGGGCCGGCCCGATGTCGCCGATCTGGCCCGGGTGCATGCGATCGAGGGCATCGGGGACGTCGCGACGAGCGCTGCGGTGACCGACACCGGGCTGGTGCTCACGGTGCGGCTCACCCGCCCGGTGCGAGCGTCGTTCTCCGTCGCCTTCGTGCTGCCGGACCATCTCGAGGTGCTGGTGCACGCCGCGCTCACCGGAAGCCTGCTGTTGGCCACCACGGCCCCGTCGCCCGTGGGGAACAACCCGTTGTGGTTCGCCGTCGATCTCGACGGTGTCCGCCTGGCCGAGCTGCTCACGGGTAGGTGAGCGGCCAGACTTCGAAGCGTGCAACGCCGATTCGTCCAACTCGACGTCTTCACCGCTCGTGCGTATCGCGGGAACCCGCTGGCGGTGGTGATCGACGGAGACGGGCTGGACACCGTTGCGATGCAACGGTTCGCGAAGTGGACGAACCTTTCGGAGACCACGTTCCTGCTGACTCCCGAGGACCCGCGGGCGGACTACCGGGTGCGGATCTTCACACCGATGGCCGAGTTGCCCTTCGCCGGTCATCCGACGCTCGGCTCGGCGCACGCGTGGTTGGCTTCCGGCGGGGTGCCGCGCCGTCGGGGCGAGGTGGTGCAGGAGTGCGAGGTCGGGCTGGTGACCGTGCGGAGCGACGGTGACGGGCTCGCGTTCGCGGCGCCGCCGTTGCGCCGAAGTGGTCCGCTCGACGACGCGACGCTGCGGGAAGCGGTCGATGCGCTCGGTCTCGACCGTGACGACGTGGTGGACGCAGCGTGGGTCGACAACGGTCCGGGGTGGCTCGGTTTGGTGCTGCACTCCGCGGAGGCCGTGCTCGCGATCCGGCCGGGGCCGATGCGGTTGACGATCGGGGTTGCCGGGCCGTACCCGACGGGAGCGCCGTTCGCCTACGAGGTGCGGGCGTTCTACTCCGACGGCGGCATGACCCTCGAGGATCCGGTGACGGGCAGCCTGAACGCGTCGCTGGCGCAGTGGCTGATCGGCGAAGGGCGGTTCGATGCGCCGTACGTGGTTTCGCAGGGCACGGCGATCGGGCGGGCCGGTGTGGTGCGGATCAGCACCGACGCCGCCGGTGGGGTGTGGGTCGGCGGCGACGTGGTCGCCTGCGTCACCGGCACCGTCGAGCTCTGAGGCGACGAGCGGCGACGTGGTCGGCTGCGTCTCCGGCGATCGCTGCACCGGCGGGGCACGTTGCGGCTGCGCCTTGGCGCTGCGCAGCCGCAACGGTCAGGCCGGAGCGGTCGGGGAGGCGCAGAACGCGCCGCCGATCTCGGCGGCGCTGTAGGTGCTCGTCGCCTTGCCGTCGACGAAGCGGTTCCAGTCCTCCATCACCTTCTTGAACGACACCGCAGCCTGGGCCCGGGCGGCGTCGCTCATCAGGTCCATGGGGCACAGGGCCTGCACCTTGCCGTCGAGCTCTTT
>JBILVB010000148.1:0-9111 GCA_044370695.1 Acidimicrobiales bacterium | reverse complement strand
TACCGACGATCCGCATCGGCGGGAACGTCCCACCCCTGGGCGGAGCCGAGCCCCTCGAGGCGGAGACCGGCCGCGTCACCCGGACCCCGGCGGGTCGGTCCCGGTCGCGCCGGCCGGGACCGACGGGGGTTTCCGCCGGGCCGACGGGGCTGGCCGGGGGCTCGTCGGGTCGGGAGCGCTCGGCGAAGGGATCGATCGGACGCAACATGCCGGTCGCCATCGGCGTGGGTCTCGCGCTCGGTGCGCTCTATGCCGGGCTCGCCTGGGCCGGTCCGGGGTACGTCCTCATCCTGGTGGTGATCGCCCTGGGGATCGCGGGTGTCGAGTACTTCGACGCCACCCGGCGGGCCGGCTTCCAGACCGCGCAACTCGTCGGCGTCGTCGCCACGGCGGCGTGCCCGCTCGCTGCATGGTGGCGGGGCACCGACGGGGTCGTGCTGGTCGTCGTCCTCGGCGTCGTCGCAACGCTGGTGTGGCTCATGGGGGCCGGTGGCCTCGACGCCGACCCGGTGCCATCGGCTGCGGTGACGATCCTCGGGGTCGTCTACGTCGGGGTGCTCGGGTCGTTCGCCGCCATGATCCTGTCGTTGCCCAACGGCGTCGGCACGCTCACCGTCGCCGTGATCGGCACGGTGCTCTACGACGTCGGCGGGCTGCTCATCGGCTCGTCGGCGGGGCGGAGCCGGCTGCTCGAGTGGATCTCGCCGAACAAGACCCGCGAAGGACTCGCCGGCGGTTGCCTGGCCGCCGTGGCCGGCGTCCTCGTCGCCCACCTCGCCGGTGTGCGCCCGTGGGACGGATCGTTCACCGATGCCTTGGCGCTCGGGATCGTGGTGGCGATCGCAGCGCCGCTCGGCGACCTCGCCGAGTCGATGATCAAGCGCAGCCTGGGGATCAAGGACATGGGCACGCTGCTGCCCGAGCACGGCGGGGCGCTCGACCGCTTCGACGCGTTGCTGTTCGTCCTGCCCGGCGTCTACTACCTCTCGCTCGTGCTCGAGGTGTACTGAGCCACCCTCGGTCGGCGAGACTGCCCGACGTGTCTGTCGTTCGGGTCGCCATCGCCGGCTCCACCGGATCCATCGGCACGCAGACGTTGGACGTCGTCGCCGCAGAGGGCGGCCGCTACGAGGTGACCGGGCTCGGCGTGGGCTCCTCGGTGCAGGCCGTCGTCGAGCAGGCCCGCCGATGGCGCCCTCGGGTCGTCGCCGTGGCCGACCCCGCCGCTCGGCGTGCCGTGGCCGAGGCGCTGCCCGGGGTGGAGGTGGTCGACGACCTCGCCGTGCTCGCCGAGGCGGCCGACGTGGTGGTGAACGGCGTGGTGGGCTTCGCCGGTCTCCCGGTGACGCTGGCCACCTTGCGGGCCGGGCGGCGCCTGGCGCTCGCCAACAAAGAGAGCCTGATCGCAGCCGGTCCGGTCGTGCAGCCGTTGCGCGCCACGCCGGGTGCCGAGTTGGTCCCGGTCGACTCCGAACACTGTGCGCTCCACCAGTGTCTGCGGTCGTCGGTCGGGCCCGAGCGCGAGGTCGCTCGCCTGGTGCTCACGGCCTCGGGTGGACCGTTTCGCGGTCGGAGCCTCACGGAGCTGTCGACGATCACCGTCGCCGAGGCGTTGGCCCATCCGACCTGGTCGATGGGCCCGAAGATCACCGTCGACTCCTCGACGCTCATGAACAAAGGCCTCGAGGTCATCGAGGCCCACGAGCTGTTCGGCACCGACTACGACCGTATCGAGGTCGTGGTGCACCCGCAGTCCGTGGTGCATTCGATGGTGGAGTTCACCGACGCCGCGACGATCGCGCAGCTCTCGATGCCCGACATGCGCCTGCCGATCGGGTACGCGCTCGCCTTCCCGGAACGCATCGCGACGCCCTTCGGCCGGATCGACTGGACCACGTTGCGGCGGCTCGAGTTCGAACCGCCGGACCGGGCGACGTTCCGGTGCCTCGATCTCGCCTACGCCGCAGGCCGCGCCGGGGGCACGGCGCCGGCCTGGCTGAGCGCCGCGAACGAGGTCGCCGTCGATGCGTTCCTGGCCGGTCGGCTGTCGTGGATCGACATCCCGGCGGTGATCGCCGCAGCACTCGACGTCCACGACCGCCCGTCCGTGGTCGACGACGTCGCCGTGGTCCTCGACGCCGACCGGCGCGGCCGTGAGGCCGCTTCGCGGGTGGTCGCCGGTATCGTCGGGCGCCGTGGCCACCTCGTGGAACCCGCCGCTCCCACCTCCTGATCCCGACACGCTCGAGCTCGGGCACGCCGGCGACGATGCGTCCGAGGCTGCGCCGCCACCGTCGTCGCCCTGGCGGCTCGTGGCCGTCGTCGCGGGCATCGTGGCGCTCGGGATGTGGAGCAACTGGTGGACGGCGCTGTTCGTCGTGGTCCTCCTGACGTGCATCTTCCTGCACGAACTCGGCCACTACCTCGCCGCCCGCTGGGGCGGGATGAAAGCGACGGAGTTCTTCGTCGGGTTCGGGCCCCGGTTGTGGTCGATCCGTCGGGGTGAGACCGAGTGGGGGCTCAAGGCCATCCCGCTCGGCGCCTACGTGAAGGTCGTCGGGATGAGCAACCTCGACGAGGTTCACCCGGCCGACGAGGCGCGCACCTATCGGGCGCAGCGGTTCAGCCGCCGGTTCAACCTCGCGGTGGCGGGTTCCGCCATGCATTTCGCGATCGCCCTCGTGCTGCTCACCGTGCTGTTCGCCGGGTTCGGCGAGCGGCGGGTCGTGGGCTGGTCGGTGGCCGCCGTGGAGCCGGGCACGGCCGCGGCGACGGCGGGGCTGCTTCCCGGCGATCGGCTGGTCTCGCTCGACGGGCTGCCCACGACGGACTTCGACGCGCTGCGAGCGGCCGTCGCCCCCCGTCCCGGTCGGTCGGTGGAGTTGATGGTCGAGCGGGAGGGCGCCACGGTCCCGGTCCGGGCGACGCTGGGATCGCGCACCGTGCACGGCGGGGTCGAGGGCTTCTTGGGGATCCGCCCGCAGTTGCTCGAGGAGACCGGCCCGGTGCAGTCGCCCCCCGCTGCGGTCGGATCGGCGTTCGTCGAGTTCGGTCGGATCGTCGGCCGGTCCGTCACCGGCATCGGCGCCGTGTTCAGCCCGAGCGGCCTGAGCGAGTACGTGGCCACCCTGCAGGGCGACGAGAACACCGACAAGCGCATGTTGTCCCCGGTCGGTGCGGCGCGGATCGGCGGCATCGCCGGCGAGCAGGGGGTCGATCAGTTCCTGTTCCTCATCGCCGTGATGAACGTGTTCATCGGGATGTTCAACCTGATCCCGCTGTTGCCGTTCGACGGCGGTCACGCCGTGATCGCGCTCTACGAGCGGATCCGGTCGCGCGGCGGCCAGCGGTACTACGCCGACATTCGCAAGATGCTGCCCGTGATGTACGCAGTGCTGCTCGTCATGGGCCTGCTGTTCCTCGGCAACCTCTATCTCGACGTGTTCCGGGGCCTGCCCGGCTGAGCCCGGCGCACCCCCGGCCTGGGAGACTCCACGGCATGTACGAGCGCCGCAGGACCCGTCAGATCCGCGTGGGTTCGGTCGCCGTGGGCGGCGACGCCCCGATCACGGTCCAGTCGATGACGATCACCAAGACCGCCGACGTCGAGGGCACGCTGCAGCAGATCTACGCCCTGGCCGGCGCGGGTTGCGACATCGTGCGGTGCACCTGTAACGAATCCGAGGCGGCCGAGGGCCTCGCCCGGATCGTGCCCCGCTCGCCGATCCCGGTGATCGCCGACATCCACCACCAGTACCGCATGGCCCTTGCGGCGCTCGAGGCCGGCGTGCACGGCCTGCGGCTCAACCCCGGCAACATCCGGCGGCCCGAGCACATCAAAGCCGTGGCCCAGGAGTGCAAGGACCGTGGTGTCCCGGTCCGCATCGGCGTCAACGGTGGCTCGCTCGACCCGGCGCTGTACGACAAGTACGGCGGGGTCACCGCGGAGGCGATGGTCGAGTCCGCCCTCGTCGAACTGCGCTACTTCCAGGAGGTCGGCTTCGAGGACGTGAAGTTCTCGGTGAAGGCCTCCAACGTGCCGCTGATGATCGACGCCTACCGGCTGCTCGCCGACACCGTCGACCATCCGCTCCACCTCGGTGTCACGGAGGCGGGTCCGCCGCCGGCCGGGCTGGTGAAGGCGACCGCGGGGATCGCGACGCTGCTCGCCGAGGGGATCGGCGACACGATCCGCTACTCGCTGACCGCCGACCCGGTCGAGGAGGCACGGGCCGGCCGGATGCTGCTCGAGGCCCTCGGTCTGCGGGAGCGCAAGAACGTCGATCTGATCGCGTGCCCGTCGTGCGGGCGGGCCGAGATCGACGTGATCGACGTGGCCCGGCGGGCGATGGATGCCTTCGGCGACCGCAAGCTGCCGCTGCAGGTCGCGGTCATGGGCTGCGTGGTCAACGGTCCCGGCGAAGCCCGGGAGGCCGATCTCGGCATCGCCGCCGGCAACAAGCGCGGGCACCTGTTCGTGAAGGGCCGCAACGTCGCCGTCGTGCCCGAGGACGAGATGGTCGACGCCCTGATCGAATGGGCGGAGTTCATCCACGAGCACGGCACCGAGGCGGCCATCGCGCGGGCCGACACGACCCGTGCCGAGCGGGAGGCCGCCCGCGATCGGGGCCAGCTCCTCGACGCCAAGGGCGCCGACGCCAACCGCAGCGAGCAGAAGGTCGAACTGATCCGTCGCCGGGTCGACGAGGCCTGAGCGCAGCCAGCGCGCCTTCAGGCGGTGCGGAACACGACCCCGTCGCCGCCGAGTGTGACGACCTCGTCGGGCGAGACGTAGACCGCAGCGCCCCGGGCGAGGTCGTCGACGTGACCCTCGACGACCACCAGGATCTCGGGACCGGCCGCCGTCCACCGCACGGGCCGGCCGGGGGTGACGGTGACCCGCTCGACGCTGAAGTCCGGTACCGGCACCTCGTACCGCTCCCGGGCGTCGTCGACGGGGAACGGGCGCACCACCGGGTCGTCGAGCGGTTCGAACTCGACGACGTCGAGGAGCGCCTCGACGTCGACGTACTTGGTGGTGAGCCCGCCGCGCAGCACGTTGTCGCTCGAGGCCATCACCTCGACGCCGACGCCGTGGAGGTAGGCGTGCAGGTTCCCGGGCCCGAGGAAGATGGCCTCGCCCGGGCGCAGCCGCACCAGGTTGCAGCACAGGGCCACCACGGATCCGATGTCGCCCGGGTACCGCTCGGCGAGCCGGACGACCCACCGGGCGTCGGGCTCGTCGCGGCCTGCGCAGGCCTCGGCGACGGCGCGCACGACCGCGGCCGCCTCGTCGGCCGGCCGTCGCCACAGCCACTCGACGGCGCGCCGTAGCCCGTGCCGCCCCCGCAGCGCCTCGACGACGGGATCGAGCGCAGCGCAGGCGAGTCCGGCGAGCCGGTCGGCGAGCGGACCGGGCCGGCGCAGCCCGCACAGTGCGTCGAACGGCTCGAGCGCCACGAGCAGTTCGGGTTTGTGGTTGTCGTCCCGGAACGTGCGGTTCGGCGCGTCGCGGGCGATACCCGCGGCGTCCTCCCGGGCGAAGCCGGCTTCGGCCTGGGCCTTCGACGGATGCGTCTGCAACGACAGCGGTGCGGCTGCGGCGAGCACCTTGACCAGGTAGGGCAATGGGCCCCCGGCGACCTGTACGAGTGGACGTTCGACGCCGTCGACCACGACGCGCGACGGAGCGATCGGATGGGTCCCGAGCCACCACTCGGCCTGCGGGGTGCCGTCGGGCGGTACGCCGAGCAGGGCCGGTATGGCGTCGGTGGCGCCCCAGTCGTAGCGCTGTACGGAACCGACCAGCGGCAGCATGGTGCCCGGACGCTAGCGTTCCGGCGCTATGGCGAAGCAGGCCGTCCTCACCCCCCAGGCCACCGACTTCCCGCGCTGGTACCAGGACGTGGTGGCCAAGGCGGGACTGGCCGACAACGGGCCGGTGCGGGGATCGATGGTGATCCTGCCGTGGGGGTACGCCATCTGGGAGCTCATGCAGGCCGAGATGGACGCCCGCATCAAGGCGGCGGGCGTGCAGAACTGCTATTTCCCGCTGTTCATCCCGGAGAGCTACCTGCGCCGGGAGGCGGACCACGTCGAAGGCTTCGCTCCGGAGCTGGCCGTGGTCACCCACGGCGGGGGCAAGGAGCTCGAGGAGCCGGCCGTCGTGCGGCCCACCTCGGAGACGATCATCAACACCTATTTCTCGAAGTGGGTGCAGAGCCATCGTGACCTGCCGCTGCTCGTCAACCAGTGGGCCAACGTGGTCCGCTGGGAGCTGCGCCCCCGGTTGTTCCTGCGCACCACCGAGTTCCTCTGGCAAGAAGGCCACACCTGCCACGCCACGCAGGCCGACGCCGCCGCGTTCGCCGAGCGGATCCTGTGGGAGGTCTACGCCGATTTCATGTGGGAGGTGCTCGCGATCCCGGTGCTGCCCGGGCGCAAGACGGCGCGCGAGCGCTTCCCCGGCGCGATCAACACCCTCACCTGCGAAGGGATGATGCGCGACGGCAAGGCGCTGCAGATGGGCACCAGCCACGAACTCGGGCAGAACTTCGCCAAGGTGTTCGACACCACGTACTCCTCGGCCGCAGGCACGCTCGAACACGTCTGGCAGACCTCGTGGGGCACGTCCACCCGGATGGTCGGCGGGTTGATCATGTGTCACGGCGACGACGCCGGCTTGCGGCTGCCCCCCAAGGCGGCCCCCCGCCACGTCGTGGTGCTGCTGATCAAGGCCGCAGACGGGGCCGGTGAGGCGGCGTCGGCGATCGCCGCCGAACTGCGGCGGGCCGGGCTGCGCGTCGAGCTGGACGACAAGGTCGACACCTCCTTCGGCCGCCGGGTCGTCGACTGGGAACTGCGGGGTGTGCCGGTGCGGGTCGAGGTGGGCCCCCGCGATCTTGCCGAGGGTCGGGTCACGATCGTGCGGCGCGACACCGGCGACAAACAGACCGTCGGCCTCGACGCGGTCGCCTCCGTCGTGCCCGCACTCGTCGCCGAGGTCGGCCGCTCGCTGTTCGCCGAAGCCACGGCGCGACGCGACGCGTCGATCCGCGACGTCACCACGATCGAGTCCGCTGCCGAGGCTGCGGAGGAGGGCTGGGCCCGGATCCCCTACCCGGTGCTGCTCGCCGGTGACGGGGAAGCCCGGCTGCGGGCCCAGGCGGTCACCGTTCGATGCCTGCGTCGTCCCGACGGCACGCTGCCGCTGTCGGAGGACGAGCCCGACACCCTCGCCTATCTCGCCAAGGCGTACTGACCGCACGACGACCGGGCCGCGGTACGGTCCGGCGGTGACCGAGGGAACCGTTGCGAGCGTCGACCGTCGAGCGTGGTGGACGCTGGCGGTCGCTTCGACCGCCGGGTTCATGGTCTCGCTCGAGGTGACGATCATCTCGCTCGCGTTCGGCAAGATCGCCCGGGCCTTCCCCGAGACCTCGGTCGGCACCCTCAGCTGGGTGTTCACCGCCTACAACATCGGGGTCGCATCGCTGCTGCTGATCTCGGGATGGCTGAGCGACACCCGGGGCCGGCGTCGGTGCTTCCTGGCCGGCTTGGTCGTGTTCGGGGCCGGCTCGATCCTGTCGGGCGCTGCGGTGAGCGCCGGCCTGCTCATCGGTGGCCGGCTGGTGCAGGCCGTCGGCGGATCGCTGCTGTTCCCCGCCGGCCTGGCGCTCGTGCTCGAAGCGTTCCCACCGCAGCGGCGCCAGGCCGCGGTCGGCATCTGGGGCATCTCCGGCGGGCTCGCGGCGGCCGTCGGCCCGACCTTCGGGGCGATGCTCGTGGATGCGTTCGGCTGGCGGGCCGTGTTCCTGATCAACGTGCCGGTGGCGATCGCCGGGGTGGTCGTCGGTCGTTGGGCCCTCACGGAATCCACCGCGCCGGGGGTGTCGCGGCGGGTCGACCTGGTCGGGATCCCGCTCGCGTCACTGTCGGTCGGGACGCTCGTGCTCGCCATCGTCCAGGGCGACGAATGGGGGTACGGCTCGGCGCGCACGCTGGCGGCGGTCGCCGTGGCCGTGGTGCTGGCCGCAGGCTTCGTGGCTCGGGCTTCTCGCCACCCCGCGCCGCTGTTCGATCTCGGGCTCTACCGGATCCGCTCGTACGCAGTGGGTTCCCTCGGCGCGGTGCTGTTCGCGGTCGCCTTCTTCGGTTGGCTCGTGCAGCTCCCGAACTTCCTGCAACAGGCGTGGGGGTACTCGGTTCTGCAGGCCGGCTTCGCGCTCGCCCCGGGGCCGGCGCTGACCACGGTGCTCACCCCGGTGTTCGGTCGCATCGTCGACCGGGTCGGCCACCGGTTGCTCACCGCGGGGTGCTCCGCCGCCGGAGCGATCGGGCTGCTGTGGCCCGCGCTCATGGCCGACAGCAGCCCGAACTACGTGGTCGCCATCCTGCCCTCGACGCTGCTGCTCGGCCTGAGTGCGGGCACGGGCTTCGCCATCATGGTCGGAGCGACGGTGCGCGACGTCCCGCCGCAGCGCTTCGGAATGGCCGGTGCCGGCCGCACCACGGCCTTCCAGCTCGCCGTGGCACTCGGGGTCGCGATCGCCGTCGCCCTGGTCGGGCGCCCGGGTACGCCCGAGGCGCTGCTCGAGGGACACCGATCGAACTGGCTCCTGGGGGCCGGACTGCATCTCGCCCTCGCCGTGTTGTTCCTGGTGGCCTATCCGCGGCCGCACGGACGGCCCGTCGCCTGACGAGGTCGGAACTCGACGCCTCCCGCACGGGTCGGGCCGGTATGCTCGTCGGACCCGTGGTGGACCTGGACGCACCAAGGCGTGGGCCGATCGCCCACGCCTTTGTCGTGTCCGGGGCCGGATCGGGAACGAGGAACGATCGGGCGCCGCTGCGGTGCCCGGCAGGACGGCGAGGAGGTGCGAGCGATGAGTGTGGTCGAACGGGTGCGGCCCCTGGTGCTGCCCGTCCTTGCCGACCTCGGCCTCGAGCTGTACGACCTCGAGTACGCCGGCGGCGTCCTGAGAGTGGTGATCGAACGCCGCGGTGGGGTCGACCTCGACTCGATCAGCCTCGTCACCCGATTGGTCTCGCGCGAGCTCGACCACGCCGATCCGATCGCCGGGCGCTACACCCTCGAGGTGTCGAGTCCGG
>JBILVB010000147.1:0-9119 GCA_044370695.1 Acidimicrobiales bacterium | reverse complement strand
AAGCTCGACGGGCTCTGAGCCACCGACTGGCCGGGTGTGCCGACCCGGCGGGCCTAGCCGACGGCGAGTTCGACGAGGAACCCGTCGTGGTCCGATCCGGGCAGTTCCACCCGTTCGAGGCCGCACACCTCGACGTCACGCACGAGCGCCCGGTCGAGTTGCAGCACCCGCGGCCACGGACCGAGCGCCGGCCACGAGCGCCGGTGGCGGACCCCGGCGGCGGCATGGGCGTCACGGAACCCGGCTCGCCAGAACGACCCGAGGGCCCTGCGCCAGGCGTTGAAGTCACCGCAGACCACGACCGGGCCGTCGGTCTCGGCGACCTCGGCGGCGATCCCGGCCAGGTCGGCCCGCCAGTCCCGCACCGCGCCGGGCAGCGGCGGGTCGGGGTGCACCAGGCAGAGGCGGACGGACCGGGTTCCGACGTGGAGCGTCGCGTCGATGCCCCGATGCGCCCCGAACCAGCGGGCGCGCCCGCGGAGCGCAAGCCGCGACCAGACCCCGACCCCTTCGGTGTCGTCGCGGCCCTCCACCACGGCATGGGGCATCTCGACCGAGAGCGCCCGGTCGAGCGCGTCGGCCTGCGCGACGGTCACCTCACAGAGGGCGACGGCGTCGACCCGGGTCGAAACGGCGACGACCGTCTCGACGAGTGCGCCGAGACGGTCGTTCGCCCACAACACGTTGCCGACCAGCAGCCGCACGTCGGGTTCGCGGCGCTGCACGGCGCGTCGAGCAGATCGAACGGTCAGTCCTTTTCGTCGATGGTCACCGACAGCATCACCACGTCGGTGAGCGGGCGGTCGCCCGGGCCGGTCGGCACGGACTGGATGGCCTCGAGCACGTCGAGGCCCTTCACCAGTTTGCCGAACAGGGAGTAGTTCGGGGGGAGCCGAACGCCCTGCGGACCGGAGATCACGAAGAACTGGCTGCCGTTGGTGTTCGGGCCGGCGTTGGCCATGGCGAGCGAGCCGATCTCGTAGCGCCCGGGGGCGGGCAACTCGTCGGCGAACCGGTACCCGGGACCGCCGCGCCCGGAGCCTTCCGGATCGCCGCCCTGGATCACGAAACCCCGGATGATCCGGTGGAAGACGATCCCTTCGAAGTAGCGGTAGCGGGCGAGGAACACGAAGTTGTTGACCGTCTTCGGAGCGGCGATGGGATCGAGGGCGGCAACCATCGTGCCGAGCGAGGTCTCGATGGTCGCCGTGTAGCGCTTGGCCGGGTCGATCCCCATCTCGGGGGCCTCGCGGAAGGACTGGGTCTTGGGCGAGCTGCCGTCGGCGGCCGGGAAGGGGGTGGGCATCGGGCCACCCTACCGGCACCCCACCGGTAGCCTCGGGCCCCGATGGAGCCCACCGACGATGCGGTCCGCGCGGCGCTGGTCGCCCGTGTCGATGCCGATCTGGCGGCGTTGGACGTGGCGCTACGCCGGCTCGACGAGGGCACGGCGTTCCGCTGCGAGGCCTGCGCCGGTGTGATCACCGACGCCCGGCTCGACGCCGATCCGCTCGCGGTCACCTGCGGCTCGTGCGACGCCGGCTGAGCCCGAGCCGGTCGCGCACCCGGGTCCGGCGTGTCGTTCGGCTTGCGCGCCTCGGCGGCCGGCGGGTGTTCCACCTGGCGGTGGTGAAGGTGCGCGGGATCGGCGCCGACGACGCCCGGCGTGCCGCGCTCGAGGAGCGCTTCACCATCCGGAGTGCGGCCGACGTCGCCGCCGAGCTCGGGCAACTCAAGGGTGTGCTCATGAAGGCCGGCCAGCTCCTCGGGGTGATCGCCGACGGGTTGCCGCCCGAGGCCGCAGCGGCGCTCGCCACCCTGCAGGCGGACGTCCCGCCGATGGCCCCGTCGCTGGCCGAAGCGGTGGTGCGCGCCGAGCTCGGTTCCTCGCCCGAGCGGTTGTTCCTCGATTGGCAGCCGGTCCCGGTCGCTGCGGCGTCGATCGGTCAGGTGCATCGGGCCGTGCTGTTCGACGGCCGGGAGGTGGCGGTCAAGGTCCAGTACCCCGGCGTCGGGGAGACCATCGGGCCGGACCTCGACAACGCCGAGTTGCTGTACCGGCTGTTCTCGTCGTTCGCGCTGAAGGGGTTCGACGCCCGGGCCTTCGTCGAGGAACTGCGGGCCCGGATGACCGAGGAGCTCGACTACCGGCGCGAGGCCGCCGACCAGCAGGCCTTCGCCCGGGCCTTCGCCGGCCACCCGTTCGTGCGCGTCCCGGCGGTGGTGCCCGAGCGGTCCGGGGAGCGGGTGCTGACCACCGAATGGGTCGAGGGTTGGACGTTCGCCGAACTCGCCGTACACGCCGACCCCGCGACCCGCCAGCGCGCCGCCGAGGCGGTGTGGCGGTTCGCTCAGCGCTGCGTGCTGCAGCTCGGGATGTTCAACGGCGACCCACATCCGGGCAACTACCGGTTCCATGCCGACGGCACGGTGTCGTTCCTCGATTTCGGGTTGGTGAAACGCTGGGATCCGGGTGAATGGGACCTGCTGCGCCCGAGCCTGGACGCCATCGTTGTCACGCGCGATCCCGTCGCACTGGTGGCGACGATGGAACACAACGGCTTCCTGCGGGCCGGGCACGGGCTCGACCCGCGGCTCGTCTACGACTACGTGTCGAGCCCGTACGCGCCGTACCTGACCGATTCGTTCACGTTCACGCCGTCGTTCGTGCCCGACACCCTGCGCCGGCTGTTGGATCGCAGTGGCCCCCACGCCGGGGTGATGGCGGCGCTCGACCTGCCGGCGAGCTTCGTGATCCTCGACCGGGTGGTGTGGGGGGTTTCGGCGCTCCTCGGGCGCCTCGGGGCCACGGGGCCGTGGCGGGCGATGCTGCTCGAATACCTCGCCAGCGGGCCTCCGGCCGGCCACTGGGGTGGCGTCGAGCACCGCTGGCCCCCACCGCCGGGAACCGGGTGGGTCGCACCGGGGTCGATGGGCCAGACTGACCGCCGCCCGGCCGACGGTGCCGGATCGATCGAGGGGGCCCCGTGGCCGACGTGAGCAAGTTCCTGGACAAGGCGTACGAGCAGATGAGCTTCGCCGAGCTGGCCAAGGCACCCGTGGCCGCCCTCCAGGGGGTGTCGGAGTCCGACGGTGAGCTGCTCGCCAAGGCGCTGAACATCAAGACGATCGAGGATCTGGCCACCAACAAGTTCGTGCTGTGGGCGCAGGCGATCACCACGCTGTCGAAGTAACGCACTCACCCAAGCCCTGGCTCCCGGTCGCGGCGATCGTCACGGCCGCGTTCATCTTCGGGACGAGCTTCGTCGTCGTCAAAGAGGGCCTCGACGCCGTCGATCCGGTGCCGTTCCTGGCCTGGCGTTACCTGCTGGCCGCCGCGCTGTTCTGGGCCCTGGCCCGGGGCCGGCGCCCGAACCGGCAGGAATGGCGGGTCGGGGCCGGCGCCGGTGTCAGCTACGCCGTGGGGATGGTCCTGCAGACGTGGGGCCTCGATCACACGACCCCGTCGGCGGCCGCGTTCCTCACCTACCTGCTGGTGGTGTTGGTGCCCGTGGTCACCTTCGTCACCACCGGCCGGCTCCCGAATCGGCGGGCGATCGTGGCCATCGTCGTGTCGCTGGCCGGGCTCGTCCTGCTCACCGGCGGCGGCTTCGGGCTCGGCGTGGGGGAGCTCGCCGTGCTCGGTGGCGCGGTCGCGTTCAGCGCCCACCTGGTCCAGGTCACCCACGCCAGTCGGGTGTCGGACGTGTTCCGGTTCAACGCCGTCCAGAGCCTGACGACGGCGGCGCTGCTGTTGCCGTTCGTTCCCTTCACCGGTGGCGTAGACGGCGCGACCGGGTGGCTGGTCATCCTCTACGCGACGGTGGTGGTGACCATCGGCGCCCAGGTGCCCTGGACCTGGGCGTCGCGTCACCTGTCCTCCACGCGGACCGCCGTGATCCTGCTGCTCGAGCCGGTCTTCGCCGCCCTGGCGTCGACCCTGCGCGGCGAGCGGTTCACCCTCGCCGCGATGGCGGGCGCCGCGCTGATCCTCGCCGGTGCCGCGATCGCCGCCAGCGACGGCTCCGACCCGGCGCACCCCGGCCCCCGCGTGCGGCGTAGGCTCCGCCCGACGTCGGTCGCCGCTTCGACGTCGATGGGGGTCGAGCATGGCTGATCCGCGCAAACCTCGCGCACCGTTCGCACCGTGGGACCGCCGGGAGCTACCGGGCGCGTTCGACGTGGCCGAGTCGGCCAAGCGCGTCGGTCACTACAAGTGGATCGAGATGAAGCTGTTCGAGGCGCTCGGCGGGTGGGTGGCCACCGTGCCCGAACTCGACGTGAAGATGCGGCTCGGCACCCACTGCTACAAGCACGCCTGGCATGCCGAGCTCTGGCACAAGCGCCTGCCTGAACTACGGGAGATGAACCCCGACCGCCTGACGCTGCCGCCCAACGACCAGCTCGTGGCCTTCGTCGACGCGATGACCGAACCCGAGGCACCCGAGCTCACGATCGAGAAGCTCGTCGGCGTCTACCGGGTGTTGATCCCCCACAAGATCGCTGCGTACACGTTCCACCTGAACAACACGAGCCAGATCACCGACGCACCGACGATCCGCTCGCTGCGCTTCGCGCTGTCCGACGAATTCGACGACTGGCGCGACGGCGAGATGCTGATCCAGTCGCTGCTCGAGACCCCCGACGACGTCGAGCGGGCGGCCCGCCACCAGGCCCGGCTCGAAACCCTGATGGTGGCCGCCGGCGGGATCGCCGGTCCCGGTTCGATCGGCCTGCCGGCCGAGGAGGTCGCGCCCTGATGCGCCGTCACCTGCCCGCCTCGGAACTCGCCCGCGACGAGCGGTTCCACACGATCACCATGCGCGACCGGATGGCCGACCCGCGTGCCGGCCGGGGCCGGTTCGAGGGCGACAACGGTCGCCGTTCCAACCGGCTGACACCCGACCTGCCGTCGGCGTCGGAGGCGGCGCGCAGCATGATGCACGGGATCTTCGTCGGGGAGATCCAGGCGCTCGAGGGCGCCGGGCGCACCTGTTTCGACTTCGACGACGTCCCGTTCGCGCTCAAGCTGGACATGGCCCGGCAGGCCTGGGACGAGGCGCGACACGTCGAGATCAGCGTGAAGCTCTCGGAGTGGATGGGCACCGAGATCGGCCAGTTCGCCGAGAACACGGTGCTGTTCGAGGCGGCCTGCAGCGCCGATCCGGTGATGCGTCTCGCCGGCGTCAACCGAGCGCTCGAGGGGCTTGCCATCGACGTGTTCACGACGATGAAGGCCTTCGGGGAGCTCGCCGGTGACCCGTTCCTCGAGTTCTGCGAGGACTGGATGCTCGCCGACGAGGTCACCCACGTGAAGATGGGCTCGGACTGGCTGCGGCGCCTGACCGAGTCCGACCCGCAGCGCCGGGCGGCGGCGCTCGAGTTCCAATCGGTGGTCGACAAGCTGTTCTCCTACGGCGGAACCCGCAGCGACTCCGACGAATCGATGATCGGGCTGGCCCGACGGTTCCGGGAACTCGCCGGTTTCACCGACGACGAGATCTCCCACATCGCCGACGTCTCCGACGAGGCCCTGTCCGAGGCCAAGGCCCGCAAGCAGGCAGCGCGAGCGGGAGCCGGGGCATGACGGTCGTCGTGACCCCGGAGGTGTTCCGGTTCGTGCAGTACGACTCGCTCGAGATCGCTTCCGTCGTCGATGACCTGCTCGCTCGGCTCGGTCTCGCCGGGACCGAGGTGGCGCTGGAGGTCGACGAGACCACCCCACTCACCCGGGTGGTCGCTCACGAAGGCGTTCCGCTGCGGATCGAGGCCGGGAGCGGGGCGCTCGAGGACACGCGGGTGCCGCGAACCTTCTCGGCGACCGCCACGCAGGTGAACGTCGGCCGGGTGCTGCTGCGCCGCCGGGATCGGGGCGGCGCAGCGTTCGCCGGGGCCCCCGACGACGCCGGGCTGTCGCTGGCCGAGCTGGCCGCCTGGGACGTCACCTGCGTCGGACGGCTCGGCCGGTCCGGGGTGCGGGTCCATGCAGACCGCTGGCGGTACAACCTGCGGAACCGGATCGGGTTCACCGACGCCACCGACGCCGTGTTCGACCGTCTGTGGGCGACCGACGACCCGTCGTGGTCGGACATCGCCGCCGCCAGCGGGGTGATGACCCCGTGAGTGATGAATCGTCGACGATTCGCCGGCGGAGGGTGGCGACCAACGGCGTCGAGCTGGACGTGCTCGAAGCGGGCGAAGCGTCGAATCCCCTGGTCGTGCTGTCCCACGGGTTCCCGGAGAGCTCGTGGTCGTGGCGTCATCAGCTCCCGGCGCTCGCCGCCGCCGGATATCACGCCGTAGCCCCGGACCAGCGGGGCTACGGGCGTTCGAGCCGACCCGGCGAGGTGAGCGCCTACGGCATCGATCACCTGTGCGACGACCTGCTCGGCCTGCTCGACGGCGAGGGGCGGGAACAGGCCGTGTTCGTCGGGCACGACTGGGGAGCGTTGATCGTCTGGGAGCTTGCCCGGTTGCACCCCGAGCGGGTGAAGGCCGTCGTGGGCGTCAGCGTCCCGTTCGTGCAGTGGCCCGGGCCACCGACGGCGCTGATGCGCGCCGTGTGGGGCGATCGGTTCTTCTACATCCTGTACTTCCAGCCGGTCGGTCCGGCCGAGACCGAACTTGGCGCCGACCCCCGCCGGACGATGGCGCGGGTGTTGTGGTCGGCGTCGGGTGACGGGTTCCAGGGTCCCCGGGCCGAGATCCCCCCGATGGAGGGCACCGGCTTCCTCGACCTCATGAGCGACCCACCGTCACCCCTGCCGGCGTGGTTGACCGACGCCGACATCGACCACTACGCCGAGCAGTTTGCGGCCAGCGGTTTCTTCGGCCCGGTGAGCTACTACCGGAACCTCGACGCAAACTACGAGCGGATCAAGGACCTACCGGCGTCGCGACTGTCGATGCCGAGTTTCTTCATCGGCGGGGACAAGGACGGCGTGATCGCCATGGACCCGGGCGGGATCGATCGCATGCGCGAGGCGCTGCCGGACTTCCGGGGAGCGGTGCTGCTGCCCGGTGTCGGCCACTGGACACAGCAGGAAGCCCCGGCTGCCTTCAACGACGCGCTCCTCGGGTTCCTCCGCTCACTCTGAGCGCGATGAATCACCGCCTCCCCCCACGAATCGTCAACGAATCGTCCGCCATGGGGCAGGATCGCGCCGCCTGATCGATTCCAGAACCACGCTCCGTACCATCGACCACTGTGAGCGCGACCCGAGGCGGCGTCGATTGGAGCGTCGATTCAGGTCAGATCGTGGGCGCTCACGGGATCCAGCAGATCGATCTCGGGTGCGCGACGCAACAAGCCGTCGCACGCCCGGGCCATGTCGACCATGACCGCCGAGTCGAAGTGGGCCCGCTGGGCCTGCGGACTGGACCACTTCTGGACGACGACGAACCGGCCCGGTCGCAACGCGGACGCGCACAGGTCGACGTTGCGGCACCCGGGTTCGTGGCGGGCCAGCACCACGTACTTCGCCAACACGGCGGCGACCGCCGCCGGGTCGGCGGCATCGAACACCATCGTGACCATCGTCAGGCAGATCTCGCCCTCCATGACCGCCCAGCGTGCCCGATGCACCGGTCACCCGGCCACCGGAGGAGGGGGTTGACCTCACCGGTATCGTGGCACTGCCCGGTGGTTCAGCCAGACCGTGTCACGTCGAGCACGCCCCGGTGGGGAGAGGAGCAGTAGGTGGCCAAGGAGCGCGTCGAGCGCGACGAAGAGGATCTCGTCCGTCTCTACCTCACCGACATCGGGCAATACCCGCTGTTGACGAAGGACGACGAGGTTCGCCTCGCCAAAGCCATCGAGGCGGGCGTCGCCGCCCGGGCCGAGACGGAGAAAGCGGGCAAGGCCGTCACGGCAGCCAAGAAGCGAGAGCTGCGCCGCCAGATCAAGGACGGCGACGACGCCCAACGGACCTTCGTGCAGTCGAACCTCCGCCTGGTCGTGTCGATCGCCAAGAAGTACCAGGCCTCCGGCCTGCCCCTGCTCGATCTCATCCAGGAGGGGAACCTGGGCCTGATGCACGCCGTCGAGAAGTTCGACTGGCGCAAGGGCTTCAAGTTCTCCACCTACGCCACCTGGTGGATCCGCCAGGCCATCACCCGTGGCATCGCCAACACCGGCCGCACCATCCGCCTGCCCGTGCACGCCGGCGACACCCTCGCCCGGCTGCAGAAGGCGCGTGCCCGGCTCGAGCTCAAGCTCGGCCGGCCGGCGACCCTCGCCGAGCTGTCGGCCGAGGTCGAGATGCCCGAGGACAAGGTCACCGAAGCCCTGCGGTTCGCCGCCGAACCGCTCTCGCTCTCCGAGCCCCTGCGCGAGGACGGCGACGCCGAACTGGGCGACGTCGTCGAGGATCGCTCGGCCGAGTCCCCCTTCGAGATGGCGGCGACGGCACTCCTGCCCGAGGAGATCAACCGCCTCCTCGCCCCGCTCGACGACCGCGAGCGGGAGATCCTGAAGCTGCGCTTCGGGCTCGATCGGGGTGAGCCCCGGACGCTCGAAGAGGTGGGGGAACACTTCAACCTCACCCGGGAGCGGATCCGCCAGATCGAGGCCCGCGCCATGTCGAAGCTGCGGCACCCGTCGTCGGACACCGGGGCACGCGACCTACTCGCCGTCTGAGGCACCAGATCCCACCGGCCACTGCGGTGGACCCACGATCGAGCCCCGGCCGTCAGGCCGGGGCTCGATCGCGTCCGGCAGGGCCTCGTTCGGCGACGGCCGCCATGACCGCACCGAGCACGAGCGGGGCGCCGAGCCAGAACCCGGCCGTCGGCGTCTCGGCGAGCAGCCACCAGGCGAGCAGCGTCGCACCCACCGCCTCACCAGCACCGGTGATCGCAACCGCCCAGGCTGGCAGGTGGGCCAGCAGCACGTTGAACACCACGTGCCCAGCGAGCTGGCCGGTGACGGTGAGCGCGACGATCCAGCCCAGGGCTGCCCACGGCAAGCCCAGACCGTCGCCGGTCGCCAGGCGGGCCGCCATCAGCACCGCGGCGCACACGGCGAACACGGTCGCCACGTAGGGAAGCAGCGCCACGTGCCGTCGCACCCGGCGGCCGACGAGCAGGTAGCCCGCCCCGGCGATGGTGCCGAGGACCGC
>JBILVB010000146.1:0-9181 GCA_044370695.1 Acidimicrobiales bacterium | reverse complement strand
CCGAGCGCCTCGGCCTGCGGACCTTCGACAAGCCGGCCGCCGCCTGCCTGGCCTCCCGGTTGCCGTACGGCACCGGGGTCACCGTGGCCCTGCTCTCCCGGGTCGAGCGGGCCGAGGCCGCGCTGCGAGCGCTCGGGTTCGCCGCGGTCCGGGTCCGCCACTACGGCGACACCGCCCGGATCGAGCTCCCGCTCGCCGAACTGTCCGCCGCCGTCGCCGAGCGCGAGGCGATCGTGGCCGGGGTGACCGGCGCCGGCTACCGGTACGTGACGCTGGATCTCGAGGGCCTGCGCTCGGGGAACCTGAACGCAGCGATCGGGGTGACCGCTCCCGCCGGTCCGCTGCGTTTGTGAGGTCGTTCACGCACTCGGACTAGAGTCGCCGACCGATGTCCGACTTCCTGCGGAACTACCTCACCGTGGCCATCTTCATGGCGACGGCGGTGGTCCTGGCGGCCCTGCTGCTCGGCCTGGCGGCCGCCGTGCGCCCGTCCCGGCCGCAGTCGCAGAAGTTCATCCCCTACGAAAGTGGCGTCGACCCGGTGGGCGACGGCTGGTCCCAGAGCCAGATCCGCTACTACGTGTTCGCCGTCCTGTTCGTCATCTTCGACGTCGAGGCGGTGTTCATCTTCCCCTGGGCCACCCAGCTCGAGGTGTACGGCGTGTTCGGCCTGGTGGAGATGGGCATCTTCGTGGGGGTGCTCCTGCTCGGGCTGGTCTACGCCTGGCGCAAGGGCGTCCTGCGGTGGGTCTGAGCACAGTCCTTCGATCGGTGGAGTCCTGATGGGTCTGGTCGAGAAGGGGCGGATGCCCAAGCCCCTCACCAAGCTGTTCAACATCGGTCGCTCGTACTCGATGTGGGTGTACCAGTGGGGCCTCGCCTGCTGCGCCATCGAGATGGGCGCGGCGTTCGGGTCGCCTCGGTACGACGTGATGCGCCTCGGGGTCATCCCGCTGCCAGCGAGTCCCCGCCAGGCCGACCTCGTCGTCATCTCGGGCACGGTGACCGACAAGATGGCGCCCTCCATCCGGCGCCTGTGGGAACAGATGCCCGACCCGAAGTACGTGATCTCGATGGGGTCCTGCGCCAACTGCGGCGGTCCCTACTGGGACAGCTACTCGGTCACCAAGGGCGTCGACCAGATCATCCCGGTCGACGTGTACGTGCCCGGGTGCCCACCCCGGCCCGAGGCGCTGCTCGAAGGGATCGTCCTGCTGCAGGAGCGGATCAAGCACGAGGACATGTCCGCACGCTGGAGGGGTGAGCCAATTGTCGTCTCTGGCTGATCTGTCCGAGCGGCGTGCCGCTGCCGTCGAGCGCCTCGGTGCCGAACTCGGCGAGGCGCTCGTGGCCACCCACGAGGCGCCGGGTCGCGACACCTGGGTTCGGGTCCGCACCGATGCGTGGCGCACCGCGGGCGAGGTGCTGCGCCACCGCCTCGGCTTCGAGTACTTCGACTTCCTCTCGGCGATCGACTGGCTGCCCTCGCCCTACGGCCGCGGCGAGGACGATCCCACTCAGCCGGCGCCCGAGCGCGACACCACGATCCGCCAGGGGTACGCCGGCGGCGAGACCCGGTTCCAGGTGCTGGCCCGGGTGTTCGACGTCCGCAACAACGTCGGTCTGTTGCTCAAGGTCGACGTGCCCGATGCCGAGCCGGCGGTGGCGAGTTGGGTGCCCGTGTACGCCGGGGCCAACTGGCACGAGCGGGAGACCTGGGAGATGTTCGGCATCGTGTTCGCCGGCCACCCGGATCTCCGCAAGCTGTATCTGCCCACGGGGTTCGAAGGATTCCCGCTGCGCAAGGACTACCCGCTGCTCGCCCGGCTCGTGAAGCCCTGGCCGGGCATCGTCGACGTCGAGCCCATGCCCGAGGGCATGGCCGGGGAGGAGTGAGCGCGATGACCATGATCTCCGACCGCCAGCAGCTCTCGTACATCGCCTCGCAGGCGGCGGACGCCCGGGTGAACGTGGAACTCGAGACCGAGGGCATGACGCTCAACATCGGTCCGCAGCACCCGGCCACCCACGGCACGCTGCGCATCGTGTGCCGCCTCGACGGCGAGCAGGTGGTGTGGGCCGAACCCATCCCGGGCTACATGCACCGCGGCTACGAGAAGCTCACGGAGGTCCGCACCTTCCCGCAGGTCACCACGTTGGTGAACCGGATCGACTGGCTCGGCTCGTTCTGCAACGAGGTGCCGTTCATCCTCGCGGCCGAGCAACTCATGGACATCGAGGCGCCGCCCCGGGCCCAGCACATCCGCACCCTGCTGTTCGAGATGGGCCGGATCGCCAACGTGATCCTGTTCCTCGGCGACATGGGCGTGCAGTTGGGTGCGGTCACCCCGGTGTTCTTCGCCTTCCGCGACCGCGAGTTCGTCCTCAACCAGATCGAGGCGGCCACCGGCGGGCGTTTCCACCCGAACTTCGACCGGATCGGCGGCCTCAAAGACGACCTTCCCAAGGGTTGGATCGACGAGACCCGCGCCGTGATGCGCAAGGTCCGCGGGTTCTGTGACGAGATGGAGGACCTGCTCCTCGGCAACGAGATCTTCGAAGCCCGGACGCGCGGGATCGGCGTGATCCCCCGGGAGATCGCCCTGCAGTACGGCCTGTCGGGCGCCAACCTGCGGGCGTCGGGTGTCGACTGGGATCTCCGGCGCGACCAGAAGCTGCCGATGGCGTGGGACAAGTGCGACTGGAAGGTCTGGACCCACCCCGACGGGGACTCGTTCGCCCGCTACTGGGTGCGTCTCCAGGAGGTGCGCGAGTCGTCGAAGATCGTCGACCAGTTGCTCGACACGATGCCGTCCGGGCCGATCATGGCCAAGGTCCCCCGCATCATCAAGGTGCCCGAGGGCGAGGCGTGGGTCGCCACGGAGAACCCGTTGGGGGAGATGGGCTACTACGTCGTGTCGAAGGGTGATCTCGGGCCGTTCCGGGTCAAGATCCGTTCGGCGAGCTTCTCCAACATCTCCGTGTCGTCGTGGGTGCTGCGAGGCACCTACGTGCCGGACGTGATCACGATCCTGGCGAGTCTGTACTTCATCCTCGGAGACATCGACCGATGAGCGCAGCCTCGTTACTGGCGATCGAGATCCCGTACTGGGGCCAGTCGATCCTGCGGGTGGTCGGCGGGCTGGCGGCGCTTCTACTGATCGCCGGCACGGTCGTCTACCTCTACCTGTTCAAGGCGGTCAGCTTCATGCAGAGCCGCCTCGGGCCCATGGAGGCCGGACCGTACGGCTCGATGCAGCTGCTCGCCGAGGTGGGCAAGTGGCTCCAGAAGGAAGACCTGTTCCCCGACAACGCGGACAAGCGGATCTTCAAGCTGGCACCGATCATCGTGCTGGTCTCGACCTTCCTGCTCTACCTCACGATCCCCTGGGGCCCGGACGCGTTCTTCCTCGACCCGGCGACGTTCAACACCGGGATCTTCTTCACGCTGGCGGTGTCGTCCATCTCGGTGCTCGGCATCCTCATGGCCGGCTGGTCGAGCGCCAACAAGTACTCGCTGATGGGCGGGTTGCGCGCGGCCGGTCAGCTCATCGCCTACGAGCTGCCGATGGTGCTCGCCGTGGTCGGCGTCGTGATCCAGGCCGGGACCCTCAACCTGCAGGGCATCGTGATCGCGCAGAACGACGGCTCGATCTTCGGGTTCGACTACCTCGGCAACCCGTTCGTCCTCACGCAGGCCGTCGGGTTCTTGATCTTCGTGATCGCCGCTCAGGCCGAGCTGACCCAGACCCCCTTCGACATGCCGATCGCCGAGTCCGAACTCGTCGCCGGCTACATGACGGAGTATTCCGGGTTCCGGTTCCTCATCTTCTTCATCGCCGAGTTCGCCTCGGCCGGTGCCTTCGCCGGTATCGCAGCGGTGCTGTTCCTCGGCGGCTGGGGCCTGCCCACCGCGTGGGGCGATTGGACCTCGGGCAACGCGATGAACGTGATCGGCCCGGTGCTGTTGCTCACCAAGATCCTGTTGCTGTCGTTCGTGATCTTCTGGGCCCGGTTCTCCTTCCCGCGCCTGCGGGAGGACCAACTGCAGCGCTTCGCCTGGAAGATCCTCATCCCGCTGGCGCTGGGCAACATCGCAGTCACGGCGATCCTGAAGGTGGTGTTCTGATGGGCCTCGGAACCGGCCTGGTCAAGGGCCTCGGCGTCACGTTCAAGACGATGGCCCGAACCATCGTCGAGGGTGCCCAGACGGTGCAGTACCCGCACGAGAAAGAAGCGCCGCCGATCCGCTCGCGCGGGGTGATCGCGCTGCGCGAGGAGAACTGCACCGTCTGCATGCTGTGCGCCCGGTCCTGCCCGGACTGGTGCATCTACATCGAGGGGCACAAGCAGCTCGCCCCGCCCCGGCGGGCCGGCGGCAAGCCCCGGACGGTCTCGGCGCTCGACCGGTTCGACATCGACTACGCGCTGTGCATGTATTGCGGTATCTGCGTCGAGGTGTGCCCGTTCGACGCCCTGTTCTGGAGCCCGGAGTACGAGTACTCCGAGCCCCGCATCGCCGATCTCCTGCACGACAAGGAGAAGCTCGGTGAGTGGATGGAGACCGTGCCGGCGGCCCCCGACCTCGAAGCCGGTGCCGACAAGAAGGGCAAGAAGTAGGCGATGGTCGCCCAGAACATCGCCTTCGGCATCATCGCGGCGATCATGGTGATCGCTGCGGTCCGGGTGGTCACCACCCGCAACATCGTGCATGCGGCGCTGTGGTTGGTGCTCGTGCTCGCCGGTGCCTCGGCCCAGTACATCCTCCTGGCCGCCGAATTCCTGGCGGCCACGCAGATCCTGGTCTACGTCGGAGCGATCATGGTGCTGTTCCTGTTCGGCACGATGCTCACCCGCGCCCAGATCGGGCGGGAGGGCAACCTGGACAACCGCAGCCGGGTGCCGGCGGTCCTCGTGGCGGTCGTCCTCGCCGGTCTGCTCGGCTTCGTGCTGATCGACGGTTTCCGGCGCGAGAAGCTGCCCGAGGACCCGGTGGTGCGCACCACCCAGGAGCTCAGCGACTCGATCTTCGGGGTGTACGCCATCCCCTTCTGGGCGCTCTCGGTCGTGCTGACCGCCGCCGTGATCGGCGCCATCGTGCTGGCCCGCAAGGACTGAGGGAGGTCGCGTGCTCATCAACCAGTTCCTCCTCCTCGGGGCCGTGCTGTTCTGCATCGGTGTCTACGGGGTGATCGCCCGACGCAACGCCGTGCTCGTGTTGATGTCGATCGAGCTGATCCTGAACTCGGTCAACATCAACCTGCTCGCGTTCGCCCTGCGCAACGGTGCCGACATCGCCGGGCACACCTTCGCCCTCTACGTCATCGCGATCGCGGCGGCCGAGGTCGGCGTCGGGTTGGCGATCGTGTTGTTGATCTACCGGAACCGGCGCTCGATCGCGCTGGACGAGCTGTCCACCATGAAGGGCTGACGTCGTGCTCGCCTCCGCCACTGCACAGTCCGCCGGCTGGTTCCTCGAGCACGCCTGGATCATCCCCATCGTCCCGGCGGTCGGGTTCCTGTTCGAGCTGTTCCTGGGCAAGCGCACCGGCAAGCTGACGAACCACGGTGCGTACTTCGGGGTCGCGGCGCTGTTCATCGCGCTCGTGCTGTCCTGCGGCGCCGCATTGAACTGGATCGACCGTGCGGGTGCCGCCGGCGCCGAGCACAGTGCGCTGGTCGTCTCCGGTGCCGGTGAGTCGCTCCCGGTGCTCGCCGCCGAAGGCGAGGGTGGCCACTCGGTGGGCACCAGCGCCACACCGGTGATCAAGCAGTGGACCTGGTGGAGCAACGGGGGCACCACGTTCTCGATCGGCCAGCACATCGACGGACTCGCGGTCGTGCTGCTGGTGGTCGTCAGCTTCATCTCCTTCTTCGTGCACCTCTACTCATTGGAGTACGTGCGCGGCGACCGCCGCTTCACGCACTTCTTCGCAGCGCTCACCTTGTTCACGGCGTCGATGCTCAACATGGTCATCGCCGAGAACACCCTGCAGCTCCTCCTCGGCTGGGAGCTGATGGGCCTGTGTTCGTTCATGTTGATCGGGCACTGGTGGGAGGAGGAGCCCAATGCCCGAGCGGCGCTGAAGGCGTTCTTCACCACGCGCACCGGTGACGTCGGCCTGCTGGTCGGCATCTGCATCCTGTACTTCTCGACGGGGACGTTCTCGATCAAGGAGACCAACGAGGTCGCGTTGGCGGGGACGATCGATTCACGGGTGCTGATGTGGGCGGCGATCGCGCTGTTCGTCGGCTGCATCGGCAAGTCCGGCCAGTTCCCGTTGCACACCTGGCTCCCCGACGCGATGGCCGGCCCGACCCCGGTGTCGTCGTTGCTGCACTCCTCCACGATGGTCGTCGCCGGCGTGTACCTGGTCGCCCGCCTGTACGGGGTCTTCTACCAGGGCTTCGACATGGCCGGCGGCGGGGTCAACCTCATCCTGGTGATCTCGGTGATCACGATCCTGATCTCCGGCCTGCTCGCCTGCGTCCAGAGTGACATCAAGAAGGTGCTCGCGTACTCGACGGTCGGCCAGCTCGCCTACATGATGCTGGGCCTCGGCGCCGGTGCGTGGACGATGGCGGTGTTCCACATCTTCACCCACGCCTTCTTCAAGGCGCTGCTGTTCCTCTGCGCCGGCTCGGTGGCCCATTCCGGGTCCCACCACTCCTTCGACATGAAGAAGGACATGGGCGGCTTGTGGCGCAAGATGCCGATCACCTTCTGGACCTGGATGCTCGGCACGGTGTCGCTCTGCGGCATCATCCCCTTCGCCGGCTTCTTCTCGAAAGACGAGATCCTGGCCAACGTGGGCTACCAGGGCTACGAGTTGTTCATGTGGCTCGGTCTGCTCGGGGCGTTCTTCACGGCGGCCTACATGGGGCGTGCGACGTACCTCACCTTCCTCGGCTCGCCCCGGGGCGCCGCCGCCGGTGAGCATCACGACGGGGCGCACGACGCTCACGGGGCGCACGACGCTCACGGGGCGCACGACGCTCACGGGGCGCACGGTCCGCACGAGTCGCCGGCGCTCATCACCGTGCCGCTCGTCGTCCTCGCAGTGGTGTCGGTCGGCTCCGGCTTCCTCAACGCGTTGCCCTTCGGGCTCGAGTACTTCACCAACTGGTTCGAGCCGGCCAGTCAGCAGTACTTCCCCAAGCTGAGCCATGCACCGTTCCACTGGAGCGAGGCGCTGATCTCGGTGGCGATCGCGCTGGCCGGTCTGCTCGTCGGGCTCGGCCTGTTCGCCAAGGACTTCGGCCCGCTCAAGGGACTGACGAAGCGGTTCGCACCGGCCCGTTGGGGCCACACGTTCCTCGTCAACAAGTACTACCTCGACGCCCTGTACGAGCAGGTCGTGGTGCGGGCGATCGCCCACCCGATCGCTCGGGCGGCGTACTGGGTGAACCAGCGAGTCATCGACCAGATCGTCAACACCGCCGGGCGCGTCTCGGCCGGACTCGGGCGATGGGTCTACCGGTGGATCGATCAGGGTGTCGTCGACGGTGTCGTCAACGGTGCCGGCATGACCGCCTCCGGGTCCGGTGAGGGTCTCAAGGGGATCCAGTCCGGAAAGGTCCAGCAGTACGGTGCGCTGCTGTTCGGGGCAGCGTCCGTGGCCGCCATCGTCCTCGTCGTCTACATCAGGGCCAAGTAGGAGCAACGAGCAATGGGAATGACCAGCAACAACTGGGTCCTGAGTGCCGGGGTGTTCGCGCCGCTCGTCGGGGTGGCCGTGATGCTCTTCGTGCCCAAGTCCGAAGAGCAGCTCCACAAGGTGATCGCCCTGGCGACGGCGCTCGTCACCCTGGGCATCGGGGTCTTCACGCTCCTGAAGTTCGACTTCGACCAGGCGAACGTCCTGCAGTTCTTCGTCGACGAGAAGTGGATCCCGGTGGTCAAGGCCCGGTACGTGATCGGCCTCGACGGGATCAGCCTGCCGCTGTACATCCTGTCGATGGTCATCGTCGTGCTGGTGATGATCTACTCCTGGAACCACATCCCGTCACCGGGGAACCCCAAGGCGTTCCTGATGCTCATGTTGGTGCTCGCCACCGGCATGAACGGCACCTTCGTGGCGCAAGACCTGATCCTGTTCTTCGTCTTCTTCGAAGTCGTCCTGCTGCCGATGTACTTCATGATCGGCGTCTGGGGCGGCGAGCAGCGCCAGTACGCCTCGTTGAAGTTCTTCCTGTACACGATGTTCGGCTCGGCGTTCATGCTGATCGCCTTCCTCGGTCTGTTCTTCCAGACCGGGGCCGAGAGCTTCGTGATCAGCGAGCTGAGCGCCGGCGCCGCAGCGTTGACCAAGGGCACCCAGGCGCTGATCTTCGCCGGCATGTTCCTCGGCTTCGCCGTGAAGGTGCCGATGTTCCCGTTCCACACATGGCTCCCCGATGCCCACACCCAGGCCCCGACCCAGGGTTCGGTGCTCCTGGCTGCGGTGCTGCTGAAGCTGGGCACCTACGGGTTCGTGCGGATCGCCATCCCGATCCTGCCGCTCGGGGCCAAGGAATGGGCGCCGTGGATCGGCCTGCTGGCCGTCATCGGCATCATCTACGGCGCACTCGGCTGTCTCGCCCAGACCGACATGAAACGTCTCATCGCGTTCTCCTCCGTGGCGCACATGGGCTTCGTGATGTTGGGCATCTCGACGCTCACCGACTTCGGCATCAACGCCGCCCTGTTCGGGATGGTCGCCCACGGCCTGATCACCGGCATGCTGTTCTTCGTCGCCGGCTCGGTGAAGGAGCGGTACCACACGCTCGAGATCAACCGGCTGGGCGGCATGCTCAAGCAGTTCCCGAAGCTCGGCTGGATCCTCGGGTTCTGTGCGATGGCATCACTCGGATTACCCGGTCTCGCAGGGTTCTGGGGCGAGTTCCCGGCGATCCTGGCGGCCTACCAGCCGATGGAGGGCCTGAACACCGGCCTGTTCCGCGGGTACATGGTCGTCGCTGCCGTCGGCACGGTGTTCGCCGCCGCCTATCTCCTGTGGCTCTACCAGCGCACGGCCTTCGGTGAGCCAAAGCCCGAATTCGCCGGCGCCGGCCACGACGACCATGCCGGCCACGACGACCATGCCGGCCACGCGAGCCACGCCGGCCACGGGGGTCACGGCCATGGGGACGACCACGGCGATGCGCACGGGGCGGACCTCCACGACGTGAACGCCTACGA
>JBILVB010000145.1:0-9183 GCA_044370695.1 Acidimicrobiales bacterium | reverse complement strand
CGATCCCACCGGCTGCACCGGTGACCACGCACAGCCGGCCGCGGGGGTCCATCAGACGCTCCGGCCCGGGCCGTCGGCGCGGCCCGGGGTGAACCGGACCGGCACCGATTCGAGGCCGAGCACGAAGTTCCCCCGGCGCATCGGCAGCGTGTCGTCGGTGGCCAACTCGAGATCGGGGAGACGGCGCAGCAGTTCCTCGAACAGGATCCGCAGCTCGAGCCGCGCGAGCGGGGCGCCGAGGCAGTGGTGGCGCCCGTAGGCACCGAAGGCGACATGGTCGTTCGGGGTGCGCGTGACGTCGAAGCGGTAGGGGTCGGCGAACACCGCCTCGTCCCGGTTGGCCGACGGGTACAGCAACAGGATGCGGTCGCCCTCGCGGATGGTGAAGCCGTCCACCTCCACGTCGGCGGTGGCGGTGCGGTTCATGTTGCGCACCGGGGTCGTCCAGCGCAGCATCTCCTCGATCGCGCTCGGCACGAGCGAGGGTTCCCGGCGGACCCTGGCGAGCTGCTCGGGATGGGCGAGCAGCGCCGCCAACCCGCCGGAGATGACGTGGCGGGTGGTCTCGTCGCCGCCGACGAGCACGAGCATCGTCTCGAAGATGAGGTCCACGTCGCTCAACGGCCCCGACTCGTCCTCGGCGTTGACGACCAGGCTGACGAGATCCTCGCCCGGCACGCCGCGGCGTTCGGACACCTTGCCCATGATGTACGCGATCCATTCGCGTACCGCCTGCTCGACCTGCGGTCGGATCTCGTCGCCGCCGGTGGCGAACAGGTCGGACCAGTGGAGCAGCGTGTGGTGGTCCGACTCGGGGAGGCCCATCAGCTCGCCGATCATGTACATCGGCAGCGGGGTGGCGAGGTCGGCCACGACGTCGCACTCGCCTCGCTCGATCACGGTGTCGATCAGCTCGTTCACCTTGCGGCGCAGGTACGGCTCGTGATCCTGCACGCGTCGCAGGGTGAAGCCGTGGCTGATGATCCGCCGGCGCCGGGTGTGCTCGGGCGGGTCGAAGTTGATCATCGACGGCACCGAGCTCTCGGGCCGGGAACCCTTGCCGGAGCAGAACGTGTGCCAGTCGCGGGAGAACCGGGTGACCAGCGCGTGCGACGCCGCGCCCCACAGGCCGGTCTCGTCGTCCCAGTAGAGCGGGGCGTTGGCCCGCATCCACGAGGTGCGCTGCTCGAAGTCGGCGTAGAAGTCGGGGTCGAGGAGCCGGATCCCGTCCCGGGTGGGATGGCCGGCCGGACCCCGCCCGCCCCGGTCGAGCGCGACCCGGTAGTCGGGCACGTCCCCTGCGTGCTCGGTGTCGGTCATGACGGCACGCTACCCGCAGGGCTCGTTCCCGGGCCGGGCCCGCGGATCGGCCGCTAGGGTCCGCTCCGGGGGAGGCAGTACCACGACGTCGAGGAGGGGCCATGACCGTCGCCATTGCCGCACAGAAGCCGATTCACCAGACGCATCGCGTCGAGATCGATGGCGCCGTCGACGCCGACGGCCACATCCTCGAACCACCGGATCTGTGGGAGACCTACATCGATCCCAAGTTCCGCGATCGGGCGCTGCGGTTCCGCATCGACGAGCACGGCCTCGAGGAGCTCGAGATCGCCGGGAAGCGCTCGCAGATGAGCAAGGGCGGCTTCCCGGCAACCCTCGGGGCGATGGGCGCACCCGATCTGGCCGACATCCAGCTCAACCCGCAGCGCACGTACCTGAAGGAGTCGCCGTACGGGGCGATGGATCCTCGGGAGCGGATCGACCTGCTCGACGCCGAGCACATCGACACCGCGATCCTCTACACGACGGTCGGTCTGCTGTGGGAGGCCGAGGTGACCGATCCGGCGCTCGCGCAGGCGTACACCACGGCCTACAACCGGTGGATCTGCGAGTTCTGCGCGGACGAACCGCGCCTGGTGCCCACCGCGCACCTGTCGTTGTCGGATCCGGTGGCGGCCGCCAAGGAACTCGAGCGGGCCGTCGGCGAGGGTGCCAAGGGTGCCTACGTGTGCCCGTTCACCCACGACGGCAAGCCGGTCGGCCATCCCGACCACGACGTCGTGTTCGCGGCGGCCCAGGACCTCGACGTGCCGTTCGCGCTCCACCCGACCTTCGAGCCGCAGTGGACCAAGGGCAACCGGATGGGCTCGTGGGAGAACGTGAAGAAGCTGCGGCTCCTCGCGTCGGTGTCGGCCTCCGACGGGATCCGGCACCAGTTCACGACGCTGTTCGATTACGCGGTGTTCGACAAGTTCCCGAACCTGCGGGTGCTCGTCCTCGAATCGGGCGGTGGCTGGATCGGCTACTGGCTCGACCGCATCGACGCCGTCTACGGCCACACCTTCGTCGGGCAGCGGCATCCGCTCAAGCACAAGCCGTCGGACTACTTCCGCAACCAGATCTGGATCAGCTGCGATCCCGACGAGCGCACCATCCCGTCGCTGGCCGAGCGGTTCGGTGTGGAGCGGTTCCTGTGGGCGTCGGACTTCCCGCACGCCGACCACACCCCCGAGTACGTCGAGGACCTCAACGAGTTGATCTCGATGTTCCCGGCGGCGGATCAGGCGAAGTTCGCCGGCGGCAACGCCCGCGCCCTGTTCAAGATCTGACGCCGGTCAGCGTCGGGGCAGGCCGAGCCGGTCGGCGACCGCCGCGATGTGGTCGAGGTGCGCCTCGACCGAGTCGAGGCCGAGGTTCATCGAGCAGACCGTGGCGTGCGTGCCGCCGGCCGCCGCCCACTGCTCGATGGCCTCGACCGTTGCGTCGACGGTCTTGGCCCGCAACGTGATCAGCTCGAGGCCGTACCCCTCGGCGCTGCGGCCGGCGGCGTCGAGATGGTGGCGGACACGGTCGCGGCCCTCGACGGCGTGTTCGACCGAACCGGCGAAGATGAAGCCGTCGCCGAGCCGTCCGCCGCGGCGGAATGCGGCCTCGCCGAACCCACCGACCCAGATCGGGATGGTGCGGCGCGGGCGGGGCAGCACGTTGCCGCGGTCGATGCGGTCGAAACGACCCTCGAAGCTGACCAGCGGCTCGCTCCACAGCCGGCGCAGGTACGGGATCTGCTCGTCGGCGCGCGGGCCGCGGGTGGCGAAGTCCTCGCCGAGCGCGTCGTACTCGACGTAGTTCCAGCCGACGCCGACGCCGAGGCGGAACCGTTCGCCCGACAGCAGGTCGAGGTCCGCGCTCTGCTTGGCCACGAGCACGGTCTGGCGCTGCGGGAGGATCAGCACCCCGGTCACCAGTTCGATCCGTTCGGTACGCCCGGCGAGGTATCCGAACAGCACGAACGGGTCGTGGAACGGGTGGCGCTCCGTGTAGGGGCCCCACAGCTTCGGTTCGCGGTCGTGGGTGGCGCCGACGACGTGGTCGTAGGCCAGCAGGTGGTCGTAACCGAGCGATTCGGTGGCCGCCCCGATACGGCGCACGGCCTCGGGGTCGCCGCCGAGTTCGGTCTGCGGGTACACGACGCCGACGCGGATCATGCCTGGGCCCAGAACTCGGTGAGCGCCCCGGCCCGGGCGTCGAGGTCGTCGAACATCCACCAGTGCCCGGCACCCTCGAAGCGCACGACCCGGGCGCCGGCGACGGCGGCCATCTCCTCGGCCCGCTCGGGCCCGCCGGTGTACGGATCGGCGGTGGGGACGATGGCGAGGCCGGGCCGGTGGCGGGCGGCGGCCAGGCGGGTGCCGACGTTGGCGAGCAGCGGCTGCGCCGCCGAGCGGTACAGGGCGAGGATGCAGCGGCCCATCTCGGCGTCCATCGCAGTGGCGAAGCTGCGGGCGATGTCGGCCGGCACGCCGAGGCCTTCGAACAGCGCCACCTTGTCGGCCACCGGCAGTGCGGCCATGCCGGCGACGGCCTCCTCGCCGACGCCCGGGGTCTGCCAGCCCTGGGCGGCGTCGTGCCAGACGTAGGTGGGGTGGAAGCAGCCGAGCAGGTCGCAAGCCCAGCTCCGCAACAGGTCGGGCCGCTCGATGGCCACGCCCATCACCAGCCCGCCGCCCCAGTCGTGGCCGACGAGGTCGACCGGCTCGCCGATGGCAGCGATCTCGGCGATCAGCCAGCGGGTGTACTCGGCGCGGGTGGCGCCCCAACCGGCGGGGGTGGGGGCGCCGAACCCGGGCAGGCGGGGGGTGACGACGTCGGTGCGGCCGAGCGCGGCCCGCAGCGGGCCCCACAGTTCGGCCGTCTCCGGGTTGCCGTGGACGAGGACGACGGGCATGACGCCCGAGCGTAGGGCTCCGGGGTTCAGCCGATGCGCAGCGGCTTGGGGATGGCGGCGCTCAACACCTCGGGCTCGCCGGTGGTGACGTGGACGTCGTCCTCGATGCGGATGCCGCCGAAGCCTCGCAGCGGATCGACGTTGTCCCACACCACGCCGTCGGCATGCCGGGCCCGCACCGCTGGGTCGCCGAGGAGGGCGTCGATGAAATAGACGCCCGGCTCGACGCTGGTGATCATCCCGGCTTCGAGCGGCCGGTCGGTGCGCAGGTAGCGCAACTGCGGGTGCGTGCTGCGCTCCCGGCCGGGCGGGTAGCCGCCGGCATCGTGCACCGTCAGGCCGATGAGGTGGCCCAGGCCGTGCGGGAAGAACAGCGCCACCGCTCCCGACGAGACCAACTCGTCGACGGCGCCGCGCAGCAGTCCGAGCTCGACGAGCCCGGCCGCGATGGTGCGTGCGGCGTCGAGGTGCACGTCTCGCCATTCGACCCCGACCCGGCACCGGTCGACCGCGAGCTCGTGGGTGCGCAGGATCAACTGCCACAGGAACGTCTGCACGTCGGTCGGCTCCGCGCCGACGACCATCGTGCGGGTCACGTCGCTGGCATACCCCTCGCAGGACGCGCCGGCGTCGACGAGCAGCAGGTCGCCGGGCGCAATGCGGCGTGCCGTCGGCAGGAAGTGGAGCACCGCCCCGTTGGGGCCGCTGGCCACGATCGAGTCGTAGGCGGTGCGTGGCGCGCCCGCCCGGAAGAACGCCGCTTCCAGTCCGATCTGGACCTCGCGTTCGGTCATGCCGGCCCGGGTCTCGGCGAACAGCCAGGCGTAACCCGACTCGCTCATGCGGGCGGCTCGGCGCAGCGCGTCGAGTTCGGCCTCGTCTTTGTGGAGGCGGGTCTCGGCGATCGCAACGGAGAGCTCGGCTTCGCCGCCGGCGCCGGCGGTGCGCACGCGCCGGCTGACCCGACGCCCGAGCCAGTCGTCGAGTTCGGCCAGTGGGCGCCCGACCGGCTCGGGCTCGGCCTCCCACACGAGCTGGTCGGCACTCAGCCGGGGGGCGAACAACTCCCAGGAGCGTTCTGCGGCGTCGAACGCCAGCACGGCCCCGGGGACGTCGGTACCGGCGAGATACTGATGCTCGGGGTGGGCGCGGAACGGGTGGTACTGGTCGCTGCCCTCGATCGGGACCGGGGTTCCGGCGCGCACGAGCACGACGTCGTCGGTGAGGGCCCACCGGTCGGCGACCCGGGTGCGGCGGCGTTCGACGGCGGCGTTCTTCATGCGCTGAACCCTAGGCAGCGCTGCGCTCTGCCCGGCAGCGCGACGAGCGCCGGTGCACGGTGTCAGTGACGGGTGCCTGCCACCGTGCGGATGATCGGGGTCCAGTGCTCCAGCGGGGGGACATCGGCGCCGGGGACCTTGGCGCCGTCGTCGGCCCGGCGCAGCGCCACGGCGGCCGCCCAGTGCGGGAGTGCTTCTGCGGCCGCCACCTCGGCGGGGCTCAGGTCGCCGCCTTGGGCGGCGAGGGTGTGGATGCTGCCCGGGGAGAGCGTGGCCCGATAGGCGGGGTCGACGGTGACCAGGTACCGCTTGGCGTCGACGTGGGCCTCGACGAGCGCGGCGACACGAGCGCCGAGGAGGTCCCGTACCGCGTCGGCGCCGAGGCGGTGATGGTTCGGCTGTCCCGGCCCGTCCCAGGGGTGAGCGAGATCGTGGACGAGGCCGGCGACCTGCAATTCGAGATCGCCGGGAGCGGCCGCCTCGAGCAGCGCCGCGCACTGCAGGCCGTGGTCGAGTTCAGTGAAGGTCCGGGCGTTGCCGGTCGCCTCCTCCGAGTCGAGGCTGCCGAGGCCGGCGAGGTGGTCGATCAGGTCGTCGACGGTGGCGAAGCGGCGCACGTCACGACCGTACGGACCGGACGTGAACGGGGGGTGACGCTCAGGCGTGATGCGTCGAAAGGAATGCCGCGAGGTCGTCGGCGGGCATCGGTCGGGCCAGGAAGTAGCCCTGCGCCTCGTTGCATCCGAGGGATCGCAGGAGATCCCAGGTCGCCTCGTCTTCCACGCCCTCCGCGACACAGGCGATGTCGAGGTTGTCGGCCAGGCCGATCACGCTGCGGGCGATCACGAGGTCGTTGCGGCTGTTGACCAGATCGGTCACGAACACCTTGTCGATCTTGAGCTCGCGCACGGGGATGCGCTTCAGGTAGGCGAGCGAGGAGTAGCCGGTCCCGAAGTCGTCGATCGAGAGCCGCACGCCGAGCGAGTCGAGGCGATTCAACACCTCGGCGGTTCGGCTCGGATCGCGCATGAGCTCGGTCTCGGTCACCTCCAGGGTGATCGACGCCGGGTCGACGACGTGCCGGTGCAACAGGCTGTTGACCCGGTCGGGCAGGTGCTCGTCGAGCAGGTTGGCCACCGACACGTTGAGCGACATGCCGAGCTCGATGCCGTCGTGCTGCCACTGACCTGCCTGGGCGATGCCCATCTCGAGCACCGACGCCGTCAACCGGTTGATGAGGCCCGTGGTCTCGGCGATGCGGACGAACTCGTCGGGCGGCACGAAGCCGAGTTCGGGATGACGCCAGCGCAGCAGCGCCTCCACGCTCGAGACGTTGCCCTGCGACAGCTTCGCTTTCGGTTGGTAGAAGAGTTCGAGCTCGCCCGGCCGTTCGAGCGCGTGCCGCAGGTCGAGGGCCAGGCGGTGGCGCCGGGTCGTGGCGCGCTCCTTGTCGTCGTCGAAGACGACGACGGGGACGGCGTCGCGGGACTCCTTGGCGCTGTAGAGGGCGACGTCGGCGTGGTGGGTGAGCGTCCGCTCGTCGGTGCCGTGCTGCGGGGCGGTGGCGATCCCCAGCGCAGCGGACACGACGACGGGGACGCCGTCGTACAGGATCGGCCGTTCGATCTGGTGCAGCGCCCGCCGGGCGAACTCGTGAGCGTCGGTGGCCGACGCGCCGTCGAGCAGTACGGCGAACTCGTCGCCGCCCAGGCGGGCACAGCGATCGGTCGGCCGGAGCATCGCGTCGAGTCGCTCGGCGATCGTGCGCACGACGAGGTCGCCGGCGACATGGCCGAAGGTGTCGTTGACGTCCTTGAACCGGGCCAGGTCGATCATGACGAACGCGAACGGTCGTTGCGTACGGCGGAGGCGTTCGAAGAAAGCCTGTAGATCGTGGGTGAACCCACGACGATTGGGGATGCCGGTCAACGGATCGCGGTGGGCCAGCTCCTGGCGTTGCGCTGATTCGATCCGCAGGCGGTCGATCAGCCGGGCGTTCTCGATGGCGGAGGCGGCGTGGGTGGCGATGGTGCCGAGCACCGTCGCATCGGTGCCCTCGAAGCCGGCCACGTCGCCCTGGCGGTGCCGGGCCACGATCACCCCGAGCCGGCGACCCCCGATCTCGATCGGTACGGCGACGGTCTCGTCGGTGGCGACGCGGTCCGTCGTGCCGCTGAGGATGGCCGAGACGGCCGGGTCGAGGTCGGTGCGTTCGCCCGTGCCGGTGGACTCGAGCGCACCGTCGGTACCGTTCAGGCGGACCCGCTGCGCGGGCCGGTCGTCGGAGCCGAGCAGGACGATCTCGGTGTCCTCGGCTCGCGTGATCTCGGCTGCGTCGCGCAGTGCGGTGGCGATGCTCGCTTCGACGGTGTCGGCCGCCGTGACCTGCGAGCCGATGCGCTGCAGCCGTTCGAGCACCTCGTGGCGCTCGGCCAGGCGGAGATAGGACTTCGACATCCAGAACAGCAGGCCGACCGGGGGGACGAGGAGCACCAGGGCGAGCGGGGTGCTGTCGAGAAGGAGCACCATGGCCAGGCCGAGGCACGGGATTGCGAGCCCCCCGATCACCATGATCGGCAATGTGGACCACAGTGGCAGGTGTGTTCCGGTCGTTACCGCCACCGCACTCCATACGGCGGTTGCGTCGATCACCATCATCGTGGCAGTGGTGACGACCACGGCGAGCCATGTCCGTGGATGGCCGACCGAGCCACCTCCGCCGACCAGGGCGAAGACAACGAGTCCCAGCGCAGTAGTCGAGCCGAACAGCACGGTGTTGAAGGCAAGCTTCACAGGCGATCGACGAACGTGATCCCACAGCGTCGCGGTGAGCCGGCCGAGAGTGCTGGCGGCGATGAGGACGATCGGGTTCACCAGGAACACGGCGAGCACGAAGGCCAACTCGGAGAACGACAAGGTGAAGGCGTCTTTGCGTGTTTCCACGTGGAGCTCAAACCGCTCGCAGAGCGCGAACAGCGCGATGAGGATCGCCGCTACGAGTGGGGTCGGGAGCTCGACGACCGGGGCGGCCGGTGTGAGTCGGTTCGCCAGCACGCCGGCGAGGACTCCGACGAGGCCGAGCCCAACCACGAGCGCGCCGAGGGCCCCGCGACGCCGCTGTGGCATCGGGGGCCGCGCACAACGCTCTGTGTCGCTCGGCAGGTCCGTCACGCTGTCTCGTCTACGCCCATGTCGTGCCCGACCACTTGATGCCGGACCACTTGATGCCGGACCACTTGATCCCGTCCCATGTCGTGCCGGACCACTTGATGCCGGACCACTTGATGCCGGACCACTTGATCCCGTCCCAGGTCGAACCCGACCACTTGATGCCGGACCACTTGATGCCGTCCCAGGTCCCGCCGTAGCCCTCGACCTTGTTCCACCGTTGGCCGGACCAGCTCGCCGACCACGCCGCCGTCGGCACGGTCGTCGCCGTCGGGGTACCGGTATAGGTGCCCCCGAGCCACGAGCCCACGTTCCATGCCGTCTGCGCCGTCGCCGCGGGTGCCCAGGCGGTGAAGCTGCGACCCTGCACGTCGATCTCGCCGGTGAGCGGAACACCGGCGATCTCGAAGGTGCCGTCGACTCGCAGGGCCTCGACGGGGCCGGTCCCGGTCGTAGCGAGCGTTGCGTTGGAGACGTTCTGGCGGGGTTGCGCCTTCACGATCTTGTTGG
>JBILVB010000144.1:0-9185 GCA_044370695.1 Acidimicrobiales bacterium | reverse complement strand
AACATCTGTCGCCTCGCGATCGAGGGCGGCTGCAACGCAGTGGCCACGACGTTCGGGGTGCTCGGGGCCGTCAGCCGGTCGTTCGCCCATCGCATCCCGTTCATCGTGAAGCTGAACCACAACGAACTGATGACGTACCCGAACAAGTTCGACCAGGTCATGTTCGGCAGCGTCCGTCAGGCCTTCGATCTGGGTGCGGTCGGTGTGGGCGCAACCATCTACTTCGGTTCGCCGGAAGCGACGCGACAGATCCAAGAGGTCGCCCAGGCGTTCAAGGAGGCGCACGATCTCGGCATGTTCACCGTGCTGTGGTGCTACCTGCGCAACAACGACTTCAAGCGTGACGGCGTCGACTACCACGTCTCGGCCGACCTCACGGGCCAGGCCAACCACATCGGCGTGACGATCGAGGCCGACATCATCAAGCAGAAGTTGCCCGAGAACAACGGTGGCTACAACGCGCTGAGCGGCTACGGGAAGACATCGAAGCTCGTCTACGACGAGCTGACGACCGATCATCCGATCGATCTGACCCGCTGGCAGGTGGCGAACTGCTACCTGGGGCGAATCGGGCTCATCAACTCCGGCGGTGAGTCGAAAGGCGCCGGCGACCTCGCCGCAGCCGTGAAGACGGCGGTGATCAACAAGCGCGCCGGAGGCCAGGGGCTGATCTCGGGTCGGAAGGCCTTCCAGCGCCCGATGACCGAGGGCGTGGAACTGCTCCATGCGATCCAGGACGTCTACCTCGACCCCGCTGTCACGATCGCCTGACCTCGGCCGCGGCCTCGGCCGGCTCGGCGACCTTCTCGGGCTCGATGCCCGTGAACTCGTGGAGTTCCGCACGCGCCGAACGGGCCGATCGCCGCAGGCCCGCGTCAGTGCCGGCGGAGCCGGTCGGATGGTCGAGGCGGCCGACGGTTGGTTGGCACTGTCGCTTGCACGCGCCTGGGACTGGGAAGCGGCGCCGGCGTGGCTGGAAGCGCCGGTGGACGACTGGGAGGCCGTCGAGCGGGCGATCGCTGATCGGCCCTCCGGCGTGTTGCTCGACCGGGCCGAGCTGCTCGGACTTGCCGTCGCCGCCGTCGATGCCGAGCAGGGCCCATGTCCGTCGCCCACGATGGCCGCCGCGTCGCTCGACGGGGTCACGGTGGTCGATCTGTCGAGCCTGTGGGCGGGTCCGCTGTGCGGCTTCCTGCTGGCCGAGCGGGGCGCTCGGGTCCTCAAGGTCGAGTCGGTCACGCGGCGCGACGGCGCGCGTGACGGCGACCCCGAGCTGTACGAAGCGCTCAACGCCAGCAAGCAGCTCGTCCTGCTCGATCTCGGGACGGGACCGGGCCGCCGGGAGCTCGACCGGGTGCTCTCCACCGCCGACGTGGTGGTGGAGGCCTCCCGCCCACGCGCCCTGGGCGCGCTCGGCTGGGATCCGGCCCGCGCCGAGGCATCGGGCTGCGCCGCATGGGTGTCGATCACCGGCTATGGGCGATCGAGCGACCGGGTGGCCTTCGGTGACGACGCCGCCGCCGGCGCCGGTCTCGTGCGGTGGCTCGACGGTGAGCCTGCGTTCCTGGGCGATGCGCTCGCCGATCCCGTCGCCGGGATGACGGCGGCTGCGGCCGTCCTCGACGGGTTCGCCCGGGGCGGCCGCCACCTCCACGACGTCTCGCTCGTCGGCGCCGCGCGATCGGTTCGGTCGTGAGCCTGGTCCTCGAAGACGTCGAACTCGACGGCACGCGCACCGACGTCCGTGTGGTCGACGGCACGATCGACCGGATCGGAGCCGGGGTGCGCCGGCCCGGCGACGTCGTCGTCGACGGCGGGTCGGGCGCGCTGACGCCGGGGCTGCACGACCACCATCTGCACCTGGCCGCGATGGCGGCAGCGAGGCAGTCCGTCGACGTGGAGGACGAACCCGATCTTCACGGCGCCGTTGCCCGCGCCGGAGCCACGGTCGACGGCTGGATCCGCGTGGTCGGCTACCACGAGGCGGTGCACGGCCCGCTCGATCGTCAGCGCCTCGATCGGTCGGCGGTCGACCGCCCGGTACGGGTCCAACACCAGTCCGGCGCGCGATGGATCCTCAACACTGCGGCCCTGGATGCGATCGGCGGGCTCGAGGCGCATCCCGACGGGGTCCTCGACGGGCGCGACGACTGGCTGCGGTCTCGGGTGCCCCCCGTGGTGCTCGATCTCCTCGCCGTCGGCCGAGAACTCGCACGGGTCGGCGTGACCGGATGCACCGACGCCACACCGACGGAGCGGATCGACGATCTTCGGCTGCTGGCGGCCGCAGACTTGCCGCAACGGATCACGGTGACCGGCGGGCCGGGCCTCGCCGCCGAACTGCCGCCCGCCCCGCTCGCGCTCGGGCCGGTGAAGCTGCTCCTGGCCGACCACTCGCTCCCCGGACTGGACCACGTCGTCGCGGCCATCGGGCTGGCACGCGCGGCCGGGCGGACCGTCGCCGTGCACGCCGTAACGCTCGCCGCGACCCTGCTTGCGCTCGCTGCGTGGGACGAGGTCGGTCCGCTCGACGGGGACCGTCTCGAACACGGCTCGGTGCTGCCGCCCGAGGCGGCCGAGCGACTCGCCCGAGCCGGGCTCCGGGTGGTGACCCAGCCCGGTTTCGTCTGGGCCCACGGCGACCGTTACCGGCGCACCGTCGACGCGATCGATCGTCCCCATCTGTACCGCTGCGCCGGCTTGCTCGACGCGGGCATCCGCCTGGCCGGGTCCACCGACGCCCCGTACGGCCCCGGGGATCCGTGGGTGGCGATGCGCGCCGCCGTGGACCGCCGCACCCGCTCCGGGGCGGTGCTCGGTCCCGGCGAGCGGCTCTCGCCGGCAGCGGCGTTCGCGCTGTTCCAGACCCCCGCGAACGACCCGGGCGGGTCGATCCGTCGGGTGGTCCCCGGTGCGACGGCCGACTTGTGCCTGTTCGATGCGCCGCTGCGCACCGTGCTCGAGGATCTGGATCCGACCCGCCTCCGGGCCGTCTACATCGGTGGGGTGCCGGTATGGGTGCGATGATGGGAGCGCGATGAGCGACTCCACGCAGACCTCGACCGGATGGCTGTCCAACGACGAGATCGAGTCGGTCCGCGGACGCGTTCCGCTCGTCTACGTCGACGCCGTCCCCGTGCGTGTCGACGGCCGAGGTCGCGTCGCCCAGGTCGGTCTGCTGCTCACGGCGCGGCCCGATGGTTCCATCAGCCGGGCGGTCGTGTCCGGGCGGATCCTTCACGGCGAGCGGGTCCGAGATGCGCTCCTGCGCCATTTGGAAAAGGATCTCGGCCCGCTCGCTCTGCCCCAGGTTCCCGTGTCGCCCACACCGTTCACCGTCGTGGAGTACTTCCCCGACGCCACCGTCAGCGGTTTCCACGATCCCCGCCATCACGCCGTGAGCCTGGCCTTCGTCGTGCCCATCGACGGCGACTGCCAACCGACGAAGGCGGCGCTCGATCTGATCTGGCTAACACCGGCGGAGGCCGTACGGCCCGAGGTCACCGGAGAGATGACCGGAGGGCAGGATCGGTTGGTGCGCCTGGCGTTGGCGCACTGTGGTTGCCTGCCCTGACGGTTGGGATGCTGCGGGTCGGGTGTGCGCTCTGGGCGCACCGGCCGTGGTTCGGCACCGTGCTGCCGCCCGCCCGTCCGGGCCGTGAGCTCGCGGCGTATGCCTCCGCCCTGACCGCCGTCGAGGGCAACACGACCTTCTACGCCGTGCCGGATCCGGGGAGCGTCGCTCGTTGGGCGCAGCAGGCACCGCCCTCGTTCCGGTTCGTCTGCAAGCTCCCGCAGTCGATCACCCACGAGCGACGCCTGCGGGGGGCCCGAAGCGAACTCGCTGCCTTCCTGGCCCGATTGGAGCCGCTCGGCGAGCGACTCGGTCCGGTGTCGGTCCAGCTTCCGGCCTCGTTCGGCCCCGACGACCTCGGCGTGCTCGACCGGTTCCTGCGCGAGCTGCCGACGGTCGATCGCTCGTGGGCCGTCGAGGTGCGGCACGCGGCCTTCTTCGCCGGGGGCACCCACGAACGTCACCTCGACGAGATGCTGTCGGCGCAGGGCGTCGACCGGGTGATCCTGGACAGCCGTGCCTTGTTCGCCGGCCCCTGCGACACCCCGGCCGAACGGGACGCCTTCGGGCGCAAGCCTCGCCTACCCGTGCGTCCGGTCGCCCTTGGTGCCCACCCGATCGTCCGGCTGATCGGCCAGACCGATCCGGCGGCCAACCCTCCCTTCTGGGAACGCTGGCTGGTGGTGGCAGCCCGTTGGGTCGCGCAGGGGCGTGAGCCGATCGTGTTCCTGCACACCCCCGACAACGTGGCGGCGCCGCTGCTGGCCCGGCGGTTCCATGCGTCGGTGGCCGAACTCGTGCCGAGCCTCCCCCCGCTGCCGGAGCCGCCGGACGGGCAACTCGCGCTGCTGTAGCTCAGCGCAGGGGCCGGAAGAAGCGACGGAGGTCGTCGACGAGCGCGTCGGGTCGCTCGGCTGCGCCGAAGTGGCCGCCGCGATCGTGGACGGTCCACTGGCGCAGATCGCTGTGTGCGGCGGCGACCGACCGCGGTAGGAGCACCAGTTCCTTGGGGAAGATGGAGAACGCCGTGGGGCATTCGAGCGTCGGGGTGCGGTCGTGGATCCGTGGCCATCCGCCGTTGAAGTGCTCGAAATACAGGCGCAACGACGACGTGATCGAACCGGTCAGCCAGTAGGTCGACGCGAGCGTGCACAGGAAGTCCCGGTCGAACACCGACTCGACGTCGCCCCCGCAGTCGGACCAGGCGCGCCGGCGCTCCCACAACCAGGCGGCCGTGCCGACCGGGGAATCGGCGAGTGCGTAGGCGAGGGTCTGCGGGTCGTGCGTGTGGACGGTCACGTGACTGCGGATGAGGCGCTCCGCTTCCGCCATGCGGTCGAGCATCCAGCGCTCGTCGGCGGCGAAGGCGTCGGGCCCGAGCTCACGGCGGCTCACCCCGGGGATCACGGGCAGACTGAGATGCGCACCGATCACGGCCGGGGCGTGCGCGTGTGCGAGTTCCGAGGTGACGATGGCGCCCCAGTCGCCCCCGTGTGCGCCGAAGCGGTCGTGGCCGAGTACCTCGGTCATCAACTGCACCCAGAGCTCGGCGACCCGCCGCACGTTGACCCCGGGGGTGCGCAGCGGCACCGAGAACCCGTAGCCCGGGAGCGACGGCACCACCACGTCGAAGGCATCGGCGGGGTCGCCGCCGTGGGCCGCGGGGTCGGTCAGCGGGCCGACCATCCGCTCGAAGTCCCAGAACGTCCACGGCCATCCATGGGTGAGCACGAGCGGCATCGGATCCGGTCCCACCCCGCGGACGCGGGCGAAGTGGACGGGGATCCCATCGAGTTCGACACGGGAGTGGGCCCACGCGTTCATGCGGGCCTCGGTCGCTCGCCAGTCGTAGGCGTCGAGCCACCAGGACACCATCGAACGCAGCCACCCGGCTTCGACGCCGTAGGTCCAGGCCGAATTGGCGATGTCGTCGGCCCATCGTGTCCGGGCGAGCCGGTCGCGCAGGTCGTCGAGGTCCCGCTGGGGCACGTCGATCGTGAACGGGGTCGGGTTCGTCATCGGGCGGGACTCCTCCGGGAGGCGGTGGTGTGGCGTCGACGGGTCGTCGACGCAAGGGCGGGAGCGGCCTCTGCGGCGATCCGGCGCTTGGACGCCGCCCAGGAACAGATCGGGCAGGCGGTCAGGTCGTGGCGCAGCGACGGGCAGTGTTCCCGCCCGAAGAAGATGATCTGGAGATGCCTGCGGTTCCAGGTGCTCGCTGGGAACACCGCCTTCAGGTCTCGTTCGGTGCGCTCCACCGTCGTACCGTTCGACAGACCCCATCGGGCGGCGAGCCGATGGATGTGCGTGTCGACGGCGAAGGCCGGCACCCCGTACGCCTGGGCCATCACCACGCTCGCCGTCTTGTGCCCGACCCCGGGGAGCGACTCGAGGAACGTCCAGTCGGGCCGTAGTCCGCCGGCGTCGACGATCGCTCGGGCGGCGAGCCAGAGGTTGCGGGCCTTCGTCGGGGCGAGCCCGACTTCGCGCACGAGCGGGAGGATCCCGTCGGGACCGAGGGCCAGCATCGCCTCCGGCGTCGGCGCTGCGGCGAACAGCGCCGGTGTGACCTGGTTGACCTTCTTGTCGGTGGTCTGTGCCGAGAGCGCGACGGCGACCAGCAGCGTGTAGGGGTCGGTGTGGTCCAGCGGGACCGGCGGGTCGGGGTAGCGCTCGTCGAGGATCGCCCCGATCCGGTCGGCTTTGTCCTGTCGGCGCACGGCAACGCACCGTATTCCCCGCCGCCCTAGCGTCTCGCCTTCATGAGCGCACCTGGGATCCCCGCCACCATCGACGACGTCTCCGCCCTGTGGTTCACCGAGGTGCTGCGCGGCTCGGGCGCCCTCGGCGCGTCCGGCGCCGTCGTCGGGTTCGAGATCGAGCAGATCGGTCAGGGCATCGGGATCATGGGCGAGTTGTTCCGGGCGACGTTGCGCTACGACGATGCCGTCGGGCCTGCGAGCGTGATCGTCAAGCTCCCCTCCCCGTTCGAAGCGAACCGGGCGCAAGGGCTGGCCCTGGGCATGTACGACGCCGAGGTCCGCTTCTATTCGGACATCGCCCCACGCACGGCCGCTCGGCTCGCCGGGTGCCACCTGGCCCGTATCGAACCCGGCACGGCCGACAGCGTGCTCGTCCTCGAGGACCTCGGGCACCTTCGGATGGTCGACCAGCACGCCGGCCTCACCGCCGACGAGGCGTCGTTGGCGGTGCGGGCGCTCGCCGATCTGCACGGGTCCTGGATGGGCAAGGCCGAGGACTCGATCGTGTCGTGGGCGCCCAGCGTCGTGCACGAGCGGATCCAGGGCTTTGCACAGATGTACCCGGGCCTCACCGAGCCGTTCCTGGCCAACTTCGCCGACTGGCTACCTGCCGGCGGCGCCGCCGCAGCGCCGGTGATCTCGGCGGGGTACTGGGACGGCATGGTGGCGTTGTCGGCCTACCCGTGGACCGTGGTGCACCTCGACTATCGCTGCGAGAACCTGTTCTTCGGCTCCCGGGGAAGCGCCGACGAGGTGGTGATCGTCGACTGGCAGACGATCGGGCGCGGACCGGGCAGCTACGACCTCGCCTACCTGCTCGGCGGGAGCCTGCCGGTCGAGGTGCGGCGTGCTGCCGAGCGGGACCTGGTGGCGGAGTACCTCGGCCGGTTGGCGTCCGACCATGACGTGCAGCGGGACCCCGAGGAGTTCTGGACCGAGTACCGCCTCGCGCACGCGCTCGGCGGACCCGCCACGGTCACGCTCACCGGTGCGACGTTCGACCTCGGGAACGACCGGGGCAGGCAACTCATCGGCACCATGGCGCAGCGGCACTTCAGCGCCGTCGTCGACCTCGATTCGACCGCGCTGCTCGCCCGCTGAGTCCACCCGAGCGGCCGAGCAGCGCCGGCTCGGGCTCAGTCGGCGAGGAGCCGACGAACCTTGTCTCAGTCGGCGAGGAGCCGACGAACCTTGTCTCAGTCGGCGAGGAGCCGACGAACCTTGTCTCAGTCGGCGAGGAGCCGACGAACCATGTACGGCAGGATGCCGCCGTTGCGGTAGTACTCGGCCTCTTTCGGGGTGTCGATGCGGACCCGGACCGTGATCGGGCGGCCGTCGGCCGTGATGGTGAGATCGCGGGGTAGGGGTGCGCCGGCCGGGATGCCTTCGAGACCGGTGATCTCGAAGACCTCCGAGCCCGTCAACCCGAGCGAGGCCACGTTCTCCCCGTCGCGGAACTGCAGGGGGAGCACACCCATCCCGATCAGGTTCGAGCGGTGGATGCGCTCGTAGCTCTCGGCGATCACCGCACGGATCCCGAGCAGCGCGGTGCCCTTGGCCGCCCAGTCCCGCGACGAACCCGAGCCGTACTCCTTGCCGGCGAGCACGACCAACGGGGTCCCCTCGGCGGCATAGCGCAGCGCCGCGTCGTAGATCGGCAGCGTCTCGCCCGAAGGCAGGTGGACGGTCACGCCGCCCTCGGTGCCCGGCGCGATCCGGTTGCGGATCCGAGTGTTGGCGAACGTGCCCCGGATCATCACCTCGTGGTTGCCTCGCCTCGCGCCGTACTGGTTGAAGTCGGCGACGGCCACGCCTTCGGACTGCAGCCACTGGCCGGCCGGGCTCGACGCCTTGATATTGCCGGCGGGCGAGATGTGATCGGTGGTGACCGAGTCGCCGAGCACGGCGACGGCACGGGCTCCTCGGATCCCGGTGATCTCCCCGACCGTGACGTCCATCCCGTCGAAGTAGGGCGCTTTGCGGATGTAGGTGGAGGTGCCGTCCCAGGCGTAGCGCTCGCCGGTCGGGGCATCGAGGCGCTGCCACGCTGCGTCCCCCTGGGCCACGTTGGCGTAGGCCTTCGCGAACATCTCGGGGTCGAGGGCGCTGCGGAGCGTCTCGGTCAGTTCCGCATCGCTCGGCCAGATGTCGCGCAGGTAGACGGCGTTGCCGTCGGCGTCGGTGCCGACCGGTTCGGTGTAGAGATCGAGGTCCATCGATCCGGCGATGGCGTAGGCCACGACGAGCGGCGGCGACGCCAGGTAGTTCATCCGGGCGTCCGGGCTGACCCGACCCTCGAAGTTCCGGTTGCCCGACAGCACCGACACGACGGCAAGGCCGTTGTCGTTCACGGCTTGCGAGATCTCCGACAGCAGCGGACCGGAGTTCCCGATGCACGTCGTGCACCCGAACCCGACGAGGTTGAACCCGAGCTTGTCGAGGTAAGGGAGCAGCCCGGCCTTGTCGTAGTAGTCCATGACGACCTTCGACCCGGGAGCGAGCGAGGTCTTCACCCAGGGTTTGGCGGTCAGGCCGCGCTCGACGGCCTTCTTGGCCACGAGCCCGGCGGCGAGCATCACCGACGGGTTGGAGGTGTTCGTGCAGGACGTGATCGCAGCGATGACGACGTCGCCGTGGGTGAGCTCGAAGCTGCGGCCGTCGGCGAGGGTGACCGGGACGGGCTTCTCGGCGGCGCCGGCGGGCTTCGATGCCGGCAGGGCCGCGCGGAACATCGTCTTGGACCGGTCGAGCGGCACCCGGTCCTGCGGGCGGGACGGTCCGGCGAGCGACGGGCGCACCGTCGACAGGTCGAGTTCGAGCGTCTCGGAGAACTGCGGGGTGGCCGCCGG
>JBILVB010000160.1:0-8492 GCA_044370695.1 Acidimicrobiales bacterium | reverse complement strand
CGCACCCGCCGCCGCCAACTCCTCCGCCCGACGCGTCAACCCCGCATCCACCACATCCAGCACCCCACGCACCCGCGCCAACAACCCACCCAACACCCGCAACCCCGCCTCGTCACACCCCGAAACATCCGCCCCCCGCAACCGCAACCACGCCCGATCCACCTCGTCCACGCCACCAACCTAGCGAACATACGTCCACAGTGAGAACATGTGTTCGTAAAGAAATTCTCAAGACCCCAGACGAATCGTCAACGAATCGCCCCATCGACGCCCACCCAGAGCAAGCACAACGCGCGCCTCGACGACCCCGCGGCCGTTGCGCGTGCAACGACCGAAGCTCTCTCCGCCGACGCCGGCTGAGACGCCGGCCGAGACGCCGACCCGATCAGGTGAGCAGCCCTGTCGAGCGCAAGCGGCGCTCCAGGTGGTGCTCCATCGCCCGTGCCGCCAGCACCTCCACCTCGTGCGTCGCCGCCGACGCCGGCTCCGCCAGCGCCGCGGCGAGCCGCCCGCCGAGCACCATGCGCAGCAACGTCAGGGCATCGTCGCTGAGGGCCACCCCCCGGCGGCACGACCGGCACAGCACCCCACCCTCACCGGGATCGAACGCCACCAGCGGCCCCTGCGACCCGCACGACACGCACGCGTCGAGCTGGGGCTCCACCCCCTCGTTCGCCAGCACCTTCAACTGGAACCCCGCCACCAACAACGCCGACGGCCCGGCGACCAGCGTCCGCAACGCCCCCACCAGCATCTGGTACAGGCGGGGCGACGGCTCGCGTTCTTGCGCCAGGTGATCGCACACCTCCAACAGCGCCGCGGCCCGGGTCAACCGGTCGAGGTCGTCGCGCACCACCCGGAAGTGGTCGATCGTCTCGACCTGCTGCACGAGGTCGAGCGAACGGCCCTCGCGCACGAGCAGCGACACGTGCGACAGCGGCTCCAGACGCCCCCCGAACCGGCTCTTGGTCTTGCGGACCCCCTTGGCGACGGCCCGCACCTTGCCGTGCCCGGCGGTGAGCAGCACGACGATCCGGTCGGCCTCGGCCAAGTTGTACGTCCGCAGCACCACGCCGGTGTCCCGGTACTGCTGCACGGCCCCTAGTCCTCGGGTCCGGCGCCGTCGTCGACCGCCCCGAACCGCCGGTCGCGCCGCTGGAACTCCCGGATCGCCTCGGCCAGGTGCTCCCGGCGGAAATCGGGCCAGAGCACCTCGGTGAACACCAACTCGCTGTAGGCGATCTCCCACAGCAGGAAGTTCGAGATCCGGTACTCCCCCGACGTGCGGATCACCAGGTCCGGGTCGGGCATGTCGGGCTCGTAGAGGTAACGGCGGATCAGCTTCTCGTCGACCTTGTCCGCCGCGACCCCGCTCGCCACGATCCGACGCACCGCGTCGACGATCTCGGCCCGCCCGCCGTAGTTGAACGCGAACGTCAACGTCATCCGCCGGTTCCCCGCCGTGAGCGCCGTCGTCTCGTCCTGGCGGCGCAGCACCCGGCGCGGCACCCGCCAGTCGCGCCGCCCGGCGAAGCGGACCCGCACCCCCTTGTCGTGCAGCTCGTCGCGCCGGCGCAGGAGGATGTCCTCGTTGAAGCGCATCAGGAAGCGGACCTCGTCGACCGGCCGCTTCCAGTTCTCGGTGGAGAACGCGTAGACCGTCAACCACCCGATCCCGAGCTCGAGCGCCCCCTCGACGGCGTCCCACAGGGCGTGCTCGCCGGCAGCGTGGCCGTCGGTGCGCTTCAGCCCCCGCTTGGTCGCCCACCGGCCGTTACCGTCCATGACACAGCCGACGTGGACCGGGATCCGGGCAGGATCGAGGCCGTCGGCGAGGGACACGGCGGCACGGTAGTGCAACCATGGCAGCGTGCCCGGTCTTGCCGACGACGTCGACGCCACCCTGCGCGACGTCGTCGCCCGGCTCCCCGGCGGCGGTGAGATCCGGCCCGGCCAGGCCGCCATGGCCCGCGCCGTGGCCGACGCGATCACCTCCCGGCGGCACCTCGTCGTGCAGGCCGGCACGGGCACCGGCAAGTCGCTCGCCTACCTGGTCCCGGCGCTGCTGAGCGGCCAGCGGGTCGTCGTCGCGACCGCCACCAAGGCGCTGCAGGACCAGCTCGCCGGCCGGGACCTGCCGTTCCTCGCCGAGCACCTCGGCCCCCTCCCCCACCACGGCCGCCCCCTGCGCTGGGCCGTGCTCAAGGGTCGCTCCAACTACCTGTGCCTTCAGCGGGTCACCGAGGCCACCACCCGCAGCGAGGGCCGCCTCGAGCTCGACGACGCTGCGCCGGCCGTGCGGCGCGAGATCCTCAAGCTCGCCACCTGGTCCGCCCTCACCGAGACCGGCGACCAGGCCGACTTGGACTGGTCGCCCTCGGCCCGGGCGTGGGCCACGGTCTCGGTATCGGCGATGGAGTGCCCCGGTGCCGCCCGCTGCCCGGCGGGCGACACCTGTTTCGCCGAGCGGGCCCGCCGTGCCGCCGACGGCGCCGACGTCGTGGTCGTCAACACCCACCTCTACGGTCTCGACCTCGCCACCGACGGCGTGCTGCTCCCACCCCACGACGTGGTCGTCGTCGACGAGGCCCACCAGCTCGAAGACGTCGTCGCCGCCACCAACGGCGTGACGCTCGGCCCTGGCCGCCTGCCCAACCTGGCCCGCCTCGTCGGCGCCGTCGTGGCCTCCGACGAGCTCGGTCGAGCGCTCACCAAGGCGGGGGACACGCTCGCAGACGCCCTCGGCGACCACCGCGACCAGCGCCTCCCCGAACCCCCGCCCGTCGAGATCGCCGCTGCGCTCGCCGTCGCCCGCAACCAGGTCGACGACGCCCTGCGGGCCCTTCGGGCGATCGAAACCCGCAACGACGACGTCACCCAGCGGCGCCTGCGGGCCCAGCGTGCGGCCGGTCACCTCGCCGGCGACGTGGAGCTCGCGCTCGCCCCGGGACCGGACCGGGTGAGCTGGGTCGACGGCCCGCCGTCCGCCCCGCAGCTGCAGGTCGCCGCCATCGACGTCGCCCCCGTGCTCACCGAGCGGCTCTGGAGCCGCCGCACCGCCGTGCTGACCAGCGCGACGATCCCACCCGGCCTCGCCGAGCGGCTCGGCCTCCCGCCCGACACGACCGACACCCTCGACGTCGGCAGCCCCTTCGACTACCCGAACCAGGGGTTGCTGTACTGCGCAGTCCATCTGCCCGACCCCCGCAGCCCCCAGCACCCGGCGGCGGTGCACGACGAGCTCGAGGCGTTGATCACCGCTGCGGGAGGCCGGACGTTGGCGCTGTTCACCTCGTGGCGGGCGATGACCGCCGCCGCCGACGCGCTGCGCCCCCGGCTGCCGTTCGAGATACTGACCCAGGCCGACCTCCCCAAACCGGCGCTCGTCGAGGCGTTCCGGGCGGTCGAATCCCGCTGCCTGTTCGCCACCGCCGGGCTGTTCCAGGGCATCGACGTCCCCGGCGACACCCTGTCGCTCGTCACGATCGACCGGATCCCGTTCCCCCGCCCCGACGACCCGCTCCTGCAGGCCCGGCGCGAACGGGCCCGCGAGCGGGCCTTCGCCGAGATCGACCTGCCCCGCGCCGCCACCCTGCTCGCCCAGGCCACGGGCCGGCTCATCCGCAGCGCCACCGACCGTGGCGTCGTCGCCGTCCTCGACCCCCGGCTCAACACCGCCGGTTACCGCTGGGACCTCGTCCGGGCCCTGCCCCCGCTGCGGCGCACCCGCCACCGGGCCGAGGCCGAGGCGTTCCTGCGGTCGATCGTCACCGCCGGCGAGCACTGACCCCGCCGGGGTCGGACGCGCCGGCTCGCCCGGAATACCCTGACGGCATGGACTTCTCCTGGGCCCCCGAGCTGCTCACCCTCCAGAAGGAGGCCGAAGAGGTGGCGGCCGACGCCATCGCCCGCTACGGCCGCTTCCCGGACACGTGGATCAACGGGTTCTCGCGCGAGTTCTCCCGCGAGCTCGGTGCCCGGGGCTGGATCGGGATGACCTGGCCCAAGGAGTACGGCGGCGGCGGGCGCAGCGTGCTCGAGCGCTTCGTCGTCACCGAGACGTTCATCAAGCGGGGCGTACCGATCGCCGCGTCGTGGTTCGCCGACCGCCAGATGGGCCCGACGATGCTCGCGTACGGCACCGAGGAGCAGAAGGCGGCGTTCCTGCCCGGGATGCTGTCGGGTGAGACCGGTTGGTGCATCGGCATGTCGGAGCCCGATTCGGGCTCCGACCTCGCGAGCTTGAAGACCTCGGCGGTGCGCGACGGCGACGAGTTCGTCATCAACGGCCAGAAGATCTGGACGAGCTTCGGCGCCGAGGCCGACTACTGCTACCTCATCTGCCGCACCTCGAACGAGGGCGCCAAGCACGCCGGCATCTCCGAGATCATCGTGCCGATGGACACCCCGGGGATCACCGTCAAGAAGATCACCGACATGCACCACAACGCGCACTTCTGCGAGGTGTTCTACGACGACGTGCGCGTGCCCACGAAGAACCTCGTCGGCAAGGAGGGTGGCAGCTTCGGCCAGACGATGCGCCAGCTCGAACACGAGCGCGGCGGCATCGATCGGTTGCTGTCCAACTACGGGCTCTACCTCGACGCCCGCGAGCGGGCCGACACGTCCTCGAAGCTGGTGCGCCAGGAGATCGCGAAGCTCGAGTCGGCGTACACCCTCGGGCGCCTGCTCGTGCTGCGCGAGGTCCTCCAGCAAGGTCCCAAGGGGTTCTCGGCGGCCACGAAGGCGTTCTGCACCGAGCACGAGCAGCGCGTCGCAGAGTTCGCGGCGTCGGTGTTCGGCGCGGAGATGACGCTCGACACCCCGACGAGCCGGGCCTACTGCTACTGGCCGGCCTACACGATCATGGGCGGCACCTCGAACGTGCTGCGCAACATCCTGGGCGAGCGCCTCCTCGGCCTGCCCCGCGAACCGGGCGCCTGAACCGGCCGGCTGCGGCGATGGCCGGCCTGCAGTGGTCGCGGCCGTGCGCTCGTGGTCGAACGATCCGGTCCGGGCCCTCGTCTACACCCACGGTCACGTCGACCACGTCGGGGGCAGCGGTGCGTTCGAGGCCGAGGGACGGCAACCCCGCCACGGTGCTCCCCGCCCCCGAAGCGGCGTTCGCCGCCGAACTCGCCTCGCTGGCCGGCGGCGCCGCCCGGCTGGCCGAGCGCGCCGCTCAGGCCGCACCCGAGGACCGCTGCGTCCACGAGGTCCGCGCCCGCGTCTACCAGTCGCGCCCCAACGCATCGCTGTCGTTGATGGCCAAGGGGATCTTCGCCGACGCAGCCCGGCGGTCGCGTGCCGTCGTGGAGGCCGCCGATGCACCAGACGGGACCCTGCGGGAACCCTGACGGCTTCTGGCCGCAAGCCCGGTCAACGCCGCCGGCCCACGTCCGATGGGTTCACAGTTTCACCCGCATGCACCACCGCAGTTCCCGGAGGAGGCGGAAATGGATGCCGTCTACGCCGTGAAAACCCCGATGAACCCGGTCCTGTTCCAGATCGCCGCGATGCAGAACGCGATGGTCGACCAGCAGCGACTGGCGGCCGAAGCGGCCAAGGAGGCCGACAAGGTCGGCCGACCCGACCCTGCCGTCGAGCGCCCGGGGCAAGGCAACCAGGTCGACTTCTACGCCTGAATCGCCGGAGCGAACCGGTCAGGCCGGCGACCCCGGTTCCACCCCGACGCGCCGCAGCGGCACCTCCCGGCTCGGCGAGACCGGTGCCACGTGCACCGACGCGTCGACGACCACCGGGCCCGCAGGACCGGCGAGCACGGGGTCGAGCACGAGACGGTCGATCTCGTCGCAGGCCTCGACCAGCGCCGCCACCCGGCCCACGATGCCAGCCAGTGCGCCGAGGTCGGCGCCGGCGCGCGCCAGCGCATCGTGCACCCGGGCGCTGCGGACCAGCTCGGCGGCGTCGGCGGCGCTCACCGGCAAACTGCGCGCCGGGCGGTCGGCGAGCAGCTCGCCGTAGAGGCCGCCGAGCCCGAACGCGACCACCGGACCGAACGCCGGATGGGCCCGGACCTCGACGGCCACCTCCACCCCGCTCGGCACCATGGCTTGCACCACCGCCTCGGCCATCCCGGCCCCGAGCGCTGCGACCATGCGCGTCCACGACGCCCGCAGCTCCTCGGGCCCCCCGACGTCGAGCGCGATCCCGGAACCCTCCGTGCGGCCCCGCCGGGCCGCCGCCTTCACCGCCACCGGGTACCCGATACGCGTTGCCGCCTCCAGCGCGTCGTCGAGCGACGCCACCGCCGCCGCCGGCGCCCACGGGATCCCGACCGCCCCGAGCAACTCGCCCACCACCCGCACCGGCAGCAATGTGCCGCCGGGCCGGATCGACAGTGCGTGGGCCACGATCGCCCGGGCCGCGTCGAGCGCAGCGGGGTCGAGCTCCACCGGCGGCGCCGGCGGACGGTTCCGCCACGCCGCGTACCGCACGGCCCGGCCGAGGGCGGTCACCGCCGGCTCGGGGAACCGGTAGGTGGGCACTCGGCCGCCGGGCCGCAACAACCCGTCGGGCCGGCCGAGCGCCACGGCGACCACCGGCCGACCCCAGCGGGCCGCAGCCTCCTCGACGGCATCGGCGACGGCGTCGGCGGCGGTCGCCGACCCGAGCGGCGGCGTGTGCAGCACCACGGCGCTGTCGGCCTCCCCGAGCGCCTCGGGGGCCAACGCGGCGGCGTAGTCGGCGGCACCTGCGTCGACGTCGAGCGGTCGGGTCGCCACCACGGTCAGACCGGTGGACTGCGCCGCTGCGGCCACCAGCGCCACCGGGCCGCTGGCGTTGGCGACCACGGCCACCCGCGCCCCCCCGGGCAGCGGCTGCGTGGCGAACAGGCGGCCCAGGTCGACGAGCTCGGCGACGGTGTCGACCCGGCTCACGCCCGCCTGGCGGTACAGCGCGTCGGTGACGAGACGGTCCGTGTCGCCGTCGAGGGTCTTCACCGCCACCACCGGCTTGGCCTGCGACACCCGGCGCGCGACGCGGGCGAACTTCGCCGGGTTGCCGAACGACTCGGTGTAGAGCAGGCAGACCGCGGTCGCCGGGTCGTCGGCCCAGAAGTTGAGCAGGTCGTTCGCGCTCACGTCGGCCTTGTCCCCCAACGACACGAAGCTCGACACCCCGAGACCGACGCGGTGCAGCTCCTCGAGCAGCGCCGTGCCGAGCGGACCCGACTGCAGCGAGATCCCGACCGCACCGGCTCGCACCGGGGCGGGGCTGAACGTGGCCCGCACCGTCGAGGTGCCCTCGGCGGCGATGATCCCGAGGCTCGCCGGGCCGACCAGGCGCATCCCGTGCCCCCGGGCGAACGACGCCAGACCGGCCGGATCGGCGACGTCCGCCGTCAGGACCACGACCCCACGCACCGCTTTGGCTGCGCACTCGGCGACGACGGCCGGCACCTGCGCCGCCGGGACGGCGACCACCGCCAGGTGCACGTCGTCGGGGACGTCGGTCACCGACGCGTACGCCGGCACGCTCGCCACGTGCGCCGCGGCCGGGTTCACGGGATAGACGGGGCCGTCGAACCCGCCGGCGAGCAGGTTGCGCACCAGCGCCCGGCCGATCGATCCGGGCCGGTCGCTCGCCCCGATCACGGCGATCGACCGGGGCCGCAGGAACCGCGCGACGCTGCGGGCGTCGGCCCGCTGCTCACGCCGGTCGACCACCGCCCGGAACGCCTCGGTCGGCGTGATGTCGAACGACAGCTCCACCACACCGCCCTCGAACCGGGAACGCACCTCGAACCCGGCCCGAGTGAACGTGGACAGCATCGCCCGGTTGTCCGGCAGGGTCTCGGCCGTGAACCGCGTGATCCCCACCGACCGGGCAGCCACGACGAGTTGTTCGAGCAGCAACGCACCCAGCCCCCGGCCCTGGTGGGCGTCGTCGACGACGAAGGCCACCTCGGCTTCGTCGGTGCCCGTCCAACGGTCGAACCGGCCGACGGCCAGCAGCTCGTCGCCCAGCTCGGCGACCAGCGCCTGGCGCTCGACCCCGTCGACGGTGACGAACCGCTCGACCTCCCGGTCGCTGAGGCGAGCCTTCGCGCTGAAGAACCGGTAGTAGATCGTGCGGGGCGACAGCCGGTTGTGGAGCCGGACGAGCGCTGCGGCGTCGGCCGTCGTGATCGGGCGGACGCGCACCACGCCGCCGTCGCTCAACGTGACGTCGGCCGGCCAGGGGGACCGCTCCGGGGACACGCACCGTTCTTAGTCGGCGCCCGGGTCCACCCGGGTCGCGTTCTCCAAAGAACGTTCAAGACACTGCCGACGGGTCGAACGCCGCTGCACGGCATCCGATCGAGGGCCTGTCATGCTTCTGCGCCCCTTCGCCGACGACGGCCGCCTGGCGGCAACCCGTCATGAGGTGCGCGCGCCGCTGGCCGGCATCGCCGGCCTGGCCGAACTGCTGCTCGACAGCCCACTGACCGAGGACCAACGCCAACTCGTGGTCGCCATCCGGGCCTG
>JBILVB010000143.1:0-9374 GCA_044370695.1 Acidimicrobiales bacterium | reverse complement strand
TGACCCCGGCGGCCGACCCCGAGCGTGTGGCCCGGAGAACGTCGTCGTCCCGCCTGTGCGCCGTCATCGTCGCAGCCGGCATCGTCGGAGGCCTGAGCGCCGTCGACGCAGGCGTCGCTGCGGCCGCTGCGCAGGACGAACAGGTCGCCGTGACCGCCGCGGCGGCGTCGGTGCCCATGGGGTCCTCGCTCGATTGGACCGTCGGCTATGCGAGCGCCAGCGACGCACCGGTGGCGAACGTGAAGGTCGACGTCGACCTCAAGGCCAACCAGACCGTCGGCGGGCTGGCGGGCCTGACCCCCGACTGGTCGGTCCAGTACTCCGCCGACGGCGGCGCCACGTTCACCCCGAACCCGACCGGGAACGACGACTACCTGCGCGTGAGCACCCCGCTCCTGCCGAGCCGCGCGACCGGTCGGATCGCTTCGATCCCGCCCCCGATCACCTCGATGTCCACGGCCGGCACCAGCGGCGACGGGTACGCCCCGATCGTGGTCGGGACGCGTGCCTACATGCTCCACCACCACATCGGCGGCAACAACATCGCGTGTGTCGACCTGCTCACCCAGGAGATCTGCCCCGACTACCCGAAGGCCGCCGGTGTCTACCTGACGCAGATGCCCGGCGTGCCCGTCGTGGTCGGCGGCAAGCTGTGGTTCCGGGTGAACGACGCCAAGCTCGGCCTGACCTGCTTGGACCCGGCGACGGCCACCCTGTGCGGGCGCCACGACTTCGTCGAGCGACCCGCCTACATCTGGTACAACAAGGTCGACCGCGGCTCACAGCCCGTCGTCTACGGCGACCGGATCTTCCTGGTCGCCGACGACCACAACCTCTATTGCTACGACCCGCTCGCGAGCGCGGCCTGCCCCGGCTATCCGAAGGCCACCGTCCTCACCGGGCTTGCGCCGACCATCCCGGCGGTGGCCCCGGCCGGTACCGGCTGGGCCGGCAAGGCTCGCGACGTCGGGCTGATCGACGTCGGCCTGCACGGCAGCCGCCTCTACGCCTCGCTCGCCACCGACTGGGTCGGCGACTTCGACAAGGGCGGCGAGCAGGTCGCGGCCAACCGCACGGGGTTCCTCCACTGCATCGACCTGGCCACCGGCGCTGCGTGCACCGATTGGTCCGCCCCGGTCACGGTCACCCCCACCGGCCAGGACTTCTGGGCGTTTCCCGTCGTGTTCCGCAAGAACGCCGGCGGCGAGCGGACCGGCGTGTGTCTCGGCTCCCGTCTCTCGCTCACCTGCGCCGGGTTCGACAAGGCCGGGCTCAGCACGATCGGCACGCCTGACGGGATGTGGGGCGTCAACAAGCTGCATGCCAGCTCCTACATCGTCGGCGGCCTGCTCGAAGCCGAAGGAGCGACCCGGACGTACCACCACCGCGTCTGGCATCACAACTCGTTCCAGTGCTGGGACTGGGCAGCGATGGCCCCCTGCACCGGCACCGGCTTCGACGCCTCCGGCGTGAAGTCGGACGTTGCGCCCGGCGCGAACGGGGCGTACGGCTACACCACCACCGGGACCTGCGCGTGGGGCGCGAGCGACAACCGGGTCCTCTACGCGTTCGACACCGCCACCGGCGACCTCGGCTGCAGCGCCCAGACCCTGCAGCTCACCGTCCGGCCGGCGGATTTCTACTGCGACGGCAAACCGCATCCGATCACCTGGGACCGGGTGAAACTCCGCGACGTCGACCTCACCCCGAACACCGAGTTCAAGTCCGTGTCGGCCCGGGTCCGCAACACCGACACCGGCGTTATCGTCGCCGGACCCGTCAACCTGTTGGGCACCGACGGCTCGATCGATCTCGCAGGCGTACCTCCCTCCACCGGGGAACTCAGCCTCGAACTCGCCGTCGAGACCGTCGGCACCACGGCGTGGGACGACGGCATACCCCCGAAGGCCGAGTTGCTGTTCGTCGGCGACCCGGTGCAGACCTGCTTGACGAGCACCGTCGCGCTCGACTGCGCCATGTCACCCCGCACGGTGCAGATCGTGGTCACTGCGGCGACGACCTCGGGCACCGGCACGAGTTCGGTCACCCTCGACCCGAGCTGTGGCGGGTCGTTGAGCGGCACCGTGCGGCTCGACTTGAACAGAGACGGCGTCATCACCGGCGCCGACCCTCCCGCCGTCGGGCTACCGCTCACCATCAGCCACAACGGGACCGTCGTCGCGACCCTGACCACTGCGGCCGACGGGACGTACACCACCCAGCTCGCGCCCCCCGGTCAGTACGTGGTCAAGCTCATGCTGACCGGCAGTCTCGGATCGTTCGCACCGCTTGGCGATCCCGACGCCGGCCCCGCCGACGGCACCGCGACCGTCACCGTGACCGGGGGCGCCGACGCAGCGGCGAACTTCGCCATCACGACCCGGACCGGCACGGCCGGAGCACCCGCATGACCTCGCCCCGAACCTTGGTCGTCCTTGCGCTCCTGCTGAGCGTGGTCGTGGCCGCTGCCCTCTCGCTCGGGTTCCGCTCGAACCCGACCGCGACCGAACGCTGGAGCAAGCAGGCGTGCGCCGCGACCACCACCTGGGCCGCGCAACGTGACGCCGACCCCGTGGACATCTTCCACGCGCTGCGGACGTCGGCCGGGCCCGAGGAGGCCCGCGTGCTCGCGCTGGCCTTCGTCGACCGAGCCCTGGCTCGCGCCGTCCAACTCGGCGCCGCCCTGGCTGCGCCCGGCGCTCCGGAGCGGCCGAAGCACGTCGCCGAGGAACTCGCCGAACGCACCGCGGCGCTCGGGACCGCCCGCAGCCGGATCGAGCAGGCGAACGTTGCCGACCTCGCCGCGTTCGCTGGCACGCTCAGCGAGGCCGTCATCGATGCGAGCACCGGCGAGAGCATGCAGGCGTACGTCGCATGCCCGGCGAAGGTGTGAGCGCTGCGGCGCTCAGCGACGGCAGGACGCCACGAACGCGTCGAACAATCGCTGGTTGACCGGATCCGTCGCAGCGGTGTCCTCGGGGTGCCACTGCACCCCCACGACCCAGGCACCCGGCAGCTCGACCGCCTCGACGGTGCCGTCGGGCGCCCGGGCCGCCACGACCAGACCGTCGCCGAGCCGGTCGATGGCCTGATGGTGCGAGGAATGCCCGGTGGCGGTGCGCACGCCGAGGACGTCGGCCAATCGCGTCCCCGGCGTCACGGCCACGTCGTGCAATCCGTCGCGATGGGCCGGCGCCCGCTCGCCGAGGTCCTGGTGCAGGGTGCCCCCGAGGGCGACGTTGAGCACCTGATGACCGCGGCAGACGGCCAGCACCGGGATCCCCCGGTCGATCGCGGCAAGCACCACGGCGAGTTCGACCGCGTCGTGCGCCGGGTCGATGCCGGCCACGGCCGGGTGCACGTCGCTCGCCCCGTAGCGAGCCGGCTCGACGTCACCGCCACCGTGCAGGAGCACCCCGTCGATCCGACCGAGGAGTTCGTCGAGTTCCCCGAGCCGGTCGTCGATCGGGGGTAGCACGAGCAGCCGACCGCCGGCGCGGTGCACCGCTTCGGCATACGCCCGCCGCACCGAGAAGGTCACGTTGCGCGGGCCCTTGGCCTCGCCGGTGCGACGGCCCGGTTGGAGGAGCACCGGGACCATGGCCCGCCTACTGCTCGCGGTAGTCGCCGAAGGGCTTGTCGCGCTCGGACAACGCCTGGGTGACCGACTCGCGCAGCTTGGCGTGGTACTCCTTGCTCGAGCGCTGGTGGAAGCCGAGGGCGTTCAGCTCCGCAGTGGCCTTCATGCCGTCCCGCATACCCATCACCTCCATCGCCCGGTGGACCACCCGCTTGTTGATCGCCTGGAGGTCCGGCGGGATGGCCGCCACCCGGCGGGCCATGGCCAGCACCTCGTCGTCGAGACGGTCGGCCGGGAACGCCCGGTTGGCGAACCCCTGCGCCACGGCCTCGGTGCCCGACATCGAGTCGCCGGTGAGCATCGCCTCCATGGCCCGGCGGTAGCCGAGCAGCCACGGCTGCCACGCCATGTCGGGCGACGACATGAGGCGCACCGGCGGGTAGCCGATCTTCGCGTCCTCGGCCACGTAGACGAGATCGCACGCGGTCGCGAGCTCGGTGCCGCCGGCCAGGCACCACCCGTGCACCTGGGCGATGAGCGGGGTCGACAGGTCCATCATCTCGAACCAGCCCTGCAGCACGTGACGGGCCCACGCGCCGTCCGCCGGCGAGATCGGCCACGGCGGCGCCTCGCCGGGGGTCTGGGCGAGGTCGTAGCCCGCCGAGAAGCAGGGCCCCGAGCCCCGGATGACGACGACGCGCACCTCGCGGTCACGATCCGCTGCGCGCAGCGCGTCGAACAGCTCGCTGCGCAACCGGTGCGACAGCGCGTTGCGCTTGTCGGGGCGGTTGAGGGTGAGGCGCCGGACGTGCTCGGCCGGCTCGTCGACGAGGACGACGGGATCGGTCATCGGTCAGCCTCCGATCGTGCGCCCCGTCTCCCAGAACGGAGCTCGGAGTTGGCGCTTGTTGATCTTGCCCATCGCATTGCGGCCCACGCTGTCGACGATGTCGAGCGTGCGCGGGCACTTGTAGCCCGAGAGATGCTGGCGGCAGAACCCGATCAACTCGGCCGGGTCCGGCGGGTTGGCCGGGTCGACCGGCACGACGAGCGCCTTGACCTCCTCGCCCATCTCGGTGTTCGGCACGCCGATCACGGCGACGTCGGCGACCCCGGGGTGCGTGAGCAACACCTTCTCGGCCTCGGCGGGATAGATGTTGGCCCCACCGGACACGATCATGTCGCTGAAGCGGTCGGTGATGTAGACGAAGCCGTCCTCGGTGACGTACCCGATCTCGCCGATCGTGAACACCCCGGGACGAAGGTGCGACGCAGCCGTCTTGGCCGGATCGCTCGGATACACGATGCCCCGGCCGGTGGAGTCCTCGAAGTACAGCCGACCCTCGGTGCCCGGCGGGACCTCGTTGCCGTCGTCGTCGACGACCACGGCCCGGGTGAACGGCGGGATGCAGCGCCCGACCGAACCCGGGTGCTCGAGCCACTCCGGCGAGGTGATCGTGCAGATCGTGCCCACCTCCGTGGCGCCGTAGGCGTCGAAGAAGATCGGCCCCCACCACTCGATCATCGCCCGCTTCACGTCCACCGGGCAGGCGGCGCCGGTGTGGCCCACGACCTGCATCGAGGACACGTCGTACCGGGACTTCACCTCGTCGGGAAGGGCGAGCAGCCGCACGAAGTGGGTGGGCACCATGATCGAGGTCTCGGTCTTGTAGGTGTCGATCGCCCGCAGCACCGTCTCGGCGTCGAACCGCCCGAGCACGAGCACCGGGGTGCCCGCCGCCAGAACCCGCACCCCGGACAGGGGGCCCGTGTGGTACATCGGCCCGATCACGATGTGGGTGCCGAACTGGCAGAACCGGTTCTTCTCCAGCGCCTCGACGTGCTCGCGCAGATCCTTGCCGGCGGCGAACATCGTGGGCGGCAGGTCGACCCCCTTGGGGCGGCCCGTGGTGCCGGACGTGTACATGAGGTTCGGCAGCGGCGGCACGTCGATCGGCGGCGACGCCGGCGAGGCACCGGCCAGCGCCTGCTCCCAAGGGGTCACGCCCTCGGCGGGATCGCTGCGCCAGGCGATCACGTGCGGCGTGCCGGCGGCCCGGGCGGCGACGGCGGCCCGACCCACCGTCTCCGGCCCGACGAGGACGACGGCCGCTCCCGAGTCGGCAAGGATGAACTCCACCTCTTCGGCGGTGAAGTGGAAGTTCACCGGCACGCTCGAGGCCCCGGCGAACAGCGCGCCCAGGTGGGCGATCACCGTCTCGGCGGCGTTCTCGGCGAACACCGCCACCCGGCGTTTCGGGCCGAGATCCAGCGCCCGCAACGCGTTCGCGGCCCGGTTGACCAGTTCGTCGACCTCGGGCCAGGTCAGCGCCACGCGGTCGTCGCGCAGGGCAACCTCGGTCGGTCGCTCGGCCGCTCGTTCGGCGATCTTCAACGGCATCGTGTTCGTTCCCCCCGGATCCGGCTCGGCGAGAGCCGCCCGGATGGTACCGCTGTCGTTCTTCGCGGCCCCAAGGGCGCCTCAAGGTGGTCGATCGGCGGCCGATCAGTACGGTGACGCCCACGACCCGTGGTCGTGGCGCAACGATCCGATGACCACAGCGCAAACCGTCGATCTCCGTTCCGTGACCGGGTGGGAGCAGGTGCTCCTCCCCGACTCGTCGACACCGGTGTCTCTGGCGCGGCTGCGGATCAGCCCGCGTCGCGCGCTGACGGCCCTCGTCTGGTATCCGCCCGGTTGGGAGTTCACCGCGACGGGCAACTACGCCGCCGACCTCGACCTCGTCGTGTTCGAGGGGGCCCTCACCATCTCCGGCACGACGATCCGCACCTCCGAGTACGTGTATCTCGAGACCGGGTACTTCTGGAACGGCGCCAAGACCGTCACCGGCGCCCTCGTGATCCAGCGGTTCTCCGATGCGCCCCGGTGGATGGCCTCGGACAAGCCCCGCTTCCGCATCCCGCAGCGGCCGTGCTTCCTGCCGTCGGTGGCCTTCACCGACAGCGGTCAGGTTCGCGAACTGCGCAAGAACCGCGGCGCGAGCACACGGTTCCACGCCCGACTCGAGCCGTTCAACGTGACCGATGGCGACACCGAGGTGATCGACACCGTGCAGCGGCGCTGGATCCATCTGCCGCCCGGGGTCTGCTACCCCGAGACGGAGCGGGCGATCGTCATGTCCCCCGCGGGCTGACCCGCTCGAGCAGAGCACGCGTGACCACCTCGGGGTGGTCGTCGGTGAGGAAATGGCCACCGCCGGGCACGGCGACGAACCGGTACGGCCCGACCACCTGATCGGCGGTGCCGTGAGCGGCGGCGGCGCCGACGCTCGAATCGGCATCGCCCCACAGGTAGGTGGTGGGCACGACGATCGGCGCGGCGTCGATGCGGCTGAGCGTGCCGGCGGCGCGGTACCAGGCAAGGGCGGCCTCCAGCGCGCCGGGGTCCCGCAGCACCGACACGTACTCGGCGACGTGGGCCTCGGGCACGCCCTGGTCGTGGAACGACCGGCGCAACCGCCGAGCGTCGTCGGCGAGCAGCAGGCCGGCGGTGGCCGGGTCGTGGAACGCCCGGTGGTGCCGCGACCGGTGCCGCTGGCCGTCGGCATCGGTGGCGTAGGCCTGCGCGAACGCAGCCGGATGCGGGCGCGAGAGCACGGTCAGGGTCCGCACCCGGCTCGCGTGGCGGTCGGCCGTGGCCCAGGCGATCGCACCACCCCAATCGTGGCCGACGAGGTGGAACCGGGCGCCCGGGCCGCCCACGGCGTCGGCCAGTTCCAACACGTCCCCGACGAGGCGTTCGACGGTGTACGCCGACAGGTCGGCCGGATCGGGCCGCAGGCCCGGCGAATACCCCCGCTGGTCGGGTGCCACCGCCCGGAACCCCGCCGCCGCCAGGGCGGGCACCTGCGCTCGCCAGGTGTGCCGGCTCTGCGGGAAACCATGCAGGAGCACGACGAGTTCGCCGTCGGCCGGCCCGGCGAGTTCGACGGTGGGCGCGCCGGACCCGACCGGCACCGTGGTGGTCGGCATCGGTTCAGTTGACCTGCCGGGTGCGCCCCGCCCAGAACGGCTCTCGCAGTTTGAACTTCTGCAGCTTGCCGGTCGCGGTGCGGGCCAGTTCCGTGCGGAACTCGACCTTCTTCGGGCACTTGTACCCGGCCAGCTTCGACCGGGTCCAGGCGATGACCTCGTCCTCGGTGAGGGCCTCGCCCGGCACGAGCACGACGAGGGCGGTGACCAGTTCCCCCCACTTGTCGTCGGGGATGCCGATCACGGCCACCTCGGCCACCTTCGGGTGGCTGAAGATCGCGTCCTCGACCTCGATGGACGACACGTTCTCGCCTCCGGAGATGATCACGTCCTTCTTGCGGTCCTGGATGACGACGTAGTGCTCGTCGTCGATCGCGCCGCCGTCACCGGTGTGGAACCACCCGTCGGGGATCGCCTTGGCGGTCTCGTCGGGCTGCTCCCAGTAGCCGCCCATGATCACGTTGCCCCGGGCGTGCACCTCGCCGTCGGCCGACACCCGCACGTCGACGCCGATGGCCGGGGCCCCGGCCCGGCCGAGCTTGCGGGCCCGGTCCGCCGGGGACAACTCGTCCCATTCGGCCCGCCGACGCGACATGGTGAGCAGCGGCGAGGTCTCGGTGAGGCCGTAGATCTGGACGAACTCCCAGCCGAGTTCGGTCTCGATGCGCTCGATGGTCCGGGTGGGCGGCGGCGCGCCGGCCACGACGATACGGACCCGGTCCCGGCCGGGGATCGGCCCATCCCAGGAGGCGGCTGCATCGAGAATCATGTTGGCGACCGCCGGCGCGCCGCACAGCAACGTCACCCCGTGCTGGTCGACACGACGCAGGATCTCGGCGCCGTCGACCTTGCGCAGGATCACGTGCGTGCCACCCATGCCGGTGACGGCGTAGACCATGCCCCACCCGTTGCAGTGGAACTGCGGCAGGGTGTGCAGGTACACGTCGCGGTCCGACACCCCCATCTGCCAACCGAACGTCGCGGCGTTGATCCACAGGTTGCGGTGGGTGAGCTGCACCCCTTTGGGCCGGGCGGTCGTGCCGCTCGTGTAGTTGATCGTCGCCGTGGCGTCCTCGTCGGGAGCCGACCAGCCGCGTGGCTCGAGGTCGTGGCGGTAGAGCACCGCATCGGACTCGGCCCCGATCACGAAACGGTGCTCGGCGGCCACCTCGGCCATGGCACCGTCGAGTTCGGGGTCGACGAGCAGCACCCGAGCCCCGGAGTGGGCGACGATGTACTTCACTTCCTCGGCGGCGAGGCGGAAGTTGATCGGCACCAGGATGCGACCGGACCCCGACACCCCGAAGAACGCCGTGAGCAACCGGGCCGAGTTGTGGCTCATCACCGCCACTCGCTCGCCTTCGGCGATGCCGAGCGCGTCGAGCCCCGCCGCCTGCGCCCGGGCCAGCGCAGCGATCCGGCGGTAGGACAGCGACCCCCAGGAGGCCGCCGGCTGGTCCGGTTCGTCGATCACCCCGACCCGGTCGGGGTAGAGCAGTTCGGCCCGGCGGAGATGGTCGTTGACGGTCAGCGGCACCTTCACGATCCCGACGCTAGCCCTCAACCTCGCGGGCCTCCGGCCGACGGGAGCACTGGTTGGGATCAGAGGTGGGAACATGCGAGACGAACCAGGGCGCGTCGGCGTCCGTGCTTCGCAGACACGACGACGAGCCGCAGCGCTCGCCGTGCCGCTGCTCGGCCTGATCGCGGCCGTGACCCCGGCCGTGGCGTCGCAGGCCGGAACCCCTCGGCTCGAGCAGGTGGTTGCGTCGAGCGAGTCGATCACCGTCGTCGGTCCGGC
>JBILVB010000141.1:0-9425 GCA_044370695.1 Acidimicrobiales bacterium | reverse complement strand
TGACGGATCAAGACCAGTTCCACGAGTGGTCGATCATGGCAGCCTCCGGGTGGGTCGACATGCGCGCGCCGGCGCAGCGGCGAGCACGGGCCCTCGGACGGGCGCTGCGGTGAGGGCGTAGGGTGGCGCGTCGCTGCGCACACGAGGGGGTCGACGATGGCGTGGGATTTCTCCACCGATCCGGAGTTCCAGGAGAAGCTCGACTGGATGAGGGCGTTCGTCCGGGACGAGATCATGCCGCTGGAGACGCTGGCGGAGCACTGGCGCACCCCGGAGGGTCGCGCCGTGTTCAACCAGATCACCGCACCGCTGAAGGAAGAGGTGAAGCGCCAAGGGTTGTGGGCCGCCCATCTTCCGCCCGACATGGGTGGCCTCGGTTTCGGCCAGGTCAAGCTCGGTCTCATGCACGAGATCCTCGGTGCCTGCGGCTATGCGCCGTCGATCTTCGGGAACAATGCGCCGGACTCGGGCAACGCCGAACTGCTCGCCGTCGGCGGCACCGATGCCCAGAAGGAGCAGTGGATGCAACCGCTGCTCGACGGCCGGATCCGGTCGTGCTTCTCGATGACCGAGCCCGGTGCCGGTGCCGATCCGACGCTGCTCACCACCCAGGCGGTCCGCGACGGCGACGAGTGGGTGATCAACGGCCACAAGTGGTTCTCGTCGAACGCGTCGATCGCCGATCTGCTGCTCGTGATGGTGAGGACCAACCTCGATGCCGACGCGTCGCCCTACAAGTCGTACTCGATGATCCTGGTCCCGCGGAACACGCCCGGCGTCAACATCGTTCGTGACGTGCCCACGATGGGCGAGCCCGACCATCGCACCGGAGAGCCGGGCGGCCACGCCGAGATCATCTACGACAACGTGCGGGTGCCGTTCGAGAACATCGTCGGCGGCGAGGCGGGGATCGGCCAGGGCTTCGCGTTGGCGCAGAAACGCCTCGGGCCGGGCCGTATCCACCATGCGATGCGGTGGCTCGGCCAGTCGGCGCGCGCCTTCGACATGCTGTGCGAGCGGGCGCTGTCGCGCTACGTGCACGGGTCGATCCTCGCGGAGAAGCAGATGATCCAGGACTGGATCGCCGAGAGCCATGCCGAGATGCAGGCGGCCCGGCTGCTCACGCTCCAGGCCGCATGGAAGATGGACCAGCTCCACGCTGCCGGCCGGCACTACTCCGACGCCCGGGTGGAGATCGGCGTCATCAAGTTCTGGGGCGCCAAGGTGCTCTACAACGTGATCGATCGTGCGATCCAGATCCACGGCAGCCTCGGCTACACCACGGATCTCCCGCTCGAGTCGATGTACCGCCACGCTCGCGCCGCTCGGATCTACGACGGCCCCGACGAGGTGCACAAGGTCACCGTGGCTCGCCAGCTGCTCAAGAACTACCGGCCCCACGAGGTCCCGTCCGAGCACGTCCCGACGCGCCGGGCCGCGGCCGAGGCGAAGCTCGCCGACTACCTCGACCAGTTCGCCGTCAGCCACTGACGGCGCGCGCCGCTCAGCTCCGGCGGACGAGGATGAGGTTCCGGCCGTTGCGCCGGTGCAGATGGACGCGAGCGTCCGTCGGAGCGATGCGGTACGTGAAGGTGTAGCCGAACAGCAGATCGACCTGCGGAAGCTCCACGCAGCGCCGGAACGTGCCCCGGAACAGACGGTTGTTCGTGCCGGGCACGACCTGGAGGAAGAAGTCGCGACCGATCGCTGCGGCGGCGACCATGCCGAACATCTCCGCGGCGGCGCGGTTGAGCGCGATCACCGTGGCGCCGTCGTCGAGCTCGACGACGGCGAAGCCGAAATGATCGAAATCCTCGGCGGCGTCGAGCTCGGCGAGGGTGGTCTCGTCGGCGAAGCTCACGCCGGCCGCAGCGAGCTCCGTCGCCTGCGCCCAGGCCAGCGCCGTGAGTCCGCCGGTGGCGTGGTCGGTGGTCACGGCCGACCCTCGGCCGGTGCCGTCGTGGGACCCGAGGCGTCGGTCGGCAACCGGGAGCGCAGGCGCTCGATCTCGTCGCTGACGGCCTGACGCTCGGCGTCGAGACGCCGTTGCGCCTCGGTCAGCTCGATCAGGCGCCGCAGCGCCGCCGATTCGGCCCGTAGGCCCTCGACCACGCTGAGCACCTCATCGGCGTCGCTCACGCCGAGTTCGGCAGCGAGGTACTCCCGCTCGGCGTAGAGCGACTCGAGCTGCGCGCGCATGCCCAACTCGAGCAACGGCCCCGGGAGCGAACCCAAGGGTGAGGGCGGTGGCTGGCTCGGCTGCATCTCGGTCGTCCTTCCCGCGTCGCTTGTGCCATCGGCGGGGCAGAAGGTGACTTGAGGTGAACCGGTTCGCCGCCCGTGGCGCCAACCGTCAACCGGCGTGACGGGCCGCCGATCGGTACCGCCGTGACCGCCACCCCGGGAAACGAGGTGCATCGGCCGGCCCGAGCGCCGTTCGCCGCCCCGGGCTCCGGCGCGTCCGTGCCGATCGATGCCGTCGCGGTGCCCATCGTGGTCGTCGAACGGGGGGCCGTCGGCGCGAACGCCTCGGCCGTGGCGCTGCTCGGTGGCGCGGTCGGGTCGCGATCGGCGTTGCTCGCCCGGATCCACCCGAACGACCGCAGCCGGGTCGCAGCCGAGATCGACGCGCTCGCGACGGGCGGTGCGCCGGTCGTGCTCGACGTGCGACTCACCGATGGTGCGCGCAGCGTGCGCGTCTCCATGGTTCCCCACGGCGAGGCGGTGGTGTGCAGCATCGAGCGCACCGGGGTGCTCGCCGTCGCGTCCAGTTCGGTCCGACTCGCACTGGAGTCGGTCAGCGAAGGGCTGCTGTTCGTCGATCCCACCGGCCGGATCGTGGACGCCAACGAGGTCGCAGGGGACGTGATCGGGCTCGAAGCGAACAGCTTGCTCGGCCGGCGCGTCGCCGAGGTGTTCCAGCGTGCCGCGTCGGTGGACGGGACACCGCTCGAGACGGTGCTGCCGGTGTTCGAGGTGCTCGCCGGCCGTGAGCCGCAGGGCTCCGTCGAGTTCACCCTTGTGGTCGGTGCGGCCACCCGCTGGCTCGCCATGAGTGCGCTGCCGATCCCGGGCGGCTCGATGGGTGCGGTGTGCGTGCTCGAGGACCTCAGCGAACGGCGGGCGGCCCAGGGCGACCTGGAGTTCCTCGCCTACCACGACGCGCTGACGGGGTTGCCGAACCGTCGGATGCTCCTCGACCAGCTCGAGCGGCTCCTGACGCTCTCGGCGCGCCACGGCACGCCCGTGTCGGCCGTCGTGTTCGACCTCGACGGCTTCAAGGCCGTCAACGACACCTACGGCCATGCCGCAGGCGACGAGTTGCTGCAGTTGCTCTCGGAGCGTCTGCAGCGGGAGTTGCGGTCGAGCGATCAACTGGCCCGTCTCGGCGGAGACGAGTTCGCGGTGCTCGTGGATCACCACGACGACGTGACGGCGCTCGCCGACCGGCTCCTGCGTCTCATCGCCCAGCCGGTGGAGTTGCGGGCGGCGACCGTGGCGGTCGGAGCTTCGATCGGCATCTCCAGCTGCGTCGGTCGGCTCGATCCCGCCCGCCTCCTGCACGAGGCGGACACGGCCATGTACGAGGTGAAGGCCTCGGGCAAGGGCGGGTGGGCGGTCTACGACCCGGAACGCCACGAGCACGCCTCCCGGCGAGCCGAGTGGCGCCAGGAGATCGAGCGGGCGCTGGTCGACGACGAGTTCTTCCTCGACTACCAGCCGATCGTCGATCTCGCCGCCCGGCGCATGCTGGGCGTGGAGGCGCTCCTGCGCTGGCAGCACCCCGAGCGTGGGGTCGTCATGCCCGGAGCCTTCGTCGGTCTCGCCGAGCAGACCGGCCAGATCGTGCCCGTCGGCCGCTGGGTGCTGCGCCGCTCGCTGGGCGACCTCGCTGCGTGGATCCGCGACGGTCGTGTCGGGTCCGACTTCTACCTGACCGTGAACGTCTCCCCGCAGCAGTTGCTCGCCGCCGACTACCTCGAGGATCTCGTCGCTGCGCTCGCCGAGCACGGCCTTGCGGGGAAGCGGCTCGTGCTCGAGGTGACCGAGGGCGCAGCGATGGCACGCATGGCCGGCACCCAGGAGGTGCTCAGCCACCTGCGCGCCCACGGCGTCGGCCTCGCGCTCGACGACTACGGCTCGGTCCACGCCTCCATCACGTACCTTCGCCAACTCCCGTTCACGGTGCTGAAGGTCGACCGCTCCCTCGTCTCGGCGCTGTCGCCCGGCGGCGACGGCCCGGGGGATTCGTTGATCCGCTCGATCGTGGACGTGAGCAGCCTGCTCGGGCTGGGCGTACTCGCCGAGGGCGTCGAGGAGACCTGGCAGTGCGAGCGGCTCGTCGAACTCGGCTGCAGCGCCGGGCAGGGCTACCTGTTCGGGCAACCCGGCGAGGCCGAAGCGATCCTGGACCGCTGGGACGGGGTCGCCGCCACGTCAGGGCGCCGGCAGGGTGTCGGCTGACGCGACCGTGGTGGGCGGCGCGATCGACAGGATCGACTGGTTCTGATCGGAGCGGGGTGGCCGCAGCTCGCGCCCGTCGTTCGAACACCCGGCGCTCAGGACGGTCGCGGCCGCCAGCGTGGCGGCGAGCACAGCGGTGGCGGCTCGGATCGGCATGCGGTTCGGGAGGCTAGCGGCGCGCGTCGATGCGATGCCGCCGCAGCACCGGTACCCTGCCCGCCGATGTCGGACCCGCTCTGCTTGCTGACCGTGCACGCGCACCCCGACGACGAGGCGTCCAAGGGCGCCCCGACCGTCGCCCGGTACGGCGCCGCAGGCGTGCGGACCGTGCTCGTGTGCTGCACGGGGGGCGAAGAGGGCGACCTGCACAACCCGGCCCTGCGAGCCGAGGGCGGGTTGTTCCACGGGCTCGACGAGAACGCGACGAAGGCGTTGCTGGCCGACGTACGAGCCGACGAATTGGCCCGGAGCGCGTCGGCGATCGGCTTCGACGAGGTGGTGATGCTCGGCTATCGGGATTCGGGGATGAAGGACTCGCCGGCCAACGACCACCCGGCGTGCTTCCACCGAGCCGACCTCGACGAGGCGGTCGGGCGGCTGGTGGCCGTCATCCGCCGGACGAGGCCCCAGGTGGTGCTCACGTACTCCGACGACCAGGTCGGCTACCCGCACCCCGACCACCTGAAGGTGCACGAGATCACGATCCCGGCCTTCGAGCGGGCCGGGGATCGGTCGTGGTACCCGGAGGCGGGGCCGGCCTGGCAGCCCTCGAAGCTCTACTACAACGTGTGGTCCCGCGCCCGACTCGTCGCCGTGCACGAAGCGCTGCAACGGCTTCGCGGGTCGTCGCCGTTCGACGAGCGATGGTTCGAACGCCCGAGTCAGGACCATCGGATCACCACCCGACTCGAGATCGGGGCGTTCCTACCGGCGCGTTCGGCCGCGCTGCGCGCCCACGCCACGCAAGTCGATCCGACCGAACCGTTCTGGTTCGGGCTCGACGATCGGGAGCTGGCCGAGGCGTACCCGTACGAGGACTGGATCCTCGCCCGCTCGCTGGTGGGGAATCCGCCCGAGGGCGGCGTCGAGGACGACCTGTTCGCCGGGGTGGTCGCTGCCGAGCTGTTGCGGAGCAGCGGGACGTGAGCGTGCAGTACCGCATCACGTCCGGAAAGGCCGTCGAGGCGGTCGGCCCCGACGACGCCGAGGTGGTCGTCACGATCGCGGCGGTCGACTGTGCGCTCGACCCGACGGTCGCGTTCATGCTCGGCAAGCTCAAGGCGAGCGGTCCCACCGGCCCGCTGTTCGACGAGTTGCGATCGGGTCGTGCCGCTGCCGTGCTCGGTCGGTTCGTCCCGGCCTGAGCGCTCGACGACGCGGCCGGGCGCGAGCAACGTTCAGCCCGCCCGCATCAGCGACCGCAGCGCCCGGAACCCGATCCGAACCACCCCGGCGCGTGCCAGGGCGATGTCGAGTGGTCCGCCCCGCTCCACCACGGCCAGATCGTCGACCCAGGCCGTCCAGTGCTCCGGGGCCAGGGCCCGCACCTCGGGTGTGTCGACCGCGGGCTGAAGATGGATCTCGGTGACGCCGGGTGCGAGATGGTCGAGCTCGACGGCCACCCGGTCGCGGCTCCCCCAGCGGCGCGCTGCGACGAAGTGATCGGGGAACACGAGCCCCTCGTCGACGGCGAGCGTGCGGAAGGGGAACCCGGCGTCGTGTTCGCTCACCGATGACGGGAGCCGGACCGGCAGCCGGAACTCGAGCGCGAGATCGACCAGGACGTCGAACAGTTCGGGCCGCAACGTGAGCGCCGACAGGTGCGAGGACAGGTGGCTCACGTCGAAGCCCCACACGATCGCCCGCTCGATCTGGGCCCGGCACTCGCGACGGACCTCGTCGACGTCGGCGTGCTCCCAGAGGTCGTCGAGGCGGCGCGGGAAGCCGCCGTCGCCGGACAGCAACGACGGGGCGTGCGTGATCGGACCCCACCGGTACAGCTCGTGCTCGGCGTTGAGCGTGAGGTGCACGCCGATGTCCTCGCCCCGGTAGCGAGCGGCGGCGTCTCGGGCCCATGGAGCGGGGACCATGATCGACGAGCACGTGGCGACCCCGTCGCGCAGGGCCCGGTAGACACCCTCGTTCGCGGCGTGGCAGGCGCCGAGGTCGTCGCAGGACACGATGACCAGGCGGGCGTCAGCTCCGTACCCGAGGCGTTCGACCAGATCGCTCATCGGCGCCGAACGCTATCGGCGCACCCGATCAACGCACGACGATCGCGTCGTTCCCCCAGGGTGTCACCGGGCCGGAAGCGACCTCGCCCTGGAACGCGCCCGGCAGCTCCTCGACCATGTGCAGCGTGGCGCCGAGTCGGCCGAAGCCGACGAAGAACGCGACGACGACCGCGAGCTCCATGATCTCGGCCTCCGTGAAGTGCAGGCGGAGATCGTCGTAGACCGCGTCGTCGATCGCGAGGTGGTTGGTGGCGAACAGCTCCCCGTACCGGATGGCGGCCTTCTCGGCCGGCGTCAGATCGGGTGCTTCCATCGGGCGCTCGAGCGAGCACACCAGGTCCTCGGTGACGCCCGCGACGACGGCGTCGGTGTAGCGGATCGCCATACAGCTGCGGCACTGGTTGTGGAACGCGACCCGGAGCCGGACCAGTTCGACGAGGCGGTCGGGCAGTGTCCGGTTCACCTTCAACGCACGGCCGAACGCGCCGATGGCCTTGGCGAGCGGCGGCCGGTGGGCGAAGTACCGGGACAGGCCCACCTCGAGCGGGGTGCGGTCCTCCGGCTTGAACAGCTCTCGCAACTCGGGATCCCACTGCTCGGGTTCGAGTTTGGTGATGCGGGTCACGGGCGTCCCCCTTCGGCCGGTCGAGACCCCATCGTGTCATCCCGGGTGGGTGGTGCCGAAGGCGGGACAGGCGCCCCACAGGCCCCGCCGTTCCCGGCGAGCGTCGCTGCGGGCCCGCGTGAGCCGCTCGGCGTGTGCGGTGTTCGGCGGGATCCGCAGCACGTCGGCGTAGCCGCCCGCCACGAGGTCCTCGTTGACGAACAACCCGTCGGCGCGTCGGTACACGTAGGCGAGCAGGCGGCCGTACACGTCGCGGGCCTCCACGTCGCGCTCGAGGCGGACCGCAGTGCCGGCCGGCAGCAGCGCAGCGGTGCGCTTCGAGGCCTCCGGGCCGAAGCAGCCGACCGGCCGGTTCGCAGCGACCGTCTCCGGGGTGTCCACCCCGATCAGGCGGACCGTGGTGCGTTGCCCGTCGATCCTCACCACGATCGTGTCCCCGTCGACCACGGACACGACCGTGGCGTTCGGTTCGCCGGACGGAGCGGGCTCCGTGCAGGCAGCACCGAACGCAATCGTCACGGCGAGCAACGACGCCTGGAACGCGGCACGGCCCACGGCCCACCTCCCATCGGATCGGGGGGCGGCCGTGGGCCGCGAGCACTGCTGGAGTCGTGGGTCAGAGCCGCTCGACGATGGTGCCGGTGCCGAGGCCACCGCCGCAGCACATCGACACGAGCCCGTAGCGGCCGCCGGTGCGGCGCAGTTCGTGGACGGCCTTGGTCAGGAGCACGGCGCCGGTGCCGCCGAGCGGATGGCCCAGGGCGATCGCGCCGCCGTTGGGGTTCACCTTCTCCGGGTCCGGGTGGACCTCCCGGGCCCACGACAGCACCACGGAGGCGAACGCCTCGTTGATCTCGAAGGTGTCGATGTCCGACGCGCGCAAGCCCGTCCGGGCGAACAGCTTCTCCGAGGCGTCGATCGGCCCGGTGAGCATGAGCACCGGGTCGACCCCGACGAGGCAGGTGTCGACGACCCGGGCGATCGGGGTGAGGCCGAGCGCAGCGGCCTTCTCCTCGGTCATCATCAGGACCGCAGCGGCGCCGTCGGAGATCTGCGAGGAGTTGCCGGCGGTGTGCACGCCGTTCGGGCGGGCGACGGGCTTGAGTTCGGCGAGCTTGGCCATCGAGGTCTCCCGGATGCCCTCGTCGCGCGTCACGCGGTGGGAGGTGCCGGTCGGCTTGCCCTCCTCGTCGAGATCGGGGGCCTCGACCTCGACGATCTGGGTGGCGAAGCGATCCTCGGCCCATGCCCGGGCCGCCCGAGCCTGGCTCTGGAAGCCGAAGGCATCCGTGTCGTCCCGGGTGAGGCCCCACTTGTCGGCGATGCGCTCGGCGCCTTCGAACTGCGAGGTCATCTCGTAGCGGGCGAAGTAGCTCTTCGGGATCGGTACTCCGAGGCCGAGCTTCTTCGAGGAGTTGATGCCGATCGGGATCCTGCTCATGATCTCGACGCCGCACGCCATGGCGACGTCCACCACGCCGGAGGCGATCAGTGCGGTCGCCAGGTTGGTGGCCTGCTGGCTCGAGCCGCACTGGGTGTCGACCGTGGTGCACGCGGTCGCCTGGGGCAGGCCGGAGGCGAGCCACGCCGTGCGGGCGATGTTGAAGCTCTGTTCGCCCACCTGGCTCACGCAGCCCGCCACGACCTGGCCGATCTCGCCCGGGTCGATCCCGGAGCGGGCCACCACCTCGCGCTGGACGACCGACAGCAGGTCCGCAGGGTGCATGGTGGACAGCCCGCCGCCGCGGCGGCCGATCGGGGTGCGGACGGCTTCGACGATCACGACGTTCGACATGACGGGCAGCCTACGGCCGTGGGACGCGCCCACCCAACGGCAGCCGGGTAGGCTACGCCGTCCGGCCGCGAGGCCGGCGCAGTTCGTCCGGCCTCGCGGGCCGGCGCAGTGAGGAGTGCCGTGTCCCTGACGTTCCACGAGCTCGGCATCGGCGGCGACCTCGTCGATGCGCTGGCCGAGCGGGGGATCACCTCCCCGACCCCGATCCAGGCCGCGGCCGTCGCCGACCTCGTCGGCGGGCGCGATCTCGTCGGGCGGGCACCGACGGGCTCCGGCAAGACGCTGGCGTTCGGTCTCCCGTTGCTCG
>JBILVB010000140.1:0-9502 GCA_044370695.1 Acidimicrobiales bacterium | reverse complement strand
TGCCGCTCGGGATGCTGGACGACCCCGACGGCGACACGCGGCCGGAGTACGAGCCGTAACACCACAGCACCGGATGCGGATACCGCTTGTGCCGGTCCTCCGGCCCGTAGTCGTAGAACAGCGCATGTCCCGGGTGCTGCTCGAGACCACCGTCGTGCAACCACATCGCGGCCACCTCCGACTCGGGCAGCGACCGGTACCGCTCGCCGTGGCGCGCCGCCGGATCGGGGATCACCTCGTGGAACGGCAGGGCGTAGCGGTAGTACGAGATCGCATGGGCCCAGGCCTCGGGCTGGGAAAAGGAGCGGACGTAGTGCGCGAGCGCCTCGTCGTCGATCCAGGTGGGACGCGTTCTCGACCCGGCCGGGATCGCCGTCCACGGGTTCTGCGGACGGGCCCCGAGCCCGGCCGAGTCCGCCCCGGCGAAGAGGACCTCGATGAAGGCTCGGTGGTGCTCGGCGAAGAACGCCTCGGCCAAACCCTCGGCCTTGAACCAGTAGCCGTGCACGCCTGCGGGTGACCAGGTGGTGCACAGCGTGTCGAGCAGCGCCAACCGGGTGATGCGATCGGGATGGTCGATGGCGGCCTTGAAGGCGATGATCCCGCCCCAGTCATGGCCGACGAGCGTGCACGTGCCGATCCCGCGAGCGTCGAGGTAGCGGATCACGTCGTCGGCGAGCAACGACCGACACACCCGAGCTCCAGGGGCGTCGGTTCCTCCGAAGCCCCGGTTGTCGGGGGCGAAACACGCATACCCCGCCTCGGACAGGGCCCGCAGCTGGTGGCGCCACTGGTACGAGGTCTGCGGGAAGCCGTGGACGAACACCACGGGCTCCCCCGTACCGGCCTGGCGTTCGAAGACCCGCAGATCGGTGGTCGAGACGTACCCCTCGGAGATCCCCATGGGTCGCACGCTACGTTCCCGACCCATGATGCGTCTTCGCCAGCTCGCCCTCGTCGCCGCCGACCTCGAACCGGCGCTCGAGGCGCTCGGGTCCACCCTCGGTGTCCAGGTGTGCTTCCGCGACCCGGGCGTCGCCGAATTCGGCCTCCACAACGGCCTGCTCGCGATCGGCGACACGTTCCTCGAGGTGGTGTCGCCCGTCCAGGACGGCACGACGGCCGGACGGCTCCTCGACAAGCGGGGCGGCGACGGTGGCTACATGGTGATCGTGCAGACCACCGAGTACGCCCGGCTCGCCGGCCGCCTGGCCGATCTCGGCGTGCGTGTGGTGTGGCGCCACGAATCGGCGAAGGCCTCGAGCGTGCACCTGCACCCCAAGGATCTCGGTGGTCCGATCACCTCGATCGACGCGATGGCCGACGAAGCAGGTTGGCTGTGGGCAGGACCGACCTGGCCGGACCACGTCCGCACGGACACCGTCGCCGAACTGTCGGGCGCCGTCATCGCCGCCGAGGACCCCGATGCCCTCGCCGCCCGTTGGGCCGAGGTCCTCGACCGTCCACTCGAGGGGCGGGTGATCCCGCTCGACCGGGGCCGCATCGTGTTCGAACCGGCCGGCCCACGCGGGGCCGGCCTCGACGCGATCGAGGTCACGGTCACCGACCGCAGCCGCGCCGGTGAGGTCCACGACCTCGTCGGCACCGAGTTCCGATTCGTCTGATGGCCGGCTCGCCCGGCCGAGGCGTCAACGACGCTTGGCCGGCACGTTGATCTGTTGGCCCGGCAGGATGAGCGTCTCGACCGACGCCCGGTTCACCCGGAGCAGGTCGCCGAGGTTGACACCCAACTTCAGCGCGATGCTCCCCCACCCGTCGCCCGCCACGACCGTGTAGCGACCGACGATCGCCACGGTAGTCGTCGGTCCCGCCGTGGTCGGGATCGCCGGTGGGATCTGCAGGATCATCCCCGGGTACAGCAGCGTGGTGATCGCCATCCGGTTGGCGTCGAGGATCTCCTGGAGCGGCAGGTCCGTCTTCTGCGCGATGCGCACCCAGGTGTCGCCCGAGACCACCGTGTACACCCGCATCGGCGGCTTGACGTCGTCGGGGGAGATGATGCGCGGGAGCGTCGTCGAGGTGGGCACTGCCGGGACGTTGACCGTCGGGAAGGTCGTCGAACCCGGCGACGGCGGCCGGCGGGCGAGGGTGGTCGTGGGGCGCGCCGTCGTGGTGTCGGGACCTGCTTTCGCCGTCCCGCTGCATCCGGCCAGCACCAGGGACGCCGCGGCGACGAGCGCGGCGACGCCCGAACGCATCGCGCGCCGTCAGGCCTTCGGCGCCGTGGTGGTCGGGGCGCCGGCCTTCGTCGTGGTCGTGGTCTTCACCGTGGTGGTGGGCGCCGCCGTGTTCGTTGCGCCCTTGGGCACCTTGATCGACTGACCGGGGTGGATGACCGTCGACGTCGTCGCACCGTTGACCGACAGCAGGTCGGCGAGCTTCACGCCGAGCTTGGCGGCGATCGCCCCCCACGAGTCGTTGGCGACCACCGTGTAGGAGCCCCCGACGGCCACGGTGGACTTGGTGGTCGAGGTGGTCCCGCTCGACGACGGTGCCGACGGTGGCAGCGACGGCGCCGACTTCGGCGGGACCATCAGCCGGATCCCCGGGTAGAGCGCCGTCGTCAGGGTCATGCCGTTCGCGTCGAGCAGGGCCTGCAGGTCGACGCCGAGCTTCTGAGCGATCGAGAACCAAAAATCGCCCTGCTGCACGGTGTACGTCGCCGTCGTCACCGAGGCGGTCGGCCCGCTGGTCGGCGTGGGGACCACCGTGGTCGGGGCGCTCGTGAGGGGCGGCACGGTGACCTGCTGGGTGGGCAGGGTCGTGGTCTTCTTCGTGGTCGTCGTGGTCGTCGCCGCGCCGCCCAAGCCACAGCCGGCCAGCGCGAGCGTCGACACGACGATCACCAGAGAACCCACCGAACGCCGGGACATGAGCGCAGCCTACGACGAGCGCGTACGCCGCGGGAGGCAGCCCCGGCGCGAGGTGTCGAGGCCGCCGGGGCGCCGGTCAGTAGGTGACGAGCTCGTCGTCGTGCTCGAGATGGGCGACGTCACCCAGGCTGCGCACCGCCCGCCGGCCGTGCTCGCCGGCCACGAAGACGTTGACCGCCGTGTGGGCCGGGCGGAACAACATGTCCTGGCGGGCGCCGAGCAGCTCGGCGAGGTACGCATTGATCACCCCGCCGTGGCAGGCGATCACCACGCGCCGACCCGGGTTGGTGGCGGCGATCGCGTCGATTCGGTTGATGACCCGATTGCGGAACGCCACGCTCGATTCGGTACCCGGGTAGATGTCCCACCGGCGTTCGCGCGCCATGCGGTCACGGATACCGGCGAGGTAGTCCGCGCCGAGGACGTCGGCCGCCCGGCGGTCCGCTGGCAGGTCCGAGAACACCTCGACCTCGCGGAGGTCTTCGTACACCTCGGGCTCGAGCCCGTGGTGCACTGCGACGGCCCGGCCGGTGTCGAAGGCGCGGGACAGATGGGAGGAGTAGACCGCATCCACCCGTCGGTGCCGGAACCGCTCGCCGAGGTGCTCGGCCTGCCGCCGACCGATGGCGGACAGCGGCGGGTCGACGATGTCACCGACCCGCAGGTCGCGACGGTCCGGCAGGGCCTGCTGGCCGTGGCGCACCAGGACCAGTTCGCAGGCGCCGGGTTCGTTGGTGAGGAACGCGATGTCGAGTCCGCCCGGCAGACGCGGCGGCTCGGGACGGTGCGGCTCGGCGGGCGGTGTCGATGCGGTCACCGGCAGGGTCTAGCCGCGCCGGTGGGCCGCGTGCACCACCGTCTCAGACGAGCGGACGGGCCGTGGGCGAGAGCGGTTCGGGCAGCGAGGTCTCCCCCATCAGGAACCGGTCGACCCCGGCTGCGCACGCCCGGCCTTCGGCGATCGCCCACACGATCAGGCTCTGCCCGCGCCCCATGTCGCCCGCGACGAACACCCCCGGCACGTTGGTCATCCAGTCGTCGTCCCGACGCAGGTTGCCCCGCTCGTCGAGCTCGACGCCCAACGTGTCGAGCCACCCGCCCTTCTCCGGGCCGACGAACCCCATGGCCAACAGCACCAGCTCGCACGGCAGCTCGAATTCCGAGCCCTCCGCCTTGCGGAACCGCCCGTCGACGAGCTCGACCTCGTGCCCGCGCAGCGCCCGCACGCCTCCGTGCTCGTCGCCGAGGAAGCACTCGGTGTTCACCGAGTACAGACGATCCCCGCCCTCCTCGTGCGCGGACGAGGTCCGGAAGATCATCGGGTAGGTCGGCCACGGATTGACCTCGGCCCGATGCTCGGGCGGGCGGGGCATGATCTCGAACTGGTGCACCGATGCGGCACCCTGACGCAACGCCGTGCCCAGGCAGTCCGCGCCGGTGTCGCCGCCGCCGATGATCACGACGTTCTTGCCGGTGGCCACGATCGGGGCCTCGGCGAGGTCGCCCTCCTGCACCCGGTTGGCCCACGGCAGGTATTCCATCGCCTGGTGGATCCCGCCGAGCTCCCGACCCGGCACGGGCAGGTCGCGCCAGGCCGTCGCCCCGCAGGCGAGCACGACGGCATCGTGGGTGGCGAGCAGCACCTCGATGTCGACGTTGCCGCCGACGACGGCGTTGGTGCGGAACTCGGTGCCCTCGGCCCGCATCTGGTCGAGACGGCGATCGAGGTGCCGCTTCTCCATCTTGAACTCCGGGATGCCGTAGCGCAGTAGGCCACCGATGCGGTCGGCCCGTTCGAGAACGACGACGTCGTGCCCGGCGCGGGTGAGTTGTTGCGCCGCAGCGAGGCCCGCCGGGCCCGAACCGATGACGGCCACCCGCTTGCCGGTGCGCACCGACGGCGGTTGCGGCACGACCCAGCCCTCGTCCCAGGCCCGGTCGATGATCTCGACCTCGACCTGCTTGATGGAGACCGGGTCGGCGTTGATCCCGAGCACGCAGGCGCCCTCGCACGGCGCCGGGCACAGGCGACCGGTGAACTCGGGGAAGTTGTTCGTGGCGTGCAGGCGTTCGATCGCGTCGCGCCAATGGTCGCGGTAGACGAGGTCGTTCCAGTCGGGGATCAGGTTTCCGAGGGGGCAGCCGTTGTTGCAGAACGGGATCCCGCAGTCCATGCACCGACCGGCCTGGAGGCGCACCTTGTCGGCGGGGAAGTCCTCGTAGACCTCGTGCCAGTCGAGCAACCGCACCGGCACGGGCCGGCGCGTCGGGGTCTCGCGGCCCCACTTCAGGAATCCGGTCGTCTCACCCATGGGCGGCCTCCATGATCCGGCGGTCCCGTTCGGGCCCGCTGACTCCGTCACGCTCGGCCTGCTCGATGACCTCGAGCACCCGGCGGTAGTCCCTCGGCATGACCTTCACGAACGCCCGCGCGGCATCGAGCCAGCCGTCGAGGATCTCACCGGCCCGCGCCGAGCCGGTCAACAGCCGGTGCCGGCCGAGCAGCTGTTCCAGGAAGGCGAAGTCCTCGCCGTCGAGCGGATCGAGGTCGACGAGTTCGGTGTTCAGCCGGGCCGGGAACACCCCGTCGGGATCCCACACGTAGGCGATCCCGCCGGACATCCCGGCCCCGAAGTTGCGACCGGTTGGCCCGAGCACCACGGTTCGGCCGCCGGTCATGTACTCGCACCCGTGATCACCGAGGCCTTCCACCACGACGGTCGCACCGGAGTTGCGCACGCAACAACGCTCGCCGACGACGCCCGACACGAACACCTCGCCGCCGGTGGCGCCGTAGGCGAGGACGTTGCCCGCGATGATGTTCTCGTGCGCCCGGAACGGCGCCGAGCGGTGCGGCCGCACGATCAGCCGGCCGCCCGAGAGCCCCTTGCCGACGAAGTCGTTCGCGTCACCCTCGAGGCGAAGCGTGATGCCCTTGGGCACGAACGCCCCGAAGCTCTGCCCGGCGGAACCCGTGAAGTTGATCTGGATCGTGTCGTCGGGCAGGCCGGCGCCGCCACGGCGCCGGGTGAGCTCGGAGCCGAGCATCGTGCCGACGGTCCGGTTGACGTTCCGGATCGGGTACGACAGGAACACCCGCTCCCCCCGCTCGAGGGCGGGCGCCGCGTCGGCGATCAAGGTCACGTCGAGCGCCCGGTCGAGGCCGTGGTCCTGCGCCACGCTACGGAACGGCGTCTGGCCGTACGGGTTCTGCGGCGGGGCGAGGATCGGCGCGAGGTCGAGACCCTGGGCCTTCCAGTGCGCGACCGCGGCTCGCGTGTCGAGACACTCGACGTGGCCGATCGCCTCGGCCAGGCTGCGGAACCCGAGCTTCGCGAGCAGCTCGCGCACCTCGGTGGCGATGAACTCGAAGAAGTTGACGACGAACTCCGGCTTGCCGGAGAACCGCTTGCGCAGCTCGGGGTTCTGCGTGGCCACACCGACCGGGCAGGTGTCGAGATGGCAGACCCGCATCATCACGCAACCCGACACCACCAGCGGGGCCGTGGCGAAGCCGTACTCCTCGGCACCGAGCAGTGCGGCGATCACCACGTCGCGTCCGGTCTTCATCTGGCCGTCGGTCTGCACCACGATGCGGTCCCGCAACCCGTTGAGCAGCAACGTCTGCTGGGTTTCGGCAAGGCCGAGCTCCCACGGGGCGCCGGCGTGCTTGATGGAGGTGAGCGGAGAGGCGCCCGTTCCACCGTCGTGCCCGGAGATGAGCACCACGTCGGCGTGGCACTTGGACACGCCGGCGGCGACGGTGCCGACCCCGACCTCGGCGACGAGCTTCACGTGCACCCGAGCCGACGGGTTCGCGTTCTTCAGGTCGTGGATGAGCTGCTTGAGATCCTCGATCGAGTAGATGTCGTGGTGCGGGGGCGGGCTGATCAACCCGACACCGGGCGTCGAGTACCGGGTGCGTGCGATCCAGGGGTACACCTTGTGGCCGGGGAGCTGGCCGCCCTCGCCGGGCTTGGCCCCCTGGGCCATCTTGATCTGGATGTCGTCGGCATTGACGAGGTACTCGCTCGTGACACCGAATCGACCCGAGGCCACCTGCTTGATCGCCGACCGCTTCGAGTCGCCGTTGGGCAGCGGCACGTAGCGCTCCGGATCCTCGCCGCCTTCGCCGGTGTTCGACTTGCCGCCGATGCGGTTCATGGCGATCGCGAGCGTCTCGTGCGCCTCGGCCGAGATCGAGCCGTACGACATCGCCCCGGTCGAGAACCGCTTGACGATCTCGCTGATCGGTTCGACTTCCTCGATCGGCACCGGCGCCCGATCCGCGCGGAACGAAAACAGCCCGCGCAGGGTCGCAAGGTGCCCGGCCTGCTCGTCGACGAGCGTCGTGTACTGCTTGAAGATGTCGTACCGCTTGGCCCGGGTGGCGTGCTGCAGCTTGAACACGGTCTCCGGGTTGAACAGGTGCACCTCCCCCTCACGGCGCCACTGGTACTCGCCGCCGAGTTCGAGCCGGCGGTGCGAACGCTCTTCGGGCCGCGACGGGTGGGCGACGGCATGGCGGGCGGCCACCTCGGCCGCGATCTCGTCGAGGCCGATGCCGCCGAGCCGGCTCACCGTGCCGGCGAAGTACTCGTCGACGACGTCGGTCCCCAGACCGATCGCTTCGAAGATCTGCGCGCCGGTGTAGCTCGCGACCGTCGACACGCCCATCTTCGACATCACCTTCAGCACACCCTTGCCGGCGGCCTTGATGTAGTTCCTCACCGCCTTGCGGGCGTCGAGGCCGGCGAGTCCGTGCTCACCCCGGGCGATCATGTCCTCGATCGACTCGAACGCGAGATACGGGTTCACCGCACCGGCGCCGTAGCCGAGGAGCAGGCACATGTGGTGCACCTCGCGCGCATCACCGGCTTCGACCACGAGGCCCACCCGGGTGCGCGTCTTCTCCCGGATCAGGTGGTGGTGCACCGCCGAGACGAGCAGCAGCGACGGGATCGGAGCGAGCGCAACGTCGGAGTTGCGGTCCGACAGCACGATGATCCGGGCGCCGCCGGCGATGGCGTCGGACACCTGCTTGCGGATCGAATCGAGCGCCCGCTTCAACGCGAGGCCGCCGCCGGCCACCCGGTACAGGCCGTGGACCACCGCCGCCTTGAACCCGGGCAGGTCGCCGTCGTCGTTGATGTGGACGAGCTTGGCGAGTTCGTTGTTGTCGATGATCGGGAACGGCAGGTTGATCTGCCGGCACGACGCCGGCCCCGGCTCGAGCAGGTTGCCCTCCGGCCCGATCGAACCGGCGACCGAGGTGACGACCTCCTCGCGGATGGCGTCGAGCGGCGGGTTGGTCACCTGCGCGAACAGCTGGCTGAAGTAGTCGAACAGCAGCCGGGGTCGTTGCGAGAGCACCGCGATCGGGGTGTCGGTGCCCATCGAGCCGAGCGCCTCGCCACCGCTGCGGGCCATCGGGGCGAGCAGCACCTTGAGCTCTTCGTCGGTGTAGCCGAAGGTCTGCTGGCGCCGCAGCACCGAGTCGTGGCTGAACGTGACGTGCTCACGGTCGGGAAGGTCGTCGAGCTCGATCAGACCGGCGTGCAGCCACTCGGCGTACGGCTCCGCAGCGGCGAGCCCGGCCTTGATCTCCTCGTCGTCGATGATGCGCCCCTGCGCCGTGTCGATGAGGAACATCCGACCCGGTTGCAGCCGGCCCTTGCGCACGATGGTCGCCGGGTCGAGCTCGACGACGCCGACCTCGCTGGCCATCACCACGAGGTCGTCGTCGGTGACCCAATAGCGCGACGGGCGCAGGCCGTTGCGATCGAGCACGGCACCGATGACGGTGCCGTCGGTGAACGCCACCGACGCGGGGCCGTCCCAGGCCTCCATCAGGCACGAGTGGAACTGGTAGAAGGCCCGCTTGGCCGGGTCCATCGTCTCGTGCCGCTCCCACGCCTCGGGGATCATCATCAGCACGGCGTGGGGCAGGCTGCGGCCCCCGAGATGGAGCAGCTCGAGCACCTCGTCGAAGCTCGTCGAATCCGACCCCGTCGGGGTGACGATCGGGAAGATCCGCTCGAGGTCGCCCGGCAGCAGGGCCGAACGCAACAGCGCCTCGCGCGCCCGCATCCAGTTGCGGTTTCCCTGCAGGGTGTTGATCTCACCGTTGTGGGCGATGAAGCGGTACGGGTGGGCGAGCGGCCAGCTCGGGAACGTGTTGGTGGAGAACCGGCTGTGCACGAGGGCCAGCGCCGAGGTCATCCGCTCGTCGGCGAGGTCGGGGTAGAACGTCCCGAGCTGTGGGGTGGTCAGCATCCCCTTGTAGACCATCGTGCGCACCGACAGCGACGGGAAGTAGACGCCGAGGTCGTGTTCGATGCGCTTGCGCAGGCAGAAGACCTTGCGCTCGAGCTCGACTCCGGTCGTGCCGGCCGGATCGGCGACGAACAGCTGCCGGAACGCCGGCATCACGCTGCGAGCCGTCGCGCCCACCTCGGAGGGGTCGACGGGAACGTCGCGCCAGCCGAGCACCTGGAGGGACTCCTCGGCGGCGAGCTGGTCGATCCGGTCGAGCGCCTTGGCCCGGGCATCGTCGTCGACGGGGAGGAACGCGATCCCGCAGGCGTACGACCCGACGGGCGGCAACG
>JBILVB010000030.1:0-30449 GCA_044370695.1 Acidimicrobiales bacterium | reverse complement strand
CTGTAGGTGCTCGTCGACTTGCCGTCGACGAAGCGGTTCCAGTCCTCCATCACCTTCTTGAACGACACCGCAGCCTGGGCCCGGGCGGCGTCGCTCATCAGGTCCATGGGGCACAGGGCCTGCACCTTGCCGTCGAGCTCTTTCACGACCATCAACTCGAAGCGCCCGAACGGCTCCTTGCAGGACCACTTGGGCACGGTGCCGACCTGCTGGCCCGCCGTCACCGTGGCACCGCGCGTCAGCGTGGTGGTGATGTGGTCGAGCGAGACCACCTGCTGGGTTGCTTCCGAGCCGATGTACAACTCGACGTCGCAGGACTCGGGCTGTTGGCGGACGTCGACGACGCGGCCCGTGATGGGGGCGAGCACGGGCTGGCCGACCTTGACCATGTCGAACATCAGGGTCGATTCCACCTTGCCCTGGTACTCGCGCCCGAAGATGTGGATCGGGTTGAACTGCGATGCCGGCCAGCTGCCGGCGTCGGCCGGCCAGGCCCAGGGGTCACCCGACAGATCGAGTGGCAACGCGTCGATCACGAACCGGGCTGCGGTCCCGCCGGGCGTGCCGCTTCCGGCCGGTGCCGCGTTGCTCGGCCCGGCCTGACCGGCGCCTCCTCCTCCGTCACCGCCGCATGCGGTGCCCGGAACGGCGGCGAGCAGGGTAGCGAGGGCGAGGATCCGATGGACGCGCACCCCAAGACGCTATGCGGTCGGCGCACGCCAACACCGGCTCGATGTCGGTGCGTCGGTCGCCGTCATCCACGACGCCGAGCTGGTCGTCGATCTGTGGGGCGGCTCGATCGACGTCGAGGGCACCCGGCCGTGGGAGCGCGACACGATCACCAACGTCTGGTCGACCACGAAGACGATGACGTTCCTCGCCTGCCTCGTGCTGGCGGATCGAGGCGAGATCGACCTCCACGCGCCGGTCGCCCGTTACTGGCCGGAATTCGCGGCCAACGGCAAGGCCGATGTCACCGTGGCCCAGTGCCTGTCGCACACCGCCGGTCTGCCGGGCTGGCAGGAGCCGATCACCGCCGCCGATTTCGAGGACTGGGGCAAGCTGACGGCGCTGCTCGCTGCCCAGGCGCCGTGGTGGACGCCGGGGACCGCGAGCGGCTACCACGCGATCTCGCAGGGCTACCTGTTGGGCGAGGTGGTCCGGCGGGTGACGGGGCAGTCGTTCGGCGCGTTCTTCGCCTCGGAACTGGCCGGGCCGCTCGGCGCCGATTTCCATTGCGGGACCGGGCCCGAGCACGACCACCGCGTAGCGCTCGTGATCCCGAATGCACCGATGGACCTCGAGGCGATGCCCGCCGGTTCGATCCCGTACCGGACCTTCTCGAACCCGCCGATGACCGCGACCTACGCCCACCCCGTCGGCTGGCGGCGGGCCGAGGTGCCGGCGGCCAACGGCCACGGCAACGCCCGGTCGGTGGCCCTGCTGCAGGCGATCGTGTCCCACGGCGGCGAGCTGCACGGCCGCCGGTTCCTGTCCGAGGCCGGGTGCCGGCGAGCGCTCGAACTCCAGGTGGACGGAACCGACCTGGTGCTCGGCATCCCGGCTCGGATCGGGATGGGGTACGGCCTCGCCGGCGAGGCGCTGCCGTTGCCGCCGTCGGCGTGCTTCTGGGGCGGGTGGGGCGGTTCGCTCGCGGTCAACGATCTCGACGCCCGGATGACGTTCGCCTACGTGATGAACAAGATGGGCGAGGGCACCGTGGGCGACCTGCGCGGTGGGGCGTTGCTGCTCGCGGCCTACGGCGCGCTCGCCGAGGCGTGAGCGCGGGTCGGCCGGCTCAGCGCTCGGGCCTGAGCGACGAGCGCCACCAACACCAGCGCGGAGCCGGCGAGCCCGGTCGCGCTGAGTTCCTCGTCGAGTACGGCGAGGCCGAGGATCGTCGCCGTCAGCGGGTCGGCGAGCATCAAGGTCGCGGTGGGTCCGGGTGACAGGCCGTCGATGCCGCGCACCTGCAACACGTTGGCGAGGGCCATCGTGACGATGCCGAGGTACGCGAGCAGCGCGACGCCGCTGGCTCCGGTCGCCCAGCCCAACGGCTCTCGCACCACCAGGGGTGCCAGCAGGACGGCGCCCAGCAGGTAGGCGGTCGCAGGGAGCTCGATGACGTGGCCCCCGTCGTCGAGCGCTCGCTTGGCGGCGAGCACGTAGCACGACGAACAGATCCCGGCGCCGATCGCCATGGTGAGGCCCAGTTCGTCGTCGACGGTGAGGTCGCCCCACGAGCGCAGGACCAGGCCGGCGATGGCAACGGTCGTTGCCCCGGCCCAGGCTGCCGTGGGGCGGTGGCGCAACAGCGCCCAGCCCATCAGGCCGGTGACGATCGGCCCCGAGCCGACGGCGACGAGCGTGCTGAGCGCGACGCCGGAACGGCGCACGGCGCCGAAGAACAACGGTTGGTAGGCCGCGGACCCGGCGGCCATCACCCAGACGGATGGTCGCTTCACCAGCGCAGGGAGGTTGGCCCAACGCCCGCCGAGCAGGGGGAGTACGGCCGTCAGGGCGACGGCACCGGCGGTGAGCCGCAGCCCGCCGAGGCCGAGCGGGGTGATCCCGTCGGGGCCGAGCGCGCCGGCGGTACCGGCGGTGCCGAGGAGCAGGCCGGCGACGACGACGAACGCAGCAGCGGTCGCGGTTGTGTTGCGGGCCGGCGTGGGGGGCGGAGTCGGCGAGGGGCGCATCGGGTGGTGGGTGCCGTCGCCGGGCCGGGCCGGCGACGCTGCGCTGCTACCAGCGGTCCCAGTGCAGGACGTCGGCGACCGGCCGGCGACGGACCGGACCGAACCGACCGAGCGGCCGGCCCATCGGGACCAGCGCGTAGATGCCGTAGTCCTTCGGTACACCGAGGATGGCCCGGAACCCGGCCTCGTCGAACAGGTGCCAGACCGTGAGGGTTGCGCCGAGCCCTTCGGCGCGGGCGGCCAACAGCAGGTTCTGCACGGCGGGGTAGATGCTGGAGGCCTCGGCGAGGCCACCCGCAGCGCGGCCACCGGCGGCGAGCCGGGCGAGGCGACGAGGGCCGAGGCGCTTCGCGATGGCGGCGCTGCGTCGCACGTCGAGCAGGGCCGACGGGCTCGGGGTGGTGCGCTGATAGCAGGCGGCCACGACGACCGGGGTCTCGTGGAAGTGCTCGGCCTGGTAGCGAACGGCGTCGGCCATCCGGGCGTGGCGGTCGTCGTCCATGCCGGGGACCATGGTGCCGGCGAGGGTGAGGTAGGTGTCGACGACCTCGCGCCAGCGCTCGGCGAGGCGGGCCATGACGGCGCGGTCGGTGACGGCGACGAAGGCGTAGTGCTGGCCGTCCGAACCGCTCGGTGCCCAGGTCGCAGCCCGCACGATCCGCTCGATCACGTCACGGGGCACCGGCTCGGGCGACAGTCGTCGCATGGCCCGCATGGTGGCCATGATCTCGGTGAGCGGGGCGCTGGCACCGAGGGGGATCGGGGCGTCGGGCGCCTGTGACAGTTCGGTGGCAGCGGCACGCACGGTCGGATCGGCCATGCAGTGGACCGTACCGGTGTGCGTGCCGGGTCAGCGCAGCCGGGTCAGTGTGGGGAGCAGGGCGGCGGCGACCTCGGCGGGTCGTTCCTCGTGGGCCATCAGACCGGCGTCGGGGATCACGGCGAGGCGGGCGTCGGCGAAGTCGGACACCATCGCCTCGGCCGAGCGGACCGGGAAGAACCGGTCCTGTTCGCCCCACACCAGCACGACGGGGACGTCGATGCGCTGGTGCAGCGCCCGGAGCTCGTGGACGAACCGGTAGTCGAAGCTCTTCAGGATCGTGACGCAGGCGTGGCGTTGCAGGGGCGAGGCGCCGAGCGGTCGGAGGAAGAACTCGTCGAATTCCCCGTCGAGCAGCGAGCGGTCGGCGAAGGCGTCGCCGAGGGCGAGGCGGCTGCGGCGCAGCCGTGGGCGCTGCGCGATCCAGGTGAGTGCCGCCCCGAAGCCGGGGACGTGCCGGCCGGCCAGGAAGGACCGGAACTTCCAGCTCACGCCGGTGGATTGCTCGGTGTCGATCAGGCCGAAGGCGCGCACGCGGGGGTCGCCGGCGAGCGCGTGACGGGCGATGAGACCGCCGCTGTCGTGTCCGACCACGGCGACGTCGTCGAGCCCGAGCAGTTCGAGCGAGCGGCGCACGCTGTGGACGTGGTTGTCGATCGACAGCGGGGTGTCGGTGGTGAAGCGGCTGGAGCCGGCGCCGGGGAGATCGAGCACATGGCAGGTGACGTGCTCGGCGAGGAACGGCAGCAGGCCCCGGAACGTGGCGCCGCTCACGGGCCAACCGTGCACGAACAGCACGTCGGGCCCCTGGCCCACGACGCGGTGCGCGACCTCGCCCGAGCCGACGTCGAGATGGCGGGCGGGCGGGCGCCGGAACAGCTCGGACGCCTCGGCGGGAGTGATCGCGGGATCGGCGTGGTCCATCGGTGCCTCCGAGTTGTAGTGACTACTGCGGAACCGTAACCGCAGTGATCACTACATTCAAGGGTGATGGGCTATCGCCACACGAAGGAAGAGATCCTCGAGGCCGCGCTCGCCGCAGCGTTCGACGAGGGGCTGAGCCGTCTCACGTTCGGGCGGTTGGCGCGGCGGTTGGGCATCAGCGACCGCATCGTCGTGTACTACTTCCCGAGCAAGGACGACCTGATCGGCGAGGTGCTGGGAAGCCTCGGGTTGCGGCTCCAGTCCACCTTGGCGCCGACGCTGTCGACCCCGGTGGACGGTCACGCGGAGCTCGTGCGGGCGGCGTGGCCGTTGCTGGCGCGCCCCGAGGTGGATCCGGTGTTCGCGCTGTTCTTCGAAGCCGGCGGTCTCGCCGCCGCAGGCGTGGAGCCCTACGCGACGCTGGTGCCGGTCCTCATGGCGGGATGGATCGACTGGGCGGCTTCGTTCATCCGGGGCGCGGCGGCACATCGTCGGACCGAGGCGTCGGCGGCGATCGCCGTGCTCGACGGGCTGCTGCTCGTGCGCCAGCTGGCCGGTGCGGCCGTGGCCGACCGGGCGGCGCGCGGGCTCGGCGCACGCTGAGGTCGCGCCGACGGGAAGCCGCGCTCGCCCGATCGGCCGGTGCTCAGTGGCTGACCAGTCTCGTGAGTTGTCGGCGCAACACGTCGAAGATCTGGTCGCTGTGCGAGGCCCGGCCGAGGACGAGGGCCCCTTCGACCGCGGCGAGGCACAGCGCGGCGTAATCGGCGGCCTCGTCGGGCGTTGCGCCGCTGCGGACGAAGGCGCGTCCGAGCGCTTCGGTCCACGACTCGAACACGGTGCGTGCAGCCTGACGGAGCGAGGCGTCGTCGCCGGCGCCGAGCACGGTGGCGGCGACTGCGCACCCGCGTTCGCAGCCACCGGTGAGCAGCAGCCCGCGCCACCCGTCGACGAACACGGCGACCACGTCGCTCGGCTCGGCGGCGTCCACGCTGTCGAGCAGTGCAGTGACTGCGGCGCCGACCGAGCTGACAGCCTCGCGGACGAGTTCGGTCTTGCCGCCCGGGAAGTGGTGGTAGATCGACCCGCGCGGCGCATCGGTGGCCTCGAGGAGCAGGGCGAACGACGTCCCCTGCACCCCGTGCTCGGCGAGGAGGTCGACCGCTCCCCGGATCATCTCCTGACGGACATCACGACGTGCCATTGACTATGCAGGCCTTCATAGTTACTGTGTGTATGAAGGTCATCATAGTCGAACGGATGGGGGAAGGGCATGCAGGCACTGGTGTTCCGGGGGCCGATGGACCTGGCGTGGCAGGAGGTGGACACCGCCCGCCTGGTCGAGGCCCGCGATGTCCTGGTGCGGCCGCTGGCGGTCGCGCGCTGCGACCTCGACCCTGCCATCGCGATCGGCCTCTACCCGATGCGGGGCCCGTTCGTCCTCGGGCACGAAATGGTCGGGGAGGTCGTGGCGGTCGGCGACGGTATCGCCCGGTTCCGTCCCGGTGACCGGGTCATCGTCCCGTTCCAGCTCAACTGCCAGCAGTGCGACCCGTGCCGGCGCGGGCACACCAATGCGTGCGATGCCGTGCCGACGGGCTGCGCGTTCGGGCTCGGCCCGCACGGCGGCGTCGACCTCGGCGGCGCCCTGGCCGAGCTGGTCCGCGTGCCGTGGGCGGACGTGATGCTGATCCCGCTTCCCGACGGGCTCGACCCCGTCGCGGCGGCCGGGATCCCCGACAACGTGTCCGACGGCTACCGCTGCGTAGCCGGGCCGCTGCGGGAGCGGCCGGGCGCAGACGTCCTCGTCGTCGGTGGTCTGGCTCCCTCGGTCGGGCTGTACGCCGTGATGGCGGCGGTCGCGCTCGGAGCACGCGCCGTGGTCTACGTCGACGACGACCCGGCGCGCCTCGAGCTCGCCGCGTCGCTCGGGGCGGAGGTCGTGGATGCGAAGGGCGTCTGGGGAGAGCTGCGCCTCGGACGCCGGTTCCCGGTCGTGGTCGACGCCAACGTGCTCGACACCGGCCGCGACCTGGCGTTCCGGGCCGTGGAGTCGTGCGGGGTCGTGACCAGCGTGTCCGGCGGCGCCGTGCCCCGGTCGTCGCTGCCGCTGCAAGCCATGTATGTGAGGGGCGTTCGCTACGAGATCGGGCGCGTGCACGCCGCGGCGACGGCCCGCCCGGTGCTGGAACTCGTGACCGCCGGCGTGCTCGACCCGTCCCGGGTCGTCACGGCCGTCGTCCCCTTCAGCGCTGCCGTCGACGGCATGACGCTGGCCACCACGAAGGTCGTCTTCGTGAACGACCTCAGTTGAACCTGTACCGAAAGGAAGTCCAATGTCCGACACTGCCGACCAGACGATCGTGATCGTCCGCATTGCGGTGCCTCGCTTCGCTCCACGATGGCTCGTGCGACGGAAGATGCGAGCGACCACGGGGCTGTACTCGTCGATCCCCGGCCTCTCGTTCAAGCTGTTCACCTTCGAGCGTACGAGCGGAGACTTCGGGGGCATCTACACGTGGCGTGATCGCGAGGCGGCGCGCGCCTGGTTCGACGAGGCGTGGTTCGAGCGGGTCCGCCGTGAGCGCGGCAGCGAACCGTTCGTGCGCCTGTTCGACGCCCCGGTGTCGATCGACAACGTCCCAGGCGGGACGCCGATGTCGAGCGGAGGTGGTCAGGTGGCAACGCTCGTCGAGATTCCGGTGCCCGATGGCGTGACGCGCGAGTTGGTCATCGCCGGCTTCGCTGCGGCGGAACCGACGTATCGCTCGGTGCCCGGTCTGCTGCGGAAGCACTTCGTGCTGTCCGAGCGCGGGACCTTCGGTGGCGTCTACCTGTGGGACTCCGCCGCCAGCGCCCAGGCCTGGTTCGACGAGGCCTGGAGGACACGGGTGCGGGAGCGCTACGGCGCCGATCCCGTGGTCGAGTGGTTCGACGTGCCCATCGTCCTGCCGGCTGCTGCGGGCCTCGCCGCCGGGGAGCAGGAGCGCGTGCACCGGGCCCAGGCCCCGTAGGGAGGCAGCCGGGGACCTTGTGCTCTGGCCCGGCTGGGGGACGGTCGTCGACAGTGACGTTCGATCCTTGGAGGAGGCGTGATGCGCGCGCTGGTTCTTGCGGCGGTGACGGTGGTCGCGCCGGTACTGATCGCCTGTGGTGACGGTGGCGCAGGGGCACCCTCGACGACCCCCGCCACCGCCGTGCCCGCTACCACCGTGCCCGCCACCGCCGTCTCGCTGGACAAGCTCGACGCGATGCGGCTCACGCTCGACGACGTGGGCAGCTTTTGGAAGGCGGGCGAGCCGATCAACGACGCCGACATCGCCGATTCGGTCCAGGTGCCCTGTAACCCCTCGCTCGACCCGGCCGTCGTGCAACGGCTCCGCGCCAAGACCGGCGTCCAGTTCGAGCCGGTCGACGGGTCGTACCTCCACGTGATGGAGTTCCTGGCCGCAGGCGAACCGACCCAGCTGGCCGCCGACGTGCGGGTGCTCTTCGATGCCTGGCAGAGCTGCCCGACCACCTCGACGCTTCCCGACGGGAGTTCCTATCGAGACCTCGGCCCCGTCGCCGTTCCCGAACTCGGCGACCAGCGGCTGGCCCGGCAGGTGAAGGGGGTCGCGACACCGACCGCCGACGTGGTGTGGTTCGTCCGCTCGGCCATGGTGCGCGTGGGGGGCGTGCTGGTCGAGGTCTCCTTGACCGAGGTGGTGTCCACCGACGCCTCGCCGAAGATCAGCGACGCCGAGTTCGCGAAGCTCGTGGCGGCCGCGGTCGCCCACGTGACGCCGGTCTGACGGACCTCTCCCGGGGCCCCATCGCCCCGCGTCGGCCACGACCTCGCCCGAAGGCGCGCACCCGCCGAAGGCGACCGACGGGCTCAGGCCTCACGAAACCCCGGCCGGTGGGCGCGTCACCGGCACACGCCGCCATCGCCGTGCTCGAGGCCGGCATCACGTTCGGCGACGACGGCAGCGCGTACCCGACCGTGGTGCTCGACGTCGCCGGCCGCCCCGATGTCGCCGACCTGGCGCGGGTGTACTCGGTCGAGGGCATCGGGGACGTGGCCACCAGCGCGGCCGTGACCGAGGCCGGGGTGTCGCTGACGGTGCGGCTCACCCGCCCCGTGCGGGCCGCGTTCTCGATCGCGTTCGTGCTGCCCGACCACCTCGAGGTGCTCGTCCACGCCGCCGTCGCCGGGATGACGGCGCGCGGGTCCCAAGGGGCCTCGTCCGCGCCGCCGTGCTCGCCGTGCCTGCTGCCGGCGAAGATCCGTGCGCGCACGGATGATCTGAACCGCTTCGGCGTCGACGATGGGGCCATGGGACTCCTCTCTCGTGCACCCGTGTCTCGTGCAGCCGTGTCTCGTGCAGCCGTGCCCGCGAGCAGCACGGCGCGGGTGTCGGTGTAGCGGGCGTCACCGGCGAGCCAGGGCAGGGCGGCGACGATCTGGCGGTCCGCAGCGGTCACGACGGTGATGGCGCGGTCCCGCTCGTCGCGCCCGATGCCGGTGTCCGCATCCGTGCGCACACGGAATCCGGAGGCATTGGCGGGCTCGACGTGCGGTTGTGGTCCCGGGGGGTGGCGGTGGGACTCGGCGGTGTGGTGCGCCGTGTCGTCCTCTGAAGGGATCAGGAAACGCCGCGCGACAGTGGCGATGCGGGGCGCGGACGCCGTCCTCATCGCCACTGCGCCCGATCCGAACGTGGTCAGCGCCGCGTCATGCGACGGTGATCGACAGCTTCGCCGTTGCGAGGTCGACGGTGATCGAGGCAACGACCGGCCTGTTGGACGCGAGCGGGTCGCTGTCGCCGGTGTGCGGGTTGAGGCTCCAGGCCGGGAAGTCCGAACCGGTGAGCTCGAGCCGGAGCACGGAGCCGGCCGAGACGTCGAACGCGACCGCACCGAACTCGATCACCAGCTGCCTCGACGCGCCGACGGCATCGCTGCTGCGGATGTGCGCCGAGCGGATGAGCCGGCTCGATCCGTCGCGGTCGACGGCGAGGAGCCGGGCCGACACGTCGACCGAGGGTGCGTCGGCGGTGACGTCGAGGGTCAGCTCGATGTCACCGCGCAGGCGGAGCCGATCGTCGAGGGTCGCAGAGTCGAACCACACGACATCGTCACGGCCGGGCGCAGCGAGCGACGGGTTGGTCCCCGTCCCGCTGAGCGCCACGAGCGACATCCCCGCGTTGGTGACGATCGGGTCGGTCGGGTCGGCGACCACGGTCACGGTCCCGGTGCCGGCCGTCGACCCGAGGGTCCTGGCGCCGAGGCGCAGGATCTGCTCGGTGGTGCCGGTGGGTGGCCAGACTGCCGAGGTCTCGAGATCGTCCGAGCCGACGGCTTGCCAGTTGAACCGGTCGAGCGTGCGCTCGCCGTCCATGAGCGTCTCGCGGAAGAAGTCGAGCATCGGTGTGATCGGCCAGTTCTCGGGCTCGTCGATCTCGTAGTGGGAGCCGGGCATCGACAGGAGCCGGAAGTCGGCACCGCGTGTCTGGGCGTCGAGAGCCGCGTCGAAGGTCGAACGGGCGAACACGTCGTGCCAGGTCGACACGGCGAGCACGGGCACCGTGATGTCACCGATGGTGTCCATCCGGTTGCGCAGCGCTGGGTCGGCGGTGAGGAACTGCTTCAGCGTGGGGAGCAACGGCGCGATCTCGGGAAGGGCAGTGCCGTCGAGCCGTGCCCACCCGGCGCTCACGGGTGTCTCGACGCCTCCGATCAGGTTCTCGAGATCGGCGCCGAGGCGCGTGATCGGATCCTCGAAGGCGGCCTCGTCGACCCCGAGGGCGTCGTAGTGCCCGTCGCCGAGGTCGAGCGCCTGCCCACCGGCGAAGGCCACGATCGACTCGATCCGCACGGCACCGCCCGGCGAGGTAAGGTCGTCGATCAGGGAGTGGCTGGCGTTCTGGGTGTAGAGGGCATCGAGCGACGGTGGCCGCTCTGCCGCGGCGAGTGCAGCCACCACACCTGCGGCGGAGTCACCCATGAGACCGATCTCGCCGTTGGACCACGACTGCTCGGCGACCCACTCGACGGTGTCGTACCCGTCGGGACCCTCGGTCGTCAGCAGTGGGTTCGCTCCCCCGGACCGCTCGGTCCCGCGGGTCTCCTGGACGACGAGCGCAAACCCGGCAGCGGTGATCAGCGGCCAGCCGACCTCCTCGTCGGGGAGGCCGGTCTCATCGAGCGAGTCGGCGTCCTGGAAGCCTCCGATGGGGGTGAGGGGGAGTCCGTACGGGGTGCGCAGGACCAGCGTCGGGAAGGGGCCTGGTCCGTTCGGGAGGTACACGTAGGTGGCGAGCTCGACGCCGTCTCGCATCGCGACCTGCTGCGCGACCGGTGCCGACGCCGCGGCCCGCTCGGCCGAGGTCGCGTCCCCGCCGGGCGAGCAGGCGACGGCGCCGAGCGACAGCAGGGCGACGGCTCCGGCGGCGAGGCTTCGACGCGCGGCGCCGAGCCGTCGGGGGGTGGGCAGTCCAAGGGCCGAACGGCGTTCGGGGAGGTGGTTGCGCTTCATGTGGCGCACGGTACGGACGGCTCACGTCGGCCGAGCCAGCCCCTCGACGGCTCTGCCGTACGACATCTGACGTAGGCCGTCGAGACCGCAGACGCCGGCGGTCGAACCCGCGTCAGCCGGGACCGCTGGGGAGGCCGGCACGGTGCGCGAGGACCACCAGCTGCGCGCGATCCCGGGCGCCGACTTTGAGCATCGCCCGCCCGACGTGCGTGCGGACGGTTGCGACGGAGAGGTGATGGCGCCGGGCGATCTCGAGGTTCGACAGACCCTGCGCAACGTCGCCCACGATCTCGCGTTCACGTGCGGTGAGCTGTTCGAGCAGTGCGGCGCTCGCAGGATCGGGTCGGTTGGACCGGGCGACCGCATCGAGGAGTGCTCGCGTGACTGCAGGCGACACCAGCGAGTCGCCGCGTGCGACGGTGCGGATGGCATCGGCAAGGTCGTCGGGTTCGATGCCCTTGAGGACGTACCCGCTCGCGCCGGCTCGGATGGCATCGATGACGAGCCCGTCGTTGTCGAAGGTGGTGAGCACCAGGACCCTGGTGCTCACGTCGGCGGCGGTGATCGACCGCGTCGCCTCGATGCCGTCCATGCCGGGCATGCGCAGATCCATGAGAACGACGTCGGGCCGATGCCCGAGCACCGCCGCGACGGCCGTGGCACCGTCACGGGCCTCGCTCACGACGTCGATGTCGTGGTGATCGTCGAGCAACTGGCGTAGACCGGCGCGCACCAACGCCTGGTCGTCGGCGATCACGACTCGGATGGGTTCGATTCGGTCGTTCATGTGGGGCGGGCGAGTGGGATCTCTGCGCGCAGGGTAAACCCGGCGCCGTCTTCGGATCCGTGGCTGACCGTCCCACCCAAGACGGCGATGCGCTCGCGCACGCCGGCCAGACCGAACCCGCCGACCGTGGTCCGGTGGTCCTTCGCAGGGCCCGGGTCGTGGACCTCGACGGTGAGTGTTCCTGCGCCGACGCCGATCGCGACGTCGGCGCGACGTGCGGCGGAGTGGCGGATCACGTTCGTGAGTCCCTCTTGCACCACTCGATGCGCAGCGAGCAGCACCGAAGGCGGCACACCGTCGAGACGTGCCTCGTCGATCGACGCTCGGACGTCGAGACGGGACCTGTCGAGCGAGCGGACGAGCTCGACGATCGACTGCACGGAGGCGATGGGGACCTGCTCGTCACCGTTGCGGAGCAGGCCGACCATCGTCCGGAGCTCGTCGAGTGCCTGTGCACTCGACGAGCGGATGGCGCCGAGTGCGGTCTCGGCGGGCTCGATGCCCTTCACGTGCCGAAGCGCAACGCTCGATTGCAGGTTCACGACCGTGATCGTGTGCGCAATGACGTCGTGGAGCTCGTGGGCGAGCCGGAGACGGTCCTCGAGCACCCGCCGCTCAACCTCCAGGTCCTGCGCGGTCCGCAGTGCATCGACGCGGTCCTCGAGCGCAACGACGAGTGCGTGCCGGCTCGCGACCGCCTGGCCCCCGGCGATCGACACGACCACGAGCAACACCCCGGTGACGATGTCGGTCGAGCTCTCGGCGTCGAATGCCACGAGCCCAACTGCGGCCACGCCGCACACGCCGGCGACCAGCATCGCGGTGCGGTGGGCGACGCGTTGGCCGACGGCGTACAGCGCGACCATCGGACCTGCTTGCACGAGGCCCGGTTCGTCGATTGCGATGACGACGACGGCGAACGCAACGAGGCACACCACAGCGGCCGCGATCGGTGCAGCGCGTCGAGCGACGAGCGCCAGAGCGGTCACTGCGGTCGCGGCAATCGCCGTCGGCGGCGCTCCTGCATCGCCGATGACGAGTTGGAGTGCGCTCAGGGCGCCGACGGCGAGGCCGACCACGACGTCGGCGCGCCTGATGTCGGCGAGCCTGACTGCCGTGCGTCTGCGGCCCGGGACGCGGCCCGGGCGAGCACGACGGTCGCGCCCGGAGCCGGCAGCGACCTCGGTCGCTGCCGGCTCCACGTGCCGGACGCTCACGGTCGGCTCATGCCCTGCAGCGGCGACGGCCGGGTGACCGTGCGGGCCGGGACGCTCGCCACGACACAGGCGAGCACGATCAGCGCACCGACGATCGTGACGATCCGAGTGCCCGGGAGCGTCCACGGGACGGGTTCGTCTCCCGCGAGCAGGTCGACGAGCACGACCGACAGCCCGAGGCCGACGGTGAGCGACAGCACCACTGCCAGTAGGCCGGCCACGAGGGTCTCGGCGGTCACCATCCACCAGACCTGCAGCTTCGTCCCACCGATGGCACGGAACATGGAGATCTCGCGTCGGCGGCTGCCCACCGACAGGACGATAGCGCTGAGGAGCCCGATCACGGCGATGACCATCGCCACCCAGGCGAGACCGTCGATGAGCGTCCGTGCCGGGCCGATCTGGCTCGCCGGGTCGCCGTAATCCGCCGCATCCCGCACGATGCCCACGCTCGGGCCGAGCAGATCCGCAACGACGCCGCGCGCCGCGGCGGGATCGACGCCGTCGGCCAGGCTCACGAAGATCTCGCTGAACAGACCCGGTCCATCCTCGGCGTTCAGCAGGTCGAGCGACACGAGGAAATCCGGTGCGCCGAACCCGGCGAAGCGCTGGCCGAACACGGCGCCGACGGTCAGGTCACTCGAGGTGCCCGACGGGAACTGCACCGGGAGAACGTCACCGATGGTGAGCCCGACGCTCTCGTGGACCGCGACTGCGCCGGACTGGAGCCGCAGCAGGTCACCCTCGACGATGTCGAGGTCGTACTCGGTGAGGATCGTCGCAGGGTCGACGGCGCCGATGTCGATGGACTCGACCTCGCCACCCGGGGCGAGGACCGCTGCTGCCTCGGTCATACGAATGGCGGAAGCGGAGGCGATCCGCTCGTCGGCGAGCACCCGCGCCACGGTGTCCGCGGCGATCGTCGGGACGTCGTCGTCCGCAGACGAGCCGATCACATCGGCGGCCACGGCCGACCGAGCAGTATCGGTGAGCGAGGCGGTCAACGACGCGGACAGCACGGCCGTGGCGATGAGGAGCGACGCACCGAGCCAGAGCCCCGCGGCCGAACGGGCGACCCGGGCAGGGTCCCGTCGGGCGTGGCGGAGGCCGATGACACCGGTGCCGTCGATCCGGGCGACGGGTACTGCGACTGCGGCGCCGATCGCGTCGACCAGTCGCGGGGCGGCCACCACGGCGGACACCGCAAGCAGCAGGAAGCCGATCGTCGCAGGGATGCCCGAGGCGACGACGAGCAACAGCGTTCCGGCGGCGGCGCCCGCAGCGGCGAGGACGATGCGAGTACGGCTGGTGGTGGCCGGGGTGACCTCGGCGCCGCGCAGGCTCTCCACCGGCGGCGTCGATGCGGCAGCGAGGGCGGGGCGGATGGCTGCAGCCAACGACGCAGCCACGCCGACGAGTGCCGACAGAGCGAGGACCGGTACCGACGGCGCGCCGGCATCGGCCGAGAGGTCGATGCCGACCTGCCGAAGCACGGCCGACGTGGGCCGGGCGGCGAGCACCGACAGGAGGAGTCCGAGCCCGACACTCGCGAGCGAGACGAGGCCCACTTCGGTGAGCACCGAACCGAAGACCTGCCTCCGCTCGCCCCCGACGAGCCTCAGGAGGGCGAGATCGCGCCGCCGTTGCGCGATCGTGATGGTGATCGTGCTCGCAACCACGAGTGCTCCCGTCACGGTGGCCAGGACGGCTGCACCGAGCAGGATGCCCCGCACCAGGAGTTGGGAAGTGTTGAACGTCTCCACCGCCTCGTCGGTGGCCGCGCTCCCGGCGAGCACCTCGACGCCGTCACCGAGTTCGTCGCCGATGACGGTGGCCAGTTCCTGCTCTGAGCGTGAGCCGCTGCGGGCCACGACCGAGTCGTACTGACCCACTGCTTCTTCGATCACCTCGGGGTCGAACAGCAGCGTCGCCGTTCCCGGCTGGCGATCAGCACTGCCGAAGGTCGCGATGCCGACGACGTCGGCATCGATGATCCCGGTTCCGTACAGGACCCCGACGCGGTCACCCGGCGCGACCCCGGACGCCGTTGCCATCGCCCGATCGATGACGATCTCGCCCCCGCCTCTCGGCGGACGGCCGTCCACCAACACGAACTGCGCGAGGTCCGCGTCGTCGAACCACGCACGTCCGACATGAGCCGACACGTCTTCGTCGACGAACAACTCGCCGTCGACCACCAGCTGAGCGAAGCGCTCGACGTCGCCCGCCGCAGCGTCGACGCCGCCGACGGCGGCGACCCGGTCGAGCACGTCCGTGCCGAGCGTCGTCCGCAACACCGACGTCTCTCCCGGCGCGCCCTCTTCGGCTGCGATCGTCAGGCCACGGACCACCACGTGCGCCCCGTTGCGCGCTGCTCGGATCTCGCGCTCGCCGGCGCTCGTCAAGGTCGCCGCCAAGCCGACGACGGTGGCGGTGATGGCGACCGACAGCATGATGGTCAGCGCAGTTCCCACCCACCGTGCGCGGTCGAAGCGGACCTGCGTGAGGGCTCGCCCGACGAACCTGCCCTGCGCGCTCACGAGGTCACCGAGCCGGCGGTGGCGAGCGAGGCCGTCACGCGCTCGAGCGACGGGGCTTCGATCTGCGCCACGATCCGTCCGTCTCGGAGCACGAGCACCCGATCTGCGCAGCACGCCGCGGCGGCATCGTGGGTCACCATCACGACGGTCTGATTTCGTTCGTCGCAGGCGGCCCGCAGCGCTGCAAGCACCTCGGCACCCGCAGCGCTGTCCAAGGCGCCGGTCGGCTCGTCGCAGACCACCAGATCGGGACGGCCCAACAGCGCCCGGGCGATCGCCACCCGCTGCTGCTGCCCGCCCGACAGCTCCGAGGGGCGGTGCTCCAGTCGGTCGGCGATGCCCAACGACCGCACCAGCGACTCCAGCTCGACCTCGTCGACCGAGCGGCGGTCGAGTTCGCTCGGCAGGACGATGTTCTCTCGCGCCGACAGAGCCGGCATCAGGTTGAAGCTCTGGAAGACGAACCCCAAGCGCCGACGCCGGAGCCTGGTGAGGTGACGGTCGTCGAGCGCGGTGATCTCGACGCCACCGATGAACACCTCGCCGGCATCGACACGGTCGAGCCCGGCGAGCGCGTTGAGCAAGGTCGACTTCCCCGACCCCGACGGTCCCATGATCGCCGTGAACGCACCCGGAGCGAAGCCGATCGACACGTCCTTCAACGCCCGCACGGCCTGGTCGCCGGAACCGAAGGTCTTGCTCACCCCCCTGAGTTCGGCGGCGGCTCCGGAGACGACCTCCGCACCGCTGCTGGAGGGTCGGGAGTTCGGTGATCTGAAGGAACGAGTTCGGCCCATGTCTCCGACGGTACGGATGCGGCCGAAACGGTGAACCAGCCCCTCGACGGCCACCGCGTACGTCATCTGACGTACGCGGTGGATTCCGGGAGGAGCCGTGATCCGGCGCAAGGTTCGGTGGCGCGACCTGTGGGGGAGTGGCACGGCGCCGGTCGGGACTCGATCGTCCGCCTCCCGCGACGGCAGGCGAGCGACCAGTCACCCCGGGGGGTATGCCGAGAAGGTACCCCATGGGGTATAGTGCCTCCGGCTGCGGAGGTTCTCGGGGGCCGCCCGAGCCACGCCGCCCCGGGAGGATCCGTGACCACGACCATGTCGAAGACGGTGGCCGCAGGCGCACTTCGTGGCCTCGTCGAGGCACACCGAGACGTCCGCATCCTGGACGTGCGCACACCCGCCGAGTTCGAGACCGCCCACATCCCGGGCGCCTACAACATTCCGCTCGATCGCCTGCCCGAGGCGATCGCCGAGCTCAAGCACGTCTCCGACGAACTCGTCGTGGTCTGCCAGTCCGGCGCGCGGGCGTCCAAGGCATGTGAGGCCCTGCGTGACGCCGGCCTCACGGGGGTGGAGCTGCTCGAGGGTGGCATGCAGGCCTGGCAGGCCGTCGGCGGTGAGGTCAACGTCGGCAAGCCTCGGTGGGCGCTCGAGCGCCAGGTCCGCCTGGTGGCCGGTTCGATCGTGTTGGCGAGCATCCTGGCGTCGCTGCGCGTCCCCAAGGCCCGGTTCCTGGCCGGCGCGATCGGCGGCGGCCTGACATTCGCCGCGCTGTCGAACACCTGCGCCATGGGCTCGCTGCTCATGAAGCTTCCCTACAACGCCGGCGAGGTCGACGTGCAGGACGTCGTCGGCCGGATGAAGGCCGCGGAGGGGCGCTGAGGCGCCTCCGCCCTGATCGATCGACCCGAGGAGAACCACATGGCCACAATCACCCTGCAGCGTGACGACACCGGCAACCTGGTGTTCCGCCAGTACTACCTGGGCTGCCTGTCGCACGCCTCCTACCTCGTCGGCGACCGCACGACGGGCCGCGCCGTCGTGGTCGATCCGCAGCGCGACGTCTCGCAGTACCTCGCCGACGCCGCTGCCGAGGGCTTGCGGATCGAGCGCGTCATCGAGACGCACTTCCACGCCGACTTCGTCTCGGGCCACCTGGAGCTGGCCGAGCGCGCCGGCGCAGTGATCTCCTACGGCGAGGCCGCCGCCGGCCGTACCGAGTTCCCGATGGAACCGCTCGCCGACGGTCAGAAGCTTCGGCTCGGTGAGATCGAGCTCGAGGCGCTCGCAACGCCGGGCCATACCCCCGAATCGATCTGCGTCGTCGTGCGGGCCCGCTCGGGTGACGCCGTGCCCTTCGGGGTGCTCACCGGCGACACGCTGTTCATCGGCGACGTCGGACGCCCCGATCTGCTCGCGTCGGTCGGGTCGAGCGCCGAGGACCTGGGCCGGGCGTTGTACCGGTCGTTGCACACCAAGCTCCTGCCGCTCCCCGACGACACCAGGGTGTATCCGGCCCACGGCGCCGGCTCGGCGTGCGGCAAGAACCTCTCCACCGCAACGGTGTCGACCATCGGCGAGCAGCGGCGGACCAACTATGCGCTCGCCCCGATGAGCGAGGACGACTTCGTCCGCGTGGTGACCGAGGGGCAGTCGACGGCACCGATGTACTTCCTCTACGCCGCCACGACGAACCGCAAAGCGCGCGACACCTTCGACGACACCATTCCCGAGATCCGGACGATGAGCATCCACGAGGTGCTCGACGCTGCGGCGCACGGGGCCGCGATCGTCGATTCGCGTCAGAACGCCGAGTTCGCCGCCGGCCATCTCGTCGGGTCGCTGAACGTCGGCCTCGACGGCCGGTTCGCGGAGTACGCCGGCGAGATCGTCCGGCCCGGCACACCGATCGTGCTCGTGTGCGAGGAGGGCAGCGAGATCGAGTCCGTGACGCGCCTGGCCCGCATCGGCTTCGACTCCGTGGTCGGTGTCCTCGGCACTCCGCAGCAGGCGTTCCTCGCCAACCCGTCGTTGGTGCGGCGCGCCTCGCGCCTGACCGCGGACGAACTGGTGCGCCGGCGGGCCGAACTCCCGGCGCTCCAGATCGTGGACATCCGCGGGCCGGGGGAGGTGGCCAACGGCATGATCCCGGGAGCCAAGCACGTCCAGCTCCCGGCGCTGCTGGCCCGGATCGGGGAGCTCGACCCGTCGCTACCCACCGTCGCCGTGTGCGCCGGCGGGTACCGGTCGTCGATCGCGGCGTCGACGTTGCGGGCCAACGGGTTCGGTGATGTGAGCGACCTGCTCGGGGGCATGGGGGCCTGGGTCGCCGCCGGTCAGCCGGTCACCGTGCCGGCGGCGGCGGGCTGACGCGTGCGCGCCCTGCTCGCCTCGCCGCTCGGGTTCCTCATCGGGCTGTCGCTCGGTGCGCTCGGCGGGGGTGGCTCGATCCTCGCCGTGCCGGTGCTCGTGTACGTCGCGGGTCAGGACGCCAAGGCTGCGACGGCCACCTCGCTGGTGCTCGTCGGGATGACCGCGCTGGTCGGGATCGGCCCGCACCTGCGGGCCGGCCGGGTGCGGCTGAAGGCCGGGGTGCTGTTCGGCGCCGCAGGGGTCGCCGGTGCGGTGGCTGGCTCCCGGCTCAACGAGCAGGTCGACCCCGACGTGTTGCTGCTCGGCTTCAGCGGGGTGATGCTCCTGGCGGCGGCCGCCATGTTCCGCTCGGCCCGCAAGCGCCGAGCGGCGCTTGCCGCTGCGGCCGGTGGCGCCGCAGCGGGTGCCGGCGCCGTGTTGCAGCTGACGGCCGTGCGCGCCGATGCCCGCACGATCGTGCGGGTACTCCTCGCCGGAACCGGGGTGGGGATCCTCACCGGCTTCTTCGGGGTGGGTGGCGGCTTCGTGATCGTCCCCGCGCTCGTGTTGGCCCTCGGGTTCACGATGCCCGAGGCCGTCGGCACCTCGCTCGTGGTGATCGTCATCAACTCGGCCGTGTCGCTGATCACCCGGCTCGGTGCAGGCGGTGTCGACTGGACGGTGGTCGTCCCGTTCGCCGTGTCGTCGATGGCCGGGGTGCTCGTCGGCGGGCGCCTGGCCGGCAAGAAGGATCCCAGCTCGTTGCAGTTCGCCTTCGTCGGTCTGCTCGTGGCCGTCGCCCTGTACACCATGACCCGGTCGGTCATCGCGCTCGCCTGACCGGTGCCGCCTGGCCGGCACGAGCTCGGAAAGAATCGGCCCGTGGGTGGACAGTGACCGGGGGTATGACAGGGTCTGACGGTGCCGACCTGGTGCGGCGGGAGCGCTTCGACGCGTTGTTCGCACTCGTCTACGAGCCGCTGCAGCGCTACGTGCAGCGTCGCGGCGGCGGGTCCGACACCGACGACATCGTGGCCGAAGCGCTGACCGTGCTGTGGCGCCGGCTCGACGACGTACCTGCAGATGCCCAAGTCGCATGGGCGCTGGGTGTCGCACGGCGCTGCCTGGCCAATCACCGCCGCAGCGCCGCCCGCCGCGAGGCGCTCGAACAGCGCGTGACGGCGGTCTCCGGGCACGAACCGGCCCCGGACGGCGAGCTGGACGCAGCCATGTCGCTGCTCGATGCGGATCAACGCGAGTTGTTGCGGCTGTGGGCCTGGGAGGGACTCGCGCCTCGGGAGATCGCGGTGGTCGTTGGTAGCTCGGCCAACGCCGTGAGCATCCGCTTGTACCGGGCTCGGCGGGAACTCGCCGGTCTGCTGGCACCACGAAAGGTTGCGACGGTGCACGGACACAGGGGGATCAGGACGACCGAGGAGGAGCGATGACCGACGCCGAACTGCTCGAACGACTGCGGCGCATCGATCCGCTGCACCAGGGCGTCCCCGTGGAGCCCGCGCACAGCGCACGGGCATTCGTCCTCAAGGAGCGCATCATGTCCACCGATCTGCGAACCCGACCCTCCGAGCCGCTCCCGGTGGCCAATCCCGCCGAGGTGGGTCGGCTCGTGGCGCCCCGGTCGCGGCGCCGCTGGTTCGTCACCGCAGGGTTCGTCAGTGCGGCTGCGGTCGTCGCGCTCGTGGGAGCGGCCGTGCTCCCGGGGTCGGGACGGCCCGGTGCAGCATTGGCCTGGACGGCGATCCCGCGTGCCGCCGGTTCCGCCGATGCGGAGCTCGCCCGTCAGGCCTGCGTCGTGCCGGCGCCGGAGCCGGCCCCGGACGAGGAACGGTCCGCCCGTGCGTCGGGTGATCCGGCGCCGCTCGATGCGGCACCGGCGGCCCCCCCGCTCACGGCGCCCACCAGCCCCGATCGGTTGGCGCCCCTCGCCGCGTTGGATCTGCGCGGCCAGGGCGGCCTCGCAGTCTTCGTCGACGACGTCAATACGACGATGTGCCTGCTTCGTGTCATCGACGGGAAGCTGACGTACTTCGGCATGGCGGTGTTCGATACCGCTGCGCAGCCCGACGGCCTGCCGGCGGTCGAGGCCGGCATGACGACCGGCGTCGGTTCCGACCTGGCGGTGAGCATGGTCACCGGGCAGGTCGGTCCTGCTGCGCGCGTCGAGCTCGTCGTGCCGGGTGTCGAGCCGATCACGGCGACGGTGGTGAAGGGCCGGTTCGCGGCCTGGTGGCCCGAGCCCGGCACCGGTGGTGCGACGAGCCTCGAAGGTTCGATTCGGGTTCGAGCCTTCGCCGCCGACGGCACTCGGCTCACCGAGTTCGACTGGTCCGGCGGCCGGACGGCGAGGGAAGGAACCCGATGACCGGCGGCCGACGTCGTGTGGTCCGTCCGCTCGTCCCTTCGCAACGCTCGTGACGGCTGCGGTCGCCCGCGTGAGGCCGGCCTGACCCACGCCGCGCCGTCGCCGGCCGCGCCGATCGCCGTGGGCCAGGCGCTACCGCCCGGCCCGGGGCAGCGCGAGGGTGAAGAAGCTGCTGAACGGGTCCTCGGTGTAGGAGCCGAACGGGCCGCAGGGCACGAACCCTTCGCTGAGGTAGAGCTGATGGGCCGGGATGAACGATTCGGTCGTGCCGGTCTCGAGGTTCAAGCGGGTGAGGCCGCAGGCGGTGGCATGGTCGGTGATGCGATGCAGGATCGCCCGCCCGGCACCGCGGCGCAGGTGCCGGGGGTCGGCCCGCATGGACTTGACCTCGCCCTCGCTGCTGCCCGCCTCCACCTGGAGAGCGCCGATGGCGAGGAGGTCGTTGCCGTCCCAGGCCGACCACACGGTGACGCGCGGGTCGCGCAGGCGTTCCAAGCCGAGCGCATGGACGCTCTCGGGAGGCGATGACTCGTGCATGCCGGCCAGGTGGAGGCCGACGAGCGCCTGCACCGCCGGGGAGCTCAGGTCGTCGATCCGGATGTGCATGCGCAGGACCGTAGCGACAACCGGCTGGGCCACAACGGGAATTCCGCGCGGGCCGCAGCGGTGAGTCTTGCGTGCGCAGCGGCACTGCGGCCTACGGTCGCCAGGAACGAGGAGGCACGCGATGACCACGGGAACCATGCCGGCATCGTCGGGGCGGGCCGACGGCATCGTGCGGGCCGCCGGCCGCGTGGTGTTGGGTGCTGCGCTCGTGTTCGCCGGGGTCGGCCACCTGACGGCGCAGCGCACGGAGTTCCAGGCTCAGGTGCCCGGGTGGTTCCCGATCGACGCCGACGTCGTGGTGGTGGTGTCCGGGGTGATCGAGATCCTGCTCGGGTTGGCGCTGCTCGCCGGGCGCCGGCGGGTGGCGGTGGGCTGGGTGGTGGCGGCGTTCTTCGTGGTGATCTTCCCGGGCAACATCGCCCAATGGGTGGAGGGCAACGACGCGTTCGGCCTCGACAGCGGTGGGGCTCGCTTCGCCCGGTTGTTCTTCCAGCCGGTGCTCGTGGCCTGGGCGCTGTGGTCGACGGGGGCCTGGCGGGCGTGGCGGGCTCGCCCGGGCGCGCAAGCGCGTCGCTAGCCTTGCCGGCCATGGACCTGATGGGCCGCCGGCACTTCTGCACGAGGCTCGGTGCTGCGGTGCTCGGCCTGTCCGCGGTCGCAGTGGCGGGGTGCTCGACCACGGCTGGCGGCGTCCCGGCGCCGACGGCGACCGCTGCGGGAGGCGCCGGTGCGCTGCTCGCAGGGGTGTCTCTGCGGGTGCGAACCGACCCGGGTTGAGGCTGCTGCATCTCGTGGGTCGTGTACCTGCGTGCGAACGGAGCCACGGTCGACTCCACCGAGGATGCCGAACGGGCTGCCTTCCGAGCCGGGCTCGGCGTCCCCGACGACGCAGCGTCGTGCCACACCGGCGTCGTCGAGGGCTATGCCGTCGAGGGACACGTCCCGGCGGCGGCCATCCGCCGGCTGCTCGACGACCGACCGGACGCCATCGGCCTCGCCCTGCCCGGCATGCCGAACGACGCTCCCGGCATGGGCGGGGGCCCGAACAGCTGGGCCCGGCAACCGGTGCGCCTGGTCGCGCGCGACGGTTCGTTGCGGGCCTTCCCGTACTGAGGGTCCCGGAGAGAGGGGGGTTGGCTACCCTCGCTCCTCGTGGACCCCGAGCATGGCGACCTCCTGCGAGCCGACGAGTCGCCGATCCACGGCCGGGGTGTGTTCACCCGGGTCGCCGTTCAGCGCGGTGCCGTGCTCGAAGCCGGGGTCGTCGTCCCCTACCCGATCGCCGACGGGCGCGGGTCGCCGGTGCTCGGCTGCTACTCGTACCGCTTCGACGAGCGCACCCGTTGCCTCGCGCTCGGGCTGGTGACGTTGTGCAATCACTCGCCGGAGGCCAATGCCTCGATGGACATCGACACCGAGGCCTTCACCTACCGCCTCGTCGCCCGCCGCCCGTTGGTGGCCGGTGCCGAGGTCTTCGTCGACTACGGCGAGGCCGCAACGGTCTGAGGCTGTCAATAATTCTTGACATGAAGGCTCTTTCGGCGAAGAATAGTCGACGTGACGGCCCTTCGTATCGCTCCTGCGACCCAGGAAGCGATCCAGGTCCTGGCGTGGTCCATCCGGGCGGAACGGGTGCGTCGCCGGTGGTCATCGGCCGAGCTCGCCGAGCGCGTCGGGGTGTCCCGGGCGACCATCTCGAAGCTGGAACACGGCGACCCCGGCGTCGCCATCGGCACGTTCTTCGAGGCGGCCATGGTGGTCGGGGTGCCGCTGTTCGCCGATGACGCCAGCCGTCAGCGGCTTGCTGCCCACAAGCGAGCCGAACTCGCGCTGTTGCCCGAGCGGGCCCGGCGACCGAGGAAGCCGATCGATGACGACTTCTGAGCTGGTCTCGACGCCCCCCACGACGGTGTTCGTCTGGATCTGGCTGCCCGATGCCACCGAACCGGTCGTGTGCGGCCGCCTCGATGAGCAGGCCAACGGGATCTGGTTCACGTACGCGCGGTCGTACCGAGCGCGGGAGAACGCCGTGTCGATCTACCACCCGGAGCTCCCGGTGGAGGCCGATGGGCCGCGCAAGGCTGCCGACGGCGACCGCCTGCCGTTGTGCATCGACGATGCCATGCCCGACTCCTGGGGCAGGCGGCTCGTGAACTACCGCCTCAAGGCCGGGTACGCCGAGCTCTCGGAGTTGACCTACCTGACCGCCTCAGGATCCGACCGCATCGGAGCGCTCGACTTCCAGCGCTCGCCAACCGAGTACGTCCCTCGGGACAGCAGTGCTCCATCGCTCGAGGACCTGGCCGACGCCGCCCGCCGCATCGAGGAAGGCATGCCGCTCCACCCGCGTCTCGAGCAGGCGCTCCTGCACGGCACCTCGATCGGTGGCGCTCGCCCCAAGGCGCTCGTGGAGGGCGAGGGCCGCTGCCTGATCGCAAAGTTCTCCTCGACGACGGACACGTACCCCGTCGTCGCCGGTGAGTACGTCGCGATGACCCTGGCCCGCCGATGCGGTTTGCACGTGGCGCCGGTCTCGCTCGTCGAGGTCGACAAGCGAGCGGTCCTGCTCGTCGAGCGTTTCGATCGACCCGGAGCCAACCGCCGGCAGCGGGTCGTGTCGGCGCTGACGGTGCTCGCGATGAACACCTTCCCCAGCGGCCGATACGCCACCTACACCGCGCTCGCCGATGCGATCCGCCGGTCGTTCCGCAACCCGGACGCAACCCTGCGAGAGCTGTTCGGACGGATCTCGTTCAACATCTTGTCGGGCAACACCGACGACCACGGCCGCAACCACGCAGCGCTCGTGCACGAGGACGGCCTGGCGTTGAGCCCCGCCTACGACCTCTGCCCGCAGGCCCGCACCGGATCGCAGGCGCACCAGGCGATGGCCTACGGCCCGAATGACGAACGTGACGCGCGGATCGTGCCGCTCGTCGAGGCATCCGCCGTGTATCACCTGGACAAGGCCGACGCGCGAGACCTCGTGAACGAGCAGGTCGAGGTGATCCGAGGCGCATGGGACGAGGTCTGCGACGACGCGCACCTCACGGCGCAGCAGCGAGCCACGTTCCTCGGCCGCCAGTTCCTCAACCCGTCGGTGTTCGAGCGTGGCGATGTTCCCTGAATGGGTTCCCGGCGTGCTGTACCTGACCGAGGGCGGTCAGGAGCACCCGTCGGGGTAGGGCGTCGGTAGAGGTGGGGAGACTTGGAGCAGAGGGCCGCCATCCTTACGACGGGCTGAGAGGAAGGAGGCGTGATGGAGATCGCAGCAAAGATCGTCGACACGAACATCCTCGTCAGGCACCTCACCGGCGACCCGGCCCGAGCTGCCGCACGGCGCGAGTAGGCAGTCGTCCGTTGCATGAGGGTCGCTCGGCGCGCCAGCATCCGCCGAATCCATCGACCAGGGCCGGGGGCAACGATGACCGACACAACCACTGCGCACTACGACGCCGTCGTCGTCGGTGCCGGCTTCGGTGGCCTGTACGCGCTGCATCGCCTTCGTGACGCCATGGGGCTCTCGGTGCGGGCGTTCGATGGCGCCGGTGGCGTCGGAGGCACCTGGTGGTACAACCGCTACCCCGGCGCGCGGGTCGATGCGCCGAGCAGCCCGTTCTACGCGTACACCTTCTGCAAGGAACTCGTCGACGAGTGGGAGTGGACCGAGACCCAGACCGCCGGCCCCGACGTCCTCGCCTACCTGGATCATGTCGCGGACCGGTTCGACCTGCGAAAGGACATCCAGTTCGACACCATGGTCACCGGTGCGCGCTGGGACGAGGTGAGGCAACGCTGGAACATCCAGACCGCGAAGGGTGACCTGGTGTCGGCCCGGTTCCTGATCTGTGCCACCGGTGCACTGTTCGTCGCAAACAAGCCCGACTATCCGGGCATCGACGACTTCGCCGGTCCGGTGTTCCACACCGGTCGCTGGCCGCACGAGCCGGTCTCGTTCGAGGGCAAGCGCGTCGGTGTGATCGGAACGGGGTCCTCGGGCGTGCAGGCGATCCCGGAGATCGCCAAGACGGCCGACCGGGTCACGGTGTTCCAGCGCACGGCCCAGTACGCCCTCCCTGCCCGCAACCGGCCCCTCGCTCCCGAGGAGCTGCAGGCGTACCGCGACGACTGGGAATCCTTGCGGCTGTCGATGCTTCGACGCGGGGGCTGGCCGTTCCCGACCAGCAAATTGAAGATGGCGGACCACACCCCGGAGCAGCGGCAGGCCCGCTACGAGGAGATGTGGGCATTGGGCGGCATCCACATGTCGATCAACAGCTACGTGGGGGTGCTGGCCGACGAGGAGCTCAACCGTGAGGTCGGCGACTTCGTGAAGGGCAAGATCCGCGAGATCGTGAAGGACCCGGAGACGGCCCGCAAGCTCACCCCCGACTACCTGTTCGGCACGAAGCGGCTGATCCTCGACAACGGCTACTTCGAGACCTACAACCGTGACAACGTGACGCTGGTCGACCTCCGCGAGGATCCGATCACGGAGTTCACGGCGACGACCGTGCGGACCGAGCATGGCGAGCACCCCATCGATCTGCTGGTTCTCGCCACCGGCTTCGACGCGGTGAGCGGCTCGATGCTGCAACTCGATCCCCAGGGTCGTGGGGGAGTGCACCTGAGCGACAAGTGGAACGGCCGGTTCGACACCTACCTGGGGATGGCGATCTCGGGGTTCCCGAACCTGTTCATGATCCACGGTCCGCAGTCACCGGGGGTGCTGTACACGATGCCCCTCGGCGGCGAGCGGCACGTGGCGTGGATCGAAGCCTGCATCCGCCATCTCGATGACCACGGGCTCGGCACCATCGAGCCCACCGGTGATGCCGAGGTGACGTGGGACCAGGAGGTGAACGCCCTCGCCAACCGGACGTTGTTCCCTCGCACGAACTCGTGGTACACGGGCGCCAACATCCCCGGGAAGCCTCGGCAGTTCCTTGCCTACGTCACCGGGTCCCGGTACTTCGACCGCATCGACCAGGTCGCGGCCGACGGGTTCGTCGGCTTCGTCATGGAACCTCGTCGGCCGGCGGACACGCCGGTCTCGGGCCTGCCATGAGGAGGCGGCTCCGGTAACGGCGCGGCGGATGAGCCCTGTCACGAGGCAGGACCTGGAGCCCGCCCGGGAACGGGCATCCGCCACGCAGAACCGCGCCGAGAAGCCGGGCCACCCGGCGCAGTGAAGGAGGCGTTGCATTCCCACCCACCTGTCCAACGGTTACGGTACAAGCGTTACTTAGAGAGATGGGAGGCAACGGTTGTGGCCACCTTGCTCAGAAGCCGATGGACCTCCGCGTTCGAAGGGATGAGTCGTCGCGACCGCCAGGGTTGCGACTACGACGCCTACCTCCCCGACCCGCTCACCGGGTGGGACCTCGTCCTTCCCGCCGATCTCGCCGCCGACCTCAGCGACGCCGAAGCCGCCATCCGCCGGCTGAACGCGACCGGACCATCGCATGTCAGCCTCGAAGGGCTGGCGCGGTTCTTGCTGCGCGCCGAGTCGGTCGCCTCCTCGAAGATCGAGGGACTCGAGGCCGGTCCACGCCGCTTGCTCGACGCAGAGGTCGTGCTTGCTCAGGGTGGCGACGCAGCCGACCGGCTCGCAGTCGAGGTGCTCGCCAACGTCGCAGCCATGGAGGCCGCTGTCGAGTTGGGGTCGTCGACCGAGACGATCACCCTCGACGACCTGCTCGGTATCCACCGGACCTTGATGGAACGATCTTCGATGCCGCACATCGGCGGTGTGGTCCGCACCGTGCAGAACTGGATCGGTGGCAGCAGCTACAACCCGTGCTCCGCAGCCTTCGTCCCACCGCCACCGGAGGCTGTCGACGCCTTGCTCCACGACCTCCTCGACTACGTCAACGGCGATGACCATCCTGCTCTCGTGCAAGCAGCGATCGCTCACGCCCAGTTCGAGACGATCCACCCGTTCGTCGACGGCAACGGCCGCGCCGGGCGCGCGCTCATCCATGTCATCCTCCGCCGCCGCGGCCTCGCACCGCGCTTCGTGCCGCCGATCAGTCTCGTGCTCGCCACATGGGCGACTGACTACATCGCCGGGCTCACCACGTTTCGACACGTCGGTGCGCCCGCCAGTCCTGAGCGCTCCGCCGGCGCCGGCACGTGGCTGCGTACGTTCGCCACCGCTGCACACCGATCGTGTGCAGACGCCGAGTCCTACGCGGGCAAGATCCAAGCACTCGATGCACGATGGCGGGCGCAACTCGGTCGAGTCCGCGCCAACTCAGCCGTCGAGCTGCTCCTCGACCTGCTGCCAGGCGTCCCGGTGATCACCGTCGACAGCGCCGCACGACTGATCAGACGATCCGAGATGCGAACAGGCGAAGCCGTCAACCGTCTCGAAGCCGCCGGAGTGTTGCGCCAACGCAACATCGGTAGGCAGCGCTACCGGGTCTTCGAAGCGGCCGACGTCGTCGACCTTTTCACCGGGCTCGAACGCACCCTGGCGAGCCCGACCGGCGACACCGCTACAACGCCACCGACCCGTCGTGTGCCTCGTCGGGGCAGGTCCACCGAAGAACGGACCTGAAGCGCTGCTCGCCCGGACGACCTGACCACGTCGGCCAAGGCGAGCCTGGCGCGAGCTCGACGGCGATGGATCGACCGTGATGCCGGGGCCGGTCGGTGTCGCGCGTCGGGGGATAGCGTTGTCGTGGTGGCAAGTGGCAACGACTTCGTCGGCCTGAGCCGATCCGCGCAGGTGATTCGCATGCGCACGATCGCAGCGAGGGTCATCGAGCAGTACGACGTCGACGTCACGCGCATGCGCCTTCTCGAACACGGCTTCAACACCACGTTCCGCCTGGATACGTCCGATGGTTCGAAGCTGGCGCTGAGGATCAACGTCAACTCGCGCCGTAGCCCGGAGAACGTTGCGGCCGAGACGGCGTGGATCGCCGCACTCGCCCACGACACCGAACTGGTTGTCGCCGCACCGATCGCCAACCGCAGTGGTGCCTACGTGACGACGGTGGCGGCGGATGAAGTGGGTCAGGATCTGCACGCCGTCGTCTTCTCGTGGCTCGACGGTCGCGACGTAGGCCATGCGCCGACTGTCGCCAAGGCGCGTGCGATGGGCCGGGCGATGGCCGTGCTCCACCAGCATGCCGCCGGTTGGCGGCTTCCCCGTGGCTCGTCGTTGCCCACCTTGTCCGGGCTGTACTGGAACATGGACGACCACCTCGTCGCCGAGCGTCTGGACGTCGATCGGGCGGGCCTTGCGGTGTTGCGGCGTGCCGTCGAGGTCGTCGAGTCGGTGGTGGCGCGCATCGACGGCGGCCGGAGCCGGCAACCGATCCACGCGGACGTGCATCCGTGGAACGTGAAGTGGAGCCGCGGTCGACTGTCGGTCTTCGATTTCGATGATTCCGGTCTCGGCTTCCCCGTTCAGGACCTTGCTGTCTCGACCTTCTACCTGCGGCCGCAGGACGATCTGGTGGATGCGCTCCGCGAGGGGTATGCGTCGGTGGCCGAGCTGCCGCTCGTCTCGGCGGACGACTTCGAGGCGCTGGTGGCCCAACGGAGCCTGTTGCTGCTGAACGACCTCGTCGTGACGACGAATGCCGAGCACCGCCAGATGATCCCCGGCTACACGAGGAACACCATCCTCAAGGTCGGTGGTTGGCTCGACACCGGGATCTTCCGTCACGACGTCGACGGCCTCGTGCCTCTCGCCTGAGGGGGTCTGCCGGCGTGGGCCGGTTCCGGGGTGGTTCGAGGTCCACCTTCATCCCCGGCGGGTTGTAGGTCAGTGGGCGGTCGCGGGTGGTGGCGTGCCTGCGAGGCGGACCTGGCGGGCGGTGGCGAGGAGATGGCCGTCGTGCGCCCAGAACGTGGCGTCTTCGATCGAGTAGCCCTCGGCCGCCGTGGAGCAGATGGCCTCGGCGTAGAGGTAGCTCCCGGGCGGAACGATCGACGAGGGCTGGCTGCGCACGAGTTGGACAGCCATGTCGACCGTGGCGGCCTGGACGGCGTGATCGGTGCGGAAGACCATGGACGGCGGCATGAAGTCGGTGGCGCAGATGAGCCAGGGCAGCGTGATCGTGTCGGTGGGGTCGAGGGGGCGGATCCATCCGGCGACTCGGGCGCGGCCGTGTGCACCGAAGATCCTCAGCCCTGGCTCGAAGCGGAGTTCGAGCTGTTCGAAGTGGTGGCCCGGCTCGTCGCCGGTGAACCGTTGGGCGTCGGGCGGGGGTGGGGTCGTCGCGCCCGCCGGCGGGGTGAGTTCGGAGAAGGTGAGGCCGTCTCTGTGTGCGCCGGCAACGGCGGTCGCCGTCACGACGGGCCGGTCGTCCTGGGTGACGGTGGCTCGGATGAAGGCGGCGGTGCGACCGCTGCGGACGGTCTCGATGTGGATCTCGGCATCGCCCGGGCGGGCGGGTCGGAGGAACTGGGCGTTGAAGCTGCGCAGCGGCCGGGACGGGTCGTGCAGTGATGCTTCGATGGCGCAGGCGGCGATGGCAGCGACGTAGCCGCCGTGGATGTCGAGCATGGACCGCCAGCCAGCGGAGAGGGTTGCCCCGTAGCGGGAGTCGTCGAGCCTGGTCACGCGGGCATCGTCGAGGTAGGTCATAGGTGGGTGCTCCGAGTCGCCAGGTCCGTACATGTCACCGTAGCGGTTCGGGTGATGTTCTGTCCCGGACGGTCCAGAACCCCGGCGCCTTCGTCGGCTCGCGCTGGGCGTGACCTTCGGGTCCTAGGCTCGCGGTGATGGTGAGGCCGAGAGAGTTCGACGAGGCAACAGTGCTGGCGGCCGCGCGGGATGCGTTCTGGCT
>JBILVB010000029.1:0-30520 GCA_044370695.1 Acidimicrobiales bacterium | reverse complement strand
GGCGTCGCCGGTGTGCTCCCGCCCCTCGGCGTAGAGGCGGGCCCCGATCGGGAACGCTGCGCCGAGCAGCAGCGACGCCGGGCCGACGCCGACCGCAGCGAGCAGCAGGGTGTACCGCGAGGAGGTGCGATCGACGGTGACGAGGTGCTGGACGATCTCGAGCAGACCGTCGGCCCGGCCGAGCAGCCACAGGCTCGCCAGGGCGCTCAGCCCGGCGAGGAACTGCACCGCACCCAGGATGGGCAGCCAGGGTCGGGCCCGGCCGAGCAGCGGGGTGACGAGCGCGCTGCCGGCGGCGAGGCCGACGAGGACCACCGACAGCATGGCGGCGAACGCATACACGCTCGATTCGAGGTAGAGCGACAGCGACCGGAACCACACGACCTCGAGCGAGAACGTCGCGAAGCCCGACACGACGAAGGTGGCGAGCACCAACCGTCGCACCGGCGCGGGCGACACGGCCTGCGCGGGCGCCGGCGGTGTCGCCGACGGGCTCGTGGCGGGGGTCGGGGCGGACGCTCGATCGAACCGGCGGGAGAGTGCGATCACCACCACGCCGACCCCGAGGTTCACGGCTGCGCCGAGGCGGAACGACGTGGAGACGCCCTGGCCGCCGATGAGACGAAGACCGCCGTACACCGCGCCGGCGATGGCACCGAAGGTGTTGGCCGCGTAGAGCAGACCGGTTCGCTGCCCGACCCGGCCCGAGCGGCGGCTGGCGGCCGACACCACGAGCGGCGTGCTCGCCCCCATGACGGTGGCGGGCACCAGGAGCACGACGAAGGCGAGCACGACGCGCAACACGGTCAGGTACGGCATCGAGTCCGGGGCGATCCCTGCGAGCGCGGCGTAGAGGTCGGTCGTGAGCGCCATCGCCGGCGGGGTGAGCACGGCGAGGACCCCGACGACCGCCTCGCTCGCGCCGTACCAGGCGACGGGGCGGCTGGTCCGGTCGGCCAGGCGGCCCGCCAGGCGGGCCCCGAGGGCCAGGCCCCCCATGAACACGGCGAGCGCGACGGCGGCAGCCTGCACGGTCATGCCGAACACGAGTGACAGCTCTCGCAACCAGAGCTGCTGGTAGAGCAGGCCGCACGCGCCGGTCAGGAACAGGCTGGCGACGAGGAGCACGAGCAGCGAGACGTCGTCGCGTGCGAAGGACGGTCGCATGGCGGATGCAACCTACCCTGTGGTCTCCAAGTGCCCGGCGCCCCGGGTCGTCGACGGAAGGCTGCCGTGCTCGCTGAACGCGTCCTGGAGATCCGCCCCCTGCCGCCGCTGGTGTTCGGGGTCGGCACCGTGACCTCGCTCGGCGAGCGGGTCCGTGCCCTCGGGGACCGGGCGATCGTGGTGACCGACCGGGGTGTCGCCGGCGCCGGCGTGGCGGCCGCGGTGGTGGCATCGCTCGATGCGTCCGGACTGGCCTCGGTGGTCTTCGACGGGGTGCACGCCAACCCGGTGCCCGGCGACGTCCTCGCTGCTCTCGGGGCCCTGCACGATCTCGGACCGGTCGAGGGCACCGTCGTGGTCGGCCTCGGCGGGGGCTCACCGATGGACACCGCCAAGGCGCTCGCGATGCTCGCCACCAACCCCGCCGGCCGGGACGTCGCTGCCGTGCGGGCGCTCGAATCCGAGGTTCGGGTCGATGCCCTGGCCGTCGTGTGCGTGCCGACCACCTCGGGCACGGGCTCGGAGACGAACGACTTCGGGGTGCTGACCGACCCCGAGCTCGGGGCGAAGGTCTACCCCTGGCACGCGAGCGCGCTGCCCCGCCTCGCCCTGCTCGACCCGGCGTTGACCGCCGGTGTGCCGGCGGGGGCCACGGCGAACACCGGCATGGACGCGCTGACGCACGCGGTGGAGGCGATGAGCAGCCGCAACCGCAACGAGTACGCCGACGGGCTCTGCCTGCAGGTCGCACACCTGGTGCGGCGCTGGTTGCCGGCGGCGGTGGCCGACGGCGCCGATCTCGAGGCACGCAGCCAGCTGGCGATGGCCTCCCACCTGGCGGGCGTCGCCATGGCGACGGGCACGGGCCAAGGGGCCTGTCACGGGATCGGCCACGCGCTGTCGACTCGGCTCGGCGTGGCCCACGGCGCCGGCCTCGCCGTGCTGCTGCCCGAGGTGATGCGGTTCAACCTGCCGGTGTGCACCCCGGTCTACGCCCGCTTGGCCCTCGCGCTCGGGGTCGGCGAGATCGGTGCTTCCGACGGCCACAACGCCCACGCGGCGATCGAGGCGGTGGCGGCGCTGTCGGCCAGCGTCGGGACGGCGCGACGGCTCAGCGAGTTCGGTCTCGACGACGCCTCGGCCGAGGTGATCGCGCACGACTGCCTCGCCGACGCCGTCACCCGCAACGCCCCGGTACCCCCGACGCTCGACGACGTGCGCGCGCTGATCGCCGCCTGTCGTTGACCCGTCAGGACCCGGGATAGCGCGGGCTGTCCAGGGGACTGAACGCGTAGCGGCGCAACACCTCCAGGTAGCCGCCGCGGTAGCGCCCCGCGCCGGCCGCCGCCTGCTCGGCGGCGCCGATCCTGGTCGCCACCGCCGGGATCTCGAACCACGGGACCCACGGCTCGGCGTGGTGGGCGAGGTGCAGGTTGACGTTGAGCATCAACAGGCTCATCACCGGACCCGCTTCGACCATCGCGGTTCGGGGCGCGTCCCCGGGCACCCACCGGTGCTCGGCGAAGGAGCGCACGAGGTTGAGCATCCGACCGCCGTAGACCGCGCCGAGGAGATAGAGCCACCACGGGATCCCGCTCACCGTCACCACTGCGGCGACGGCGGCCGCGCCGACGACGTGCTCGCCGACGGCGCGCCGGGCCCCGGGATCGTTGCGCCAGGCGGCGCGCACCTCGCCGATCGCGACGGTCACCGGGCTCAGGGCGGCCCACACGACGAGCCGGAACACCATCGTGCGGTTGGCGCGCAACACGGCGCGCCGCACCGGCCCGGCCGAAGACCACGCAGCGCCCGACGTGTAGAAGGACTCCGGATCGTCGATCGGGTCGGCGAGTTCGCTGTCGTGGTGGCGCAGGTGGGAGGTGCGGAACGAACGGAACGGGATCCACAGCGTCACGGGGACCGACCCGACGAGCAGGTTCCACCGGTCCCGGCGGAACGGCCGGCCGTGGCAGAGCTCGTGCAGGAGGCTCAGGTGCCACGCGCCGAACCACGCCAACAGCGCGGCCGTGACCCACCACGGCAGGATCCGGTGACCGGCCACGGCGGCGAGCCATCCGCCGTACACGGCGACGATCACCACGACGGTGCGCCACTCGCCGCGGCTGCGCAGCAGGCGCCCCCGTGTTGCTGCGACCGCCGTCATGCCCCTCCTCGTGTCGGCGTCCCCATGGTGGACTGCGGCCTGCGGGTCGACAACGTGGACTTGCACCTCGGATGCGGCGTTCGCGCACCGCTGACCACCAGATGTTTCGTCACCGCTACAGTCGTTGCGTGAACGAATCGATGGTGGCGGTCTTTCGCACCCGTCTCGCCGAGACGATCGCCCGGACCGGGTCGAGCCGCAGCGCGTTCGCCGAGGCCGCCGGAGTGGACCGCTCGACGTTGTCGCAGCTCCTGTCGACCGGCAACCGCCGGCTCCCGCGCACCGAGACGCTCCTCGCGCTCGCCACCTTGGCCGAGGTGTCGATCGACTGGTTGCTCGGGCGGTCCGAGGTGGGTGGCGTGCGGGCCGACATCGTGGCCGAGCAACCGCGCATCGAGCCCGGGGCGCGCACGCCCGACGACGAGCGGCTGTCGCGCTGGCTCGTCGAGGCGACGGGAACCAAGATCCGCTACGTCCCCTCGACGCTTCCGGACCTGCTGAAGACCGATGCCGTCATCCGCCACGAGGTCGCCCGCTGGGATTCGACCTCACCGGCCCAGCAGATCGAGATCTCGGCCGACCGCCTCTCCGTGATCCGGGAGACGGGCACCGACATGGAGTGCGCCACGACCGTGCAGACCCTGGAGGGCTTCGCGCGCGGCGAAGGCCTGTGGCGAACGCTCGACCGGCGCCGGCGCCTGCACCAACTCGACCACCTGGTCAACCTCGTCGACGAGCTCTACCCGAGCGTGCGATGGTTCCTGTTCGACGCCCGCGACCGCTTCGCTGCGCCGGTGTCGATCTACGGCGTGAAGCGCGCGGCGGTCTACCTCGGTCAGCAGTACTTCGTGTTCACCGCCCCCGAACCGATCCGGGCCCTGATCGCCGCCTTCGACGACCTCGTGCGCGTTGCGGTGGTCCAGCCGACCGAGGTGACCCGCCTGGTGCGGCGTCTGCGCGACGAGCTCGCCGCCACCTGATGACGCTGCCCGCCCAGCCGAGGTGACCGGTCAGCCGCCGCCGAGCTGGTCGAGGGGCAGGTGGCAACGCACGAGATGGTCGCCGGACAGCTCGCGCAGGGGCGGTCGCTCGTGCTCGCAGGTGCCCGGGAGGCGCCGGGGGCAACGGGTCTGGAACGGGCATCCCGGCGGAACGTCGCCCGGCGAGGGGATCTCGCCGGTGAGGCGGATACGCGTCCGGGCCGGTTCGTCGACGCTCGCCACCGCCGACAGCAGCGCCTCGGTGTAGGGATGGTGCGGTCCTCGGAACACCTCGGCCGCGGGCCCGAGTTCCATGACCTCGCCGAGGTACAGCACGGCGATGCGATCGGCGAGGTAGCGCACCACCCCGAGGTCGTGGCTGATGAACAGGTACGACACGCCCGTCGAGCGCTGCAGGTCGTCGAGCAGGTTCACGATGGCGGCCTGCACGCTCACGTCGAGCGCCGAGGTGGGTTCGTCGCAGATCACGAGGCGGGGAGCGCCGGCGAAGGCCCGGGCGATGGCGACGCGTTGCTTGAGCCCGCCCGACAGCTGCGACGGGCGGGCATCGAGGTAGCGACTCGACAGCTGCACGGCGGCGGCGAGCTCCTCGGTGCGGGGGCCGGGGGCGCCGCCGCCGAGCCGGCGCACGGACCGGCGGATGATCGATCGGATCGACTTGGACGGGTTCAGTGCGGCGTCGGGGTTCTGGAACACGATCTGGACGGCGCGGAGCTGCTCGGCGGATCGCGCCGAGGTGCGGTCCGGGAGCGGCGCGCCGTCGAGGGTCATCTCGGTGCCTGCGTCGACGGGGAGCATCCCGACGATGGCCCGGGCGAGGGTGGTCTTGCCCGACCCGGACTCTCCGACGAGGCCGAGGGTCTCGCCGGCGCGGATGGTCAGCTCGACGTCGCGCAGCACCCGCAGCGGGTGACCGTCCTGGCTAAAGGTCTTCGACAGGTCGCGGACCTCGACGAGCGCAGGTCCGGGGGGCCGCACCGGCAACGCCGTGGCCGGTGCGGTGCGAGGCAGGCCGGCGGCCCGCTCCGCGTGGAAGCACCGGCTCCGATGCCCGTCGGCGTCGGTCGACAGCGGCGGCTCCTCGCTCCGGCAGCGGTCGTCGGCGAGCGCGCAGCGCTCGGCGAACGTGCAGCCGGTGAGCGCCCCCGGGGTGTCGGGCAGGAACCCCGGGATCGTGTCGAGGGCACCGTCGGCCTTCACCCGTCCGGCCCGGGGGATCGCCCGCAGCAGGCCGGTGGAGTACGGGTGCCGCTGGTGCTCGAACAGCCGAGCGGCCTCACCCTCCTCCACGAGGCGGCCGGCATAGAGCACCCCGACCCGGTCGCACATCCGGCGGATCACGCCGAGGTTGTGGCTGATGAACAGCACGGCGGTGCCCGACTCGGCCCGCAGCGCGTTCACCAGCTCGAGCACCTCGGCCTCGACGGTCGCATCGAGACCGGTGGTGGGCTCGTCGAGGACGAGCAGCGCAGGGTCCTTGGCGAGCGCCATGGCGATGACGACCCGCTGGGCCATCCCCCCGGAGAGCTGGTGGGGGTACCGCCGCAGCACCCGGCCCGGATCGGCGATGGCGACCCGCTCGAGCGCCGCCCGCGACCGCTCGAGCGCCTCGGCACGCCCGATACCGAGCACGCCGAACACCTCGGCCACCTGGTCCCCGACCCGCATCGAGGGATTCAGCGCCGTCATCGGGTTCTGGTACACCATCGACACGGTCCGCGACCGCAGAGCGCGCAGTGCCGCCGTGCCGAGCGTGCTGACGTCGGTCCCGGCGATCGACACCCGGCCTCGGTCGATGCGGCCGTTCGCAGCGAGGTACCGCACGACGGCGAGCGCCACGGTCGACTTCCCGCACCCGGACTCGCCGACGAGCCCGTAAGCCCCGCCGGCGGGCACCGAGAACGACACGTCGCGCACCACGGGCACCCACCGGCGGCGGACGCGGTAGGAGACGTCGAGACCGTCGACGTCGAGGGCGGCGGTCACGACGTGGCCTCCCGCAGGGCGTCGGCGACGAGGTTGATCGCCACCACCAGCGATGCGATCGCCAAGCACGGGAACAGCACCGGCCACCAGTAGAGCTGGAAGAACCCCCGGTTCTCGGCGACGGCGAGGCCCCAGTCGGGCGACGGGGGCTGGACCCCGGCCCCCAGGAACGACAGCGTCGATACGGCGAAGATGGCGTAGCCCAGGCGGACCGTGAACTCCACGAGGATCGGGCCGAGCACGTTCGGCAGGATCTCGGCCACCACGACGTACGGGGCGCGCTCACCGCGCAGGCGCGCGGCGACCACGTAGTCCCGCTCGCGCTCGACGAGGACCGCGGCCCGCACGGTGCGGGCGATGATCGGGGTGAATCCGACCGCGATCGCCAGTACCACCGTGGTCGACGACGGACCGCGGGCGGCGACGAACGCCAGCGCGACGAGGAGGAACGGCAGTGCGAGGAACGAGTCGTTGAGTCGGTCGAGCGCCTGGCCGACCCAGCCCCGCAGGTACCCGGTCAGCAGGCCGATCGCCGTGCCGGCCACGGTGCCCAGCACCGTGGCGGCCGGCGCGATCGTGAGCACGTCCCGGGCACCGACGATCACCCGGGAGAACACGTCGCGCCCGAGACGGTCCGTCCCGAAGAAGTGGTCCCACGACGGCGACAGGTTCTTCTGCAGCGGGTCGGTCGCCGACCAGTCGTACGGGGCGAACCGCTCGCCGACCAACGCGCACAGCACCCAGAACCCCAGGATCGCCGCCCCGACGAGGAACACCGGTGAGCGCAGCGCCGTGCGCAGCGTGAGCAAGCGGCGCCGGGTGGGCGCCTCGGCGGGGTACGGCACGGAGGTCGTCATCCGTCGCCGCCGAGGCGCACCCGTGGGTTGAGCGCTGCGGTGACGAGATCACCGAGCAGCGTCGAGACCATGTAGATGATGCCCACCACGAGGATCGCGCTCTGCAGCAACGGGAAGTCCTTCTTGGGGATCGCCTGGATGATCAGGCTCCCGAGACCGGGATACACGAAGGTGGTCTCGACGACGGCGAGCCCGGCGATCAGGTAGCCGACCTGGGTCGAGACGACGGCGACGGTCGGCACGAGGCCGTTGCGCAGCACGTGGCGCCGCAGCACGGTCGAGCGAGGCAGCCCCTTGAGCGTGGCGGTGCGGGTGTAGTCGCTCTCGAGCGCGTCGATCGTGCCGGCCCGGGCCATGCGAGCGATGTAGCCGAACAGCACGATCACCAGCGTGAGCGACGGCAGCACGAGGTGGTACGCCTGCTCGAGGACGTTCGCGCCCTCGTCGGCCCGGGCCTGGCCCGGGAACCACTCCCACGTGATCGCGAACAGGAACACCAGCAGCAGGCCCGAGACGAACTCGGGGATGGCGATGCCCGACAGGCCGACGGTCGAGATCGTGCGGTCGGTCGCCCGGCCCTTGCGCAGGCCGGCGACGACGCCCCCGGCCAGCGACAGCGGAACGACGATGCTGAACGCCATGAGCGCCAGCTTCGAGGACTCGAACAACGCATCCCAGATCAACGGGCCGTTGTCACGCTGGAAGGCGTACGACTGTCCGAAATCCCCCTGGAGCACGCCACCCACCCAGCGGAAGTACCGCGTCGGGAGCGAATCGTTGTAGCCGAGTTGTTCGTTGAGCGCCTGGACTGCGGCCTCGTCGGCCAGATTGCCCATGATCGCCCTCCCCGGATTCCCGGGCAGGACGTTGAGGAAGGCGAACACGACCACCGACAGGACGAGGAGGGTCGCTGCGGCGGACAGGAGCCGCCGCAGCAGGAATCGACCCATCTCGTGTGGACCTCTCCCCGTCCGGTCGAGCGGTCCGTCAGCCCTTCTTGGCCTTGGTCAGGTCGATCTGTCCCATGCCGGTGATCCCGTAGCCGGTCACGTCCTTCTTCGACCACGACGTGTAGTTGAAGAAGTAGGCGAACACGATCGGGGTCTCGTCGAGGAGCAGTTCTTGGATCTTCTTGGCCACGGCCTTCTGCGACGACACGTCGAGCGCCGAGAAGTAGTCCTTCACGAGCCCGTCGTAGGTGGAGTTCTTGAAGTGGGCCGAGTTCCAGGTGCCGTCCGACAGCAGCGGGGCGCCGAGGAACACGTTGGGCACGCCGCGATGGCCGTAGTCGACGATGCCCATCGTGGCGTCGAGCCACGGGGACTTGCCGAACACGGCGTCGCCGTAGAACTCGCCGGCGTCCTGGACGACCGTCTTGACGTTGATCCCCAACGGCTTCACGGCGTTCTGGACGAGCGTCGCGTAGTCCGGGACCTCCTGGGCCTTGATCGCGTTGAGTTGGATGTCGAAGCCCTTGTCCTGGCCGGCGGCGGCGAGCAGCGACTTCGCCTTGGCGAGATCCTGGGCCCGTTGGGCCACCGACTTGTCGGTGGAGGGGTAGACGGGAGCGAAGGGGCTGTCGTTGCCGAGGTCGGCCTTGCCGTCGAACAGGCCCTTGACGATCTCGGGCCGGTTCAAGGTGAGCGCGATCGCCTGGCGGGTGCGCTTGTCCTTGAACGGGTCCTGGTCGACCCGCATGTGCATCTGCCGGTGGGCGGTGGAGCTGATCAGGTTCGGGGAGTAGCCGCCCGCGAGGGGCTTGCCGCCGGCGATCGACACGGCGTGGGCGATGTCGATCGCACCGGACTGCAGGCCGAGCACCAGCGCAGCCTCGTCGGCGTAGTACGTGAACTCGGCGCGGTCGAACGTGGGCTTGGTGCCCCAGTAGTCGGGGTTGCGCACGAAGCTCGCGCCCTGCTTGGGCGTGTACTTCTCGAGCTTCCAGGGGCCCGTGCCGATCGGCTTGGTCTCGAAGTCGCCGGCGTAGTCCTTCTTCACGATGATGGCGTTGTAGTTGTCGGTCGACACCAGGTACGGGAAGTTGCCGTTGGGTGCGTCGAGCGTGAACACGACGTTCTGCCCGCTCGCTTTCACGTTGCCCTTGGTGAGCACGCCCTTGAACACCGACAGCGCGTTCGACTTGCTGGCCGGATCGGCGAGCCGGTCGAAGGTGGCGACGACGTCGTCGGGGGTGAGCGGGCTGCCGTCGTGGAACTTGACACCCTGGCGGATGGTGAACGTCCATTCCTTGCCGTCCTTCGCGCCGGTCGGCTCCCACTTCTCGGCGATGCCGGGCCGCAGCACGAGGTCCGAACCGGAGAACGTCAGGTAGTCGCCCACCTGGTAGAGGACGATGAGGCCGCCGAGGTCGCCGACCTTGACCGGATCGATCGAGGCCGACGGCGCCGGGGCGCCGATCTTGATGGTGCCGCCGGGCTTGGCCGCCGCCGTGGTGGTCGCCCCGGCCGCGGTGGTGGTCGCCCCGGCGGCGGTCGTGGCGCCCGCCTTGGTGGTCGTGGTGGTCGAGTCGTCGTCACCGCAGGCGGCGAGGAAGGCGACGAGCCCGCCGGACATGCCCAGCACGCTGGCTCGGGCGACGAACTGGCGGCGGTTCAGGTTGCCGCGCAGGTACTCATCGACGGTGTCGTTCTCGAGCTCGCTCATCGAGTGACGAGCGAGGTCCAAACGGCGGAAACGGTCCATTGCGCAGTCCCCCCACTGGGATTCGGGTCGACCGGGACCGTGCGAACCCGGCACCGGATCCGCCCGACTGTAACCTCCGGCGGGCAGCGCGAACGATGACGGTGCGGGCGGTCGCCCGGAAAGGTGGACGCGTGAGCGAGGACGAGGGCGACGACATCGACCTGTCCGCGTTGGCCGACGACGAGCTCGTCCTGCAGATGCGTGACGACCTGTACGACGGGCTGCTCGACGAGCTGGTGGAGGGCACCACGATCCTGCTCGGCCGGGGATGGTCGGCGACCGCGGTGCTCGACGAGGCCCTCGTCGAAGGCATGCGGGTCGTCGGGATCGATTTCCGGGACGGGATCCTGTTCGTGCCCGAGGTGCTGCTCGCGGCGAACGCCATGAAAGCGGCGATGGAGCTCCTGCGCCCGCTCCTCGCCGAGACCGGCGCCGAACCGATCGGCAAGGTCGTGATCGGCACCGTGAAGGGCGACATCCACGACATCGGCAAGAACCTGGTCTGCATGATGCTCGAGGGTGCCGGCTTCGAGGTGATCGACCTCGGCATCAACACCGACGCCGCCGAGTTCCTCGACGCCCTGGCCGAGCACCAGCCCGACATCCTCGGCATGTCGGCGTTGCTCACCACGACGATGCCGTACATGAAGGTCGTCATCGACGCCCTGGTCGACAAGGGCCTTCGCCAGGAGGTCGTCGTGCTCGTCGGCGGCGCCCCGCTCAACGCCGAGTTCGCCGGCGCCGTCGGTGCCGACGCCTACTGCCGGGACGCGTCGGTGGCGGCCGAGACGGCCACCCGGCTGGTCCGGGAGCGTCGTGAGCGGGCTCGCGCCGGCTGAGCGGACCCTCGTCGTGGGCTGCGCGGCCTTGGTCCGCGAGCTGCGCAGCGCGCTCGACGGATTGCCCGTCGACGTGGTCCTGCTCCCCGCCGGTCTGCACAACCGGCCCGAGCGCATCCCCGCTGCGGTCGACGAGGCGCTCGTACGACACGGCGTCGCCGGCCGGCGCGCCGTGGTGGCCTACGCCGACTGCGGGACCGGCGGGCAGCTCGAGCCCGTGCTCGAGCGGCACGGCGCCCGCCGGCTCGCCGGGGCGCACTGCTACGAGGTGATCGCCTCACCGGCGGTGTTCGCCGCTCTGGCCGAGGAGGAGCCCGGCACGTTCTACCTGACCGAGTTCCTGGCCCGGGCCTTCGACGCCCTCGTCGTCGGCGGCCTCGGTCTCGACCGCCACCCCGAGCTTCGCGACGCGTACTTCGCCCACTACCGGCGGGTCGTGCTCGTCGTGCCGGTCGCCACCGACGACCTGGTCGCGCTCGGTCGGCGCGCGGCCGAGCGCCTCGGCCTCGCGTTCGAGGTCCGCGAAGTCGGCGACGCGCCGTTCCGGCAGGCCCTGCTGCCGCTCGTCGGCGAGGGGGTCGCGTGAGCCGGTCGCCGCAGGTGGTCGTCATCTGGTGGCGGGACATCCCGGCCCAGGTCAACGCCCAGGCCGGGCGCGCCAAGCACCAGGTGCTGCTCCATCGGCGTTTCCAGGGGTCGATCGACCACGCGGCGATGGTGGCCGGGCTCACCACCGCCACCGAGTACGTGCAGCAGTGGCGGCGCGAGGCCCGGCCGTGCGGCCCCGACCTCGAGGCCGAAGCGACGGCCGAGGCCGCCCGCATCGAGGCCGCCTACGACCGCGACCGCTTGCGCAGCCTGGCTGCCGTCGGAGGGTACGAGCCGGGTGACGGGCGGACCGGTGGGCCGAGGGGTGGGCGGGTCGGCGGGCCGGCGCCCGAGGTCGGATGACGCTCGTGGTGTTCGCCCCGGCCGGGGCGCGCGTCGAGGTCCCGGAAGGCACCTCGGTCCTCGCGGCGGCCCGGCGAGCTGGGGTCGATCTCGACTCGGTGTGCGGTGGACGAGGGGTGTGCGGCCGGTGCCAGGTGATCCCGACACCCGGGGCGGTCGGCCCGTGGTCTGCGACGGAACTCGCCTACGTGGCTCGGCGGGGTCCGCTCGCACCCGGTCGCCGGTTGGGATGCGCGGTTGCGGTCGGGGTCGACGTGACGATCGACGTGCCCCCCGACTCGCAGGTCCACCGACCCGTCGTGCGTAAGGACCTCGACGCTGTGCCGCTGCTCCGGGACCTGCGGATCGACCCCACCGTGCACCTCGCCTACCTCGAGGTGGCCGTCGACGACGGCACCGCCGTCGACACCGTCGTTCGGGACGCGCTCGCCGACCGCCATCCCGACCTCGGCCCGACCCCGCTCGCCGTGCTGCTGGCCCTCCCCGCCGCGGTAGCCACCGGGGCCCTCACGGTCGCCGTGCGCACCGACGGCGTCCGGCCGCCGCACCTCGCTGCGGTGTGGCCGGGGTTCCAGGACCGGGCCCTGGGCATCGCGTTCGACGTCGGCTCGACCACGGTGGCGGGACACCTGTGCGACCTCGGGACCGGTGCCGTGCTCGCATCGGCCGGGCGCATGAACCCGCAGATCCGCTTCGGGGAGGACCTCATGAGCCGGGTCTCCTACGCCATGCAGCACGGCCCGGCCCCGCTGACGACCGCGGTCCGCGAGGCGCTCGACCACCTGGCCGCAGCGTTGCTGTCGGGCGTCGCTGCCCGCCCGGACGAGGTGCTCGAGGTGGTCGTCGTCGGCAACCCGGTGATGCATCACCTGCTGCTCGGGCTCGACCCGACCCCGCTCGGGATGGCGCCGTTCACCCCGGCGGTCGCCGATCCGGTGCGCCTGCCGGCCGCCGCGCTGGACCTCGGGCTCGCATGGGCCGAGGTGGAGACCGGGCCCTTGCTCGCCGGTCACGTCGGGGCCGACACGGCCGCCGCAGTCCTCGCCGAGGGTCCCCACCGCGCCGAAGGCACGCGGGTGCTCGTCGACGTGGGCACCAACGCGGAGATCGTCGTCGGCGACCGGCACGGACTCTGGGCGGCGTCGAGCCCGACCGGCCCGGCGTTCGAGGGCGCACAGCTGTCGTGCGGGCAGCGGGCCACCGTCGGAGCGATCGAGCGGGTGCGGATCGACCCGGTGACCCTCGAGCCGCGGGTCAAGGTGATCGGGTGCGACCCGTGGTCCGACGAGCCGGGTTTCGCCGAGGCGTCCGCTGGTGTGCCGATCGCCGGGGTGTGCGGTTCGGGCATCGTCGACGCCATCGCCGAGCTGTTCCTCGCCGGGGTGATCGACGCCGACGGCACGATCGACGGCACGGCGCGGACCCCCCGGGTGGTGCCCGACGGGCGCACCTTCTCCTACGTGCTGTTCGAGCGGGGTGACGTCCGGCTGTGCGTGACCCAGCACGACGTTCGGGCGATCCAACTCGCGAAGGCTGCACTGCGGGCCGGCATCGAGTTGCTCCTCGACGAGGCCGGACGGCCCGAGGTGCACGAGGTGCTCCTCGCCGGGGCGTTCGGGGCCCATCTCGATCCGTTGCGCACGCTGGTGCTCGGCCTCGTCCCCGACGTGTCCGTCGCCCGGGTGCGGGCCGTGGGGAACTCGGCCGGGGTCGGGGCGTTGCAGGCGTTGCTGTCACGGACCGAACGGACCGAGATGGCGACGACGGCGCGGCGGATCCGCAAGGTGGAAACGGCGATCGAGCCCCGCTTCCAGGAGCACTTCGTGGCGGCGATGGCCTTCCCGCACGCGTCGGCCCCGACCCCGCACCTCGATGCGGTGGTCACGATGCCCGAGCGCCGGTCGGTCAGGCGTCCCGGCGGCGCCGCCGCTCGCGCCCGGCGGCGGGGTTCGCCTCGGGCGGCTGATTGACGAGCGGGCCGATGCGGGCGACCACCTCGTCGACCGACGGCGCACGCCCCGCCCGGTGGGCGTCGAGCGCGGCGCGCATGGCGGCGAGATGCTCCGGTGAGGTGCCGCAGCACCCGCCGACGATGCGCACCCCGGCGTCGACGGCGAGGCGCACGTAGTCGGCCATCAGCTCCGGTGTACCGGAGTAGACGGCCTCGGTGCCCTCGAAGCGTGGGATACCGCAGTTGCCCTTGCAGATCACCGGGTAGGGCGAGGCGGGCACGAGGTGGAGCATGGTGACGAGGATGTCGCTCGCACCGACGCCGCAGTTGGCCCCGATCGCGAGGGGCGCGGCGGGCAGGCCCTCGAACACGCCGGGGAACGCCGCGGGGAGCAGGCCCATCATCGTGCGGCCCGCCGTGTCGAACGAGCACGTGGCGATGGCCGGAAGGCCGGCGAGATGCGCGCCGCGCAGGGCGGCTCGCACCTCCTCGGCGGCCGACATCGTCTCGATCCACGCGACGTCTGCGCCCCCGTCGCGCAGCGCTGCGGCCTGTTCGGCGAATGCGTCGACCGCCTCGTCCTCGTGCAGCGCGCCGAGCGGGACGAACAGCTCGCCGGTCGGGCCGATCGAGCCGCCGACGACGACCGGTCGGTCGGCGGCGTCGGCCACCTCGCGGGCGATGGAGGCCGCCCGGGCGCACAGGTCGTGGACCCGGTGCTCGTCGCCGTGCAGCTTGAGCCGGTGTCGGTTGCCGCCGAAGGTGTTCGTGAGGACGATGTCGGCCCCGGCGTCGACGAAGGCCTGGTGCAGCGACCGGACGCGGTCGGGATGCTCGACGTTCCAGCGCTCGGGGGCCTCGCCCGAGGTGAGCCCCATGCGGAAGTAGTTCGTGCCGGTCGCGCCGTCTGCGAGCAACACCCGTCCGGTGGCGAGGAGCTCGGCGAGGGTGGAGCGCATCAGTGGCCTCCGTCGTCGGGATGGACCCCGAGCGCCCGGTCGTCGGGCGCGAGCACGGTGTCGGTCGAGGTGTCTCGCCGCAGCGTGAGCCAGCGGCGGCAGCCGGCGAGGTGGTACCAGCGCTCGGTGACCGGGCCGTCGACGTTGTCGAGGAACCACACGTGGTCGACGTTGCGGGCATCGGGGTCGGTGATCCGCTCGGGCACCGAGGGCGGCTCGCCGCCGTAGCGGAACTCCTCGACGGGGCGGGCGCCGCAGTTGGGGCAGTCGATCCGGATCATCAGCGCGTCCCCGTCGAACCCTGGTCGGCCATCGTGTGGCCTTCGGCGAATCGGGACAGGGCGAACGGGGCGATCAGGGCCGGCGTCCGCCCCGTGGCGATCAGCTCCGCGAGTTGCTCGCCGCCGGCCGGGATGGCCTTGAAGCCCCAGGTGCCCCAGCCGGTGGAGACGAGGAACCCGTCGACACCGGTCTCGCCCATGATCGGGGAGAAGTCGGCCGACACGTCGCAGCGGCCGGTCCACTGCCGCAGGATCCGCAGGTTCTCGGTGAAGGGAAGGAGCATCGCCATCTTGCGGGCGACGGACTGGCAGGTGTCGAACGAGGTGTTGCGGGCGTAGGTCGGCTGGGCATCGAACTCGGCGCCGTAGAGCAACTGGCCCCGGGCCGTCTGCGACACGTACACGAGCAGTTCGGTCGAGCTGACGATCGGCCCGAGGCCCGGCGCGAAGCCGTTGGTGACGAAGGCCTGCAACGGGTGGGTACGGATCGGCAGGCGCACCCCGGCCCAGCCGGCCACGGTGGTGGCGTGGCCACCGACGGCCGACAGCACCACGCCGGCCGAGATCGGACCGTTCGGGGTGTGTACGCCGGTGACCCGGTCGCCGTCGGTCACGAGCCCGGTCACCGGCGTGCCCTGCAGCACGTGGACGCCGGCGCGCATGGCGCCCTGGGCGAAGGCCCACACGACCCGGTCGTGGCGGGCCGTCGCCCCCGAGTGGTGGTAGGAGCCGCCGAGCACCGGGTAGCGGCCACCCCCGTTCAGGTCGAGCTGCGGGCACAGGGCCTTCGCGTCGTCGGGACCGACGTAGGTCGTCGCCGCGCCGCACTCGGTGTTGAGCATCGCCCTGGCCCGCTCGGCCCGCACCCCGGTCACCGTGTGGGCCAGCCACAGGATCCCCTTGGTGGCGTGCATGATCCAGCAGCCCGTCTCCTCCTCGAGCGAGGCGTAGAGGTCGACGGACCGCTGGTAGAACCGGATCGACTCCGGGATGCCGTAGTTGGCCCGGATGATCGTGGTGTTGCGGCCCGAGTTGCCCGAGCCGAGGTAGTCCGCCTCGATCACGGCGACGTCGGTGATGCCGTGGCGGGTGGCCAGGTAGTACGCGGTGGCGAGGCCGTGCCCACCACCGCCGATGATCACCACGTCGTAGGCCCGGCGCGGCTCGTGCCAGGTCAGGTCGAGCAGGGTCTCCACGAACTCGTTCATCGCAACCGCTCCGCCAGCTCGTGGGCGAACACCGCGCTGCACAGCAGCCAGGACCACTCCTGGTGCAACCGCAGCACCGCCGGCACCCCGGCCACCAGCCCCGGTGCCACGGCAGGCCGCACGGCGGGGAGGGGCCAGTGCACGCGTGGGGCGATCACCGTTGCGAGGTCGTGCTCGGTGAGCGACCACACGACCCAGCCGTCGTCGCGCTCGACGATCGCGTCGGGATCGGCGACGGTGACGTCGGGTGCACCCACCACGAGTGCATCGTCGGGCGCGAGCCGTACGACGTGGGCGCCGACCGGCACGCCGATCGTGTCGAGGGCGGCGGGCGTGGCGACGACCCGCAGCGCCCGGATCGGCTCAGGCCCGCGCACGGCGTCCCTCCGGATCGTAGAAGGGCGCGGGGCGCACCGAGGCGGGCCGCCCGTCGATCGTGACCTCGGTGACGTCGGACCAGCCGTACTTCAACCAGCCCAGCAGGACGGCCGTCCCCAGCAGCGGGGAGGTGAACGACGAGGTCACGTGCCCCTGCACGGCGCCGTCGCGCAGGATCGGCGTGCCTTCAAGGGGAGCCGGTCCGTCCATGGTGAACCCGACCAGGCGCCGACGGTCGGGCCCGCGGGCCAGTCGCACCAGCGCATCCCGGCCGAGGAAGTCGCCCTTGTCGAGCTTCACCGCCCAGTCCATCCCGATGCGGGCCGGTGTCGTGTCGAGCTCGGTGTCCTGGCCGACGATCACGTGGCCCTTCTCGAGCCGGAGCCCGAACAGCGCCTGGAGCCCGTGCGGCTTGACGCCCAGCGCCCGGCCCTCGTCGAGCAGGGTCCGCCACAGCTCGGGGGCGTCGGGTGCCGCGGTGTGGAGCTCGAAGCTCGCCTCGCCGGTGAACGACAGGCGCATCACGTGGCAGTCCACGCCGGCGACGCTCGCCCGCCGGTGCTGCAGGAATCGGGGCGGGTCGTCGAGGCCGCAGCGCTGCAGCAAAACCGAGGCGAGCGGGCCGGTGACGTTGATGGCGGCGAGCGACGTCGTTCGGTCGAGCACGTGCACCCGAAGCCCCCACGACTCGAACCAGTCGCGCAGCCACGCCTCGGCGTTGGCGGCGCCGGAGGACGTGAACGTGAGCACGAAACGGGTATCGGCGTCGCGGCACACCATGCCGTCGTCGATGACGTGGCCTCGCTCGTCGAGCAGCAGCACGTAGCGCGAGCGGCCGGGCCGAAGGTCGCCGATGGTGGTGGGGTAGACCCGTTCGAGGGCTTCGACGACGTCGGGTCCGGACACGACGAGCTTGCCGAGCGTCGAGACGTCGCCGAGCGACACCGCCTCGCGCACCGCCCAGTACTCCGCGACCGGGTCGCCGTAGTGCCAGGGTCGCCACCAGCCACCGAAGCGGTCCATCGTGGCGCCGAGCCGAAGGTGTTCGTCGTGGAGGGCCGTGCGGCGGAACGGATCGGGGAAGGTTCCGGCGGCGGCCTCGCCGACGGTGAGCTGCCGCACCGCCGGTCGGGCGGTGAACGGCGCAGGGGTCTCACCGGCGCGGGCGGCCACGAACGACCGCAGGTGGGGCTGGCACACCGCGCCCTGGCAGGTGCCCGTCCCGCACAGCGTCGCCCGCTTCATCAGCTCCAGGTGGTGGAACCCGCGCGCCCAGGCACCGTCGAGATCGGCGACCTCGACCCGGGAACACGGGCAGATCACTCCGTCGGTGGGTGGTGGGGGTAGCTCGACGCGCGAGGCGGCCGCGCCGGCAGCCCGGACCGCGGCCGTCGGCGCCATACGAGCGAGGGTGTCGCGCGGGGCCCGCCCGAGTCCGAGCACGACGGTGCCGGCCTCGTGCGTCGACTCCGTACCGTCGGCGGCCCGGACGACGACGGCCTGCACCCGGCCGGTGCCCTCGAAGCGCACGGGCCAGCCGGGGACGACCACGTCGGCAAGGCCCTCCGGGACCGTGCCGACCCCGACGACCGGTCCGGGCACCGGGATCTTGCGGTCCTGCAACGTGCGGGCGGCGCCGACGGTCAACAGGCCGGCCAGGCGGTTGCCCGGGCAGGTCGGGTGCAGCTCGGCCGCGCCGGTCGCGACGACGACCTCGTGGGCGTGGATCTGGCGTACGACCGAGGACGTTCGGACCACGACGAGCGGGCCGTCGAAGATGGCGACGGCTTCCTCGCCGTCGGCCGCATCGATCACCAGGACGTCGCGACCCTGGGCCCGGGCCTCGCCGGCCGCCGCGCGACCGTCCGCGCCGCCGCCGATCACCACGACGTCGGCCTCGACGTGGTCGACGCCGAGCGCCGGGGCGCTGGCGTGCGGGCCCCAGGCGGGCGCTGCCCCGGCGGGCTGGCGACGGACCACGGCACCGGGCCGCGCGGGGGTCTGGCAGGTGCGGACCCAGGCGACGCCGTCCACCTCGGCCACGCAGTTCGGGCAGTCACCGGCGAGGCACAGCGTGCCGCCGTGGGCCGGTTCGGCCCCGGCGCGCAGCACCGCCGATGCGATCGAGTCGCCGTCGAGGGCCTCGAGCGGCCGGCCGTCGAGCACGAACCGGGGCACGTCAGTCCCGCATCCGGCGCCCGGCCGGGTCGAACAGCGGCTCGGTCTGGAGCCGGGCGGGTCGCCGGTTGCCGATGATCTCGATCTCGAAGCCCGTGGTGCCGGGGGTCGCGAGCGCTGCGGGCACGTAGCCGAGGGCCACCGACGCCTGGCTGTAGTGCGCATACGCGCCGGAGGTGACCCAGCCGACCACCGTGTCGCCGTGCCAGATCGGCTCGTCGCCGATGACGTCTGCGGGCTCGTCGGGGTCGGGGTCCACGACCAGGGTGACGAGCTTGCGGGCGGGACCCCCGCCGTCGCGCTCGGCTTCGAGAGCGGCGCGGCCGACGAACTCGTGGTCGAACTTCAGGTAGCGGTCGTAGCCGGCCTCCCAGGCGGTGTAGATCGGCCGGTACTCGCGGAACCAGGTGCCGAACGACTTCTCGATCCGCAGCGACATGAGCGCACGGAACCCGAAGGGCCGCATGCCGTACGCCTCGCCGGCCTCCGTGAGCACGTCGTACAGGTAGCGCTGGTACTCGGGCGCGCACCACAACTCGTAGCCGAGGTCGCCGGTGTAGGTCATGCGGGCGCAACGCACGGGCGCCATGCCGACGTCGATGCTCCGGATCGTCATGAACGGGAACGCCGAGCTCGACAGGTCGGTGTCGGTCACCGCCTGCAGCACCTCGCGGGCGTGGGGCCCGGCGATCGACAGACCGACGAGCGACAGCCCGAGCACCTCGAAGCGCACCGAGCCGTCGGCGGGGAGGTGGGCGAGGAACCATCGGCTGTGGTGCACCTCGGCGGCCTGCGAGCCGAAGACGTGGAACTCCTCGGGTGCGGTTCGGGCCACCGAGAACTCGCCGACGATCCGCCCGGCCGGGTTGAGCATCGGGGTGAGCATGATGCGGCCCAGGCGCGGGAGCGTGTTGGTGAACAACCCCTGGAGCCAACCCGCGGCACCGGGGCCCGAGACCCGGTACTTGGCGAAGTTGGAGATCTCGGTGATCCCGACGCGTTCGCGCACGGCCCGGCACTCCTCGGCGACGACGGGGAACGCATTGGAGCGCCGGAAGGTGACGTCCTCCACCGGGGCCTTGCCCGGCTCCTGGAACCACAGGGCGTGCTCGAGGCCGAACCCGGCGCCCCACACCGCGTTCGCGGCGTCGAAGCGGTCGTGCACCGGCGTGGTCTGCAGCGGCCGGGCGGCGGGGAGTTCCTCGTTGGGGAAGGTGATGCGGAACCGGCGGCTGTAGTTCTCCCGCACCTTCGCGTTGGTGTAGGCGAGCGTCGCGTAATCGCCGTAGCGGGCCACGTCCATGCCCCAGATGTCCATGCCGGGGTCGCCCTCGGTCATCCAGGTCGCGAGCGCGAGGCCGACGCCGCCGCCCTGGCTGAGGCCGGCCATCACCGCGCAGGCGACCCAGCAGTTGCGGATGCCGCGGATCGGTCCGACGAGCGGGTTCCCGTCGGGCGAGAAGGTGAACGGCCCGTTGATCACCGACCTGATCCCGGCCGTCGCCATGGCGGGGTAGTGGCGGAACCCGATCTCCAGCGAGGGCGAGATCCGGTCGAGGTCGGGGGTGAGCAACTGGGCGCCGAAGTCCCACGGGGTCCGCTTGGGCGACCACGGGACGCAGGCCTGCTCGTAGGTGCCCATCAGCATGCCGCCCTGCTCCTGGCGGATGTAGATCTCGCCGGCGAAGTCGAGCGCCATGGGCATCTCGCGCCCGGTGCGCGCCATGTTGTCGGCGACCTCCTGCATGGGCTCGGTCACCAGGTACATGTGCTCCATGGCCAGCACCGGCAACTCGATGCCGATCATCCGGCCGACCTCACGGGCCCACAGGCCGCCGGCGTTGACGATGTGTTCGGCGTGGATCTCGCCCCGCTCGCAGATCACGTCCCAGGTGCCGTCGGGGCGCTGGCGCAGGTCGGTGACGGCGTTGTTGCGCTCGATCTCCGCGCCGGCCTGGCGGGCGCAGATGGCGTAGGCGTTCGTGACCCCCGTCGGGTCGACGTGGCCCTCGACCGGGTCGTACAGCGCCCCGACGAAGTACTTCTCCTCCATGAGCGGGAACACCGCCTTGGCCTCCGACGGGGTGATCATCTGGAGGTCCATGCCGAGGTATCGGCCACGGGCGACGGCCATCTTCAGCCAGTCGAGGCGTTCGCGGGTGTCGGCCAGCATCAGACCGCCGGGGAGGTGGATCGAGCAGTTCTGACCCGACTGGGCCTCGATGTCCTTGTAGAGCTCGATCGTGTACTGCTGCAGCTTCGACACGTTGGGGTCGCCGTTGAGCGTGTGCATCCCGCCGGCCGCGTGCCAGGTGGAGCCGTGGGTGAGCTCCCGGCGCTCGATCAGCACGACGTCGGTCCAGCCCGCCTTCGTGAGGTGGTAGAGCACGCTGCACCCGACGACGCCGCCGCCGATCACCACGACCCTGGTCTGCGCTTTCACCTTCTGGTCCTCTTTCGTTGCGTCAGTAGTCGGTGGGCACGCCGCCCTCGGCGACGCGCCGGGCCACGAAATCGTCGAGTTCGGCCCGCACCGCGTCGTCCATCGGCGGGGGCTCGTACGCCGCGAGCAGTTCCTTCCACACCCGGTTCGCCTTGCCGGCGGCCTCGGGACGGCCGGCCTCGGCCCAGGTCTCGTAGTTGCGCCAGTCCGACAGCATCGGATGGTGGAACGCCGTACGGAACCGGGCCTGGGTGTGGCCGACGCCGAAGAAGTGACCGCCGGGGCCGACCTCGGCGATGGCGTCGACGGCGAGGGAATCGGCATCGACGGGCATCGGGTCGCAGAACGCAGCGACCATCTGGAGCAGTTCGGCGTCGAGGATCATCTTTTCGTAGCTGGCGTGCAGGCCGCCCTCCATCCAGCCCGCCCCGTGCATGAGCAGGTTGACCCCACCCATCACCGCGCCCCACAGCGAGAACACGCTCTCGTAGGCGGCCTGGGCATCGACGGCGTTGGCCGCGCAGGCGTTGGACGACCGGTACGGCACGCCGTACCGGCGCGCGAGCTGCCCGCCGACCATGGCGGCCTTCAGGTACTCGGGGGTGCCGAACGCCGGCGCCCCGGACTGCATGTCGACGTTGGAGGTGAACCCGCCGTACACCACCGGCGCGCCGGGCCGGACCACTTGGGTGAAGGCGATCCCGGCGAGGGCTTCGGCGTTCTGCTGGGCGAGGGCGCCAGGGATCGTCACCGGGGCCATGGCGCCGGCGAGCGTGAACGGGGTCATGACGATCACCTGGTTGCGGGCCGAGAACGCCATGATTCCCTGCAGCATCGGGGCGTCGAGGCGTAGCGGGCTCGAGGAGTTGATGACGCTGAACACCGACGGTTCGGCGTCGAGCGTGGCGTGGTCGATGCCGCGGGCGATGCGGACCAGTTCGAGCGCGTCGAGATTCCGTTGCGTCCCCAACGAGTAAGCATGGATCGCTTTGTCGCACAGGGTGACAGCGTCGTAGAGCGCGTGGAGATGGCGCACCGAGGCGTGGACGTCGACCGGCTCGACGGGGTACCCGGCGAGCAGGTGCACGACGTTGAGCATCCGGGTGAGGCGCAGCAGGTTCTGGTAGTCGTGCCGGTTGCCGACGCGCCGGCCGCCGTCGAGGTCGGCGACGTTGGGGGCGCTGGCCACCGACCCGAAGGCCATCCAGTCGCCGCCGATGCGGAGGTGGTGCGAGGGATTCGTGGCGTGCAACGTGAACTCGCGCGGCGCAGAGGCGATGCGTTCGAGCACCCAGTGCCGGTCGAATCGCACCCGGGCCGAGTGCGAGTCGACCTCGGCGCCGGCGTCGGCGAGCAATCGGCGGGCGTCGGGATCGAGGAAGTCCATCCCGATGCGCTCGAGGATGTCGAGCGACGCGTCGTGGATCGCTTCGAGTTCGTCGGCGGAGACGACCTCCGTCGGCCGGAACCGCATCCGGGGCTGCGACCACGGGCGCTGCTCGGGCAGCCGGGTGCGGGGGGCATCGGTGCGCCCGCTACGTCGGCGTCGCTGCGGAACCGGTTCTGTGTCGCTCATCGCTCCCCGCCCCCGCGCACTGCGGGCCGGACGGACCCTACCCGGGTCACGACGGCACGACCCCGGTCCAGTGCGACTCGGCACCGGAGTGCCCAGTGCGCACCATCCAGACGGCGGAGGCGACGGCGAGCACGACGGTGAGCGTCGACAGGCCCAGGCGTGCCGGGCGACCCCACGACGGCGCCTCGGCCCGGCGGGCGACGAGACGCCCGATGCCGACCAGGGCGCCGAGGGCGACGAACAGCCCGAACACGAGCACCTGCGTGGTGTCGGCGAGCTCCTCGTGCTCGCGCACGGCCGCGGTGCCCTGCAGGAGTTCGTCGAGCGCCTCGCCGGACTCGCCGGCCAGGAACGTGGCGACGAGGACCACGAACGACGCAGCCACGACGGGGAGGCCGAGCCGGCGCTGCCACACGGGTCGGACGGCGATCGCGATCGCCGCGAGCGCAACGAGCGGTGACAACACGAGCGGCGCATGGACGAAGAACGGATGCGCCGGCAGGCCGAACAGGGTCTCCATGCGGTGCGACCGTATCCCCCACTCGGGCCTCCGACCCCGGGTCCCACCGGTGCTCACGCCTAGCGTGTCGGGTACACCGTCTCGAGGAGGATGTCGTGGTTCGACGTTCAGTGCTGATGCTCGTCGCCGTGGCCGGGGCGCTCGCCGCCTGCGGCGACGACTCGTCGTCGAGTGCGACGACGGCGACCTCGGTGACGTCGGCCGGCTCGACGGCGGCGGCCGCACCGAGCGCTGCGGCCACGACGGCGGCGGCCGCAACGAGCGCTGCGGCCACGACGGCGGCGGCAACGAGCGCTGCGGCCACGACGAAGGCCACCACTGCGGGCGCCGCCACCTCGGTGGACGTCGTGCTGAAGGAGTGGTCGATCGAGGCGCCGACGAAGATCAAGGCGGGCACGATCGAGTTCGTGGTCAAGAACGCCGGGACCGCGAACCACGAGCTCGACATCGTGAAGGGCGACTCCTACGCCGCCCTGCCCAAGAGCGATTCGGGCGCGATCCTCGAGGACAAGTTGCCGGCCGGGGCGCTCCAGCCGGTCGTCGGCCGCTTCGCGGCCAACGCCACGGCCAAGGGCACGGTCACGGTCACCCCGGGGAAGTACGTGCTCGTGTGCAACATCGCGTTCGGGGCGAACAGCCATGCCGGAAAGGGACAGCGCCTTGACATCGAGGTGACCGCCTGAGGCCGGTCCCGGCGTCGAACACTCGGGAAAATCCCAGCGTGTCCCCTTGACAATGGCCTGTCCGGTCGTAGTCTGCGCCTCGAACGGTCGACTTCGAGGGGCGATCAACCGTGGCAGCTTCCCGTTTGGTTTGGCTGGATCGTGGCGCCTGCAAAGGCCTCGATCCGGAGATCTTCTACCCGGAGACCGACGAGGAAGCCGACGCGGCCAAGGAGATCTGCGGCCGCTGTGTGGTGCAGAAGGCTTGCCTGGAGCACGCGCTCGCCGCCCGGGAGAAGGTCGGCGTGTGGGGCGGTGCAACCGAGCGCGAGCGACGGCGCATCGTGCGCCAACGCCGCCGCAGCGCCTAGGGCGGCGGGCTTTCGCCGGTAGCCTGACCGGCCTGTGGAATCACAACCGTTCGACGCCGTCGGTGGCTGGTCCGGCGTACTGGGTTCGCTGATCGCCGGGCACGATCTCGACGCCTCGCTCGCCGGGGCTGCAATGGGCCAGATCCTCGCAGGGAACGCCACGCCCGCACAGATCGCCGGGTTCGTGGTCGCCTTGCGCATGAAGGGCGAGTCGATCAGCGAGCTGTCGGGGATGCTCGATGCGATGCTCACCGCCGGCGAGCGGGTGGTGCTGCCCGATGGCGTCGACGCGGTCGACATCGTCGGTACCGGTGGCGACCGGAGCCATTCGATCAACGTGTCGACCCTGTCGATGCTCGTGGTCGCCGGGGCCGGGGTGCCGGTGTGCAAGCACGGAAACCGGGCGGCGTCGTCGAGTTGTGGTGCGGCCGACCTGCTCGTCGAATTGGGGGTGCGCATCGAACTCGACCCCGTGACCGTCGCAGCGTGCGTGGCCGAGACCGGGGTCGGGTTCTGCTTCGCCCCGCGCTTCCACCCGGCGCTGCGCCACGCCGGCCCGACCCGGCGCGAGCTCGGCGTGCCGACGGCGTTCAACCTGCTCGGCCCGCTCGCCAACCCGGCACGGGTGCGGCGGTACGCACTCGGGGTCGCCGATGCCCGGATGGCGCCGAAGATGCTCGGCGTGCTGCAGTCCCGGGGGGCGGTGCGGGCGCTCGTGGTGCACGGCGACGACGGCCTCGACGAGTTGACCACCACGACGACGTCGAACGTCTGGGACCTGCGCGACGGGTCGGTCACCCACTGGATCCTCGACCCGCGCGACCTCGGCGTGGCCCGGGCGAGCGCGTCGGACCTGCGCGGCGGCGATCCGGCCCTGAACGCACGCCTCGCACGAGCCGTGCTCGCCGGTGAGCGCGGCCCGCACCGGGACATCGTCGTGCTCAACGCAGCGGCGGGGTTGCTCGTCGCTGGACGCGTCGACGATCTGGCCGACGGCGTACGGCTGGCGGGGGAGACGATCGACACCGGTTCGGCGGCCGCCACGCTCGATCGCCTCGTCGAACGCTCGAACCGCAGCTGACGCGGGGCCTGCGAGGGGCGGTCAGCGGCCGGAGATCGGGCTGCGGCGGGGCTGGAACGAGGGCACTCGGGTGACGGGGGAGCTGAAGAGGCCGTCGCAGGTGTCGATGCGCACCCGACCGGCCTCGGCATCGAGCCAGGCGCCTACACACGAGAGCTCGTCGTCATCGGGGGACTCGGGGACGTCGCCCTCCAGCAGGACCAGGCCTGGTTGGGTGCCGGGCGCAGTCCACGACGCCACCAGTCGCCCGCCGACGAGTTCCGCACCCCCGCCGTCGGCGACGTGGATCCGCAACCGCCCGGACCGGCGCAGCGCATCGACGCGGCGCTGGCGGCGCACGACGCGTGCGAAGGCCTCGGCCCGGTCGCGCACCGTTGCGGCCTCCTCGAACCGCTCCTGGGCCGCAAGGAGGCGCATCCGTTCGGCGAGGGGCTCGAGCACGATCTCGGGGCGGCCCTGCAACGCATCGAGGGTGCGGCGCACGACGGCGGCATAGCCGGCGGCGTCGGCGCCTCCCGAGCACGGGCAACTCGCGACCCCGAGCCGTGCCGGAGCGCACGGACCCTCCCGCAGCGGCGGCCCGCCAGCCCGGGGCCGCAACGTGCAGCGTCGCAGCGGCAAGGCCGACTCGATCGCGTCGACCACCTGGCCGGCGAGGCCGGTGGGCAGGGGGCCGAGCGTGACGGCGGGCGCGGTGCCAGGGCTGCGCCCGACGACGACGCGGGGGAACGCGGCGGTGGGATCGAACCGGACGTACGAGTTCGCCCGATCGCCCTTGCCGAGCGCGTTGTAGCGCGGGCGGTGGTGGCGGATCAGGTGGTGCTCGCGCACGGCGGCCTCGAGGGTGGTGGCGCAGGCGAGATGGTCGATCCGGTGCACCTCTCGTAGGAGACCGCCGATGCGGCGGCGGTCGTCGCCCGAGAAGTACGAACGGACCCGCTGGCGCAGGTCGGTGGCCTTCCCCACGTAGAGCACGTCGTCGCTCGCGCCCAGGAAGCGGTAGACGCCGGGCCGGCGGGGCAGGTCGGTGGTGAGGCGGAGCTTGCCGACTTGTGGGTGGCCGCCGAGGCGGGGGAGCGCGAGGAGATCGTCGAGGCCGAGCACACCGAGGCGGGCGGCCCGTTCGAGAAGCAGGTGGAGCAGTTCCATGGTGGCGAGGGCGTCGTCGAGCGCTCGGTGGGTGGGCTTGTGGGAGAGCCGGAAGCGCTCGGCGAGCGTGCCGAGGCGGCAGTTGGGTACCTCGTCGCGCACCAGGCGGCGAGCCAGGGCACACGTGTCGACGACGGGGTTGGCCAGGCGGGGCCGGTGGTCGGCGGTGAGCGCAGCGTCGAGGAAGGAGAGATCGAAACGGACGTTGTGGCCGACGATCACGGTGCCCTCGAGGAACTCGGCGAGCGTGGGCAGCACGGCGGCGATCCGCGGGGCCGGTGCGGTCATCGCCTCGGTGATGCCGGTGAGGTAGGTGATCTCGGGCGGGATGCCCCGACCGGGATTCACCAGCGTCTGCAGCGTGCCGATGATCTCCCCGCCGCGCACCTTGACGGCGCCGATCTCGGTGAGTGCGTCGGTGGCGGGGCTGGTGCCCGTGGTCTCCACGTCGACCACGCAGAAGGTGACCTCGGCCAACGGCGTACCCAGATCGTCGAACGTACGTTGCACCCGGCCCACCGTAGCGAACGGGTGTACGAAGTTCGGGGAGGGCGCGGTTCCGGCGGGCGTCGCCGACGGAACCCTCGGGGTGCTCGCCGATCCGGGCCGTAGCATCCCGCCCATGGCCGACGAGGGAGCCCGGGTGCCCGACGAGGCGATCCGACCCGCCCTCGAGCTGGCCTTCGCCGCCGTCGTCGCCGCCGCTCGCCCGCCGGCGTCGGTCCCGCTCCCGGCGGCGCTGCGCCCCTTGGCCCGGTTCCAGAAGCTGCCCACGACGGCGCTCGCGGTGGTGCGCCGCGTGCTCGACGCCGACGACGCGCTCCGGTCACGGTTGGCCGCAACGGTGAATGCCGACCTGCTCGGCCGGCCGTCGCAGCTCTACCTGGCTCGCCCGCCGGGCTGGGAGGCCGAACTCGCGTCGCTGGTGGCCGAACAGGATGCCGCCCGGGCGGCTTCCCTCGACGCGCGCGCCGAACGCAGCGCCCGTCGTCGGCTGGCGGCCGCGCAGGAGGCTGCGCAGCGGGTCGCCGCAGAGCTCGCCGCGGCGACGATCGAGCTCGCAGCGCGGGCCGATTCCGTCGCGCGACTCGAGCGGCGCGCAGCCGAGCTCGAGCGGGCGCTGGCGGGGTCCGAGGGGGAACGTCGCGGGCTCGAGCGCCGGCTGCGAGCGGCCGAGCAGCAGGCGGCGGCGGCGTCGGAGCGGGCGGCAGTGCTGGAGCGGGCGGCGGCGCTCGAGGCCGGGGCCGCGCCGGTGGCGCGCGTGCCGGCGGCTCCGGCGGTGGCTCCGATCGTGGCGGTCGACCGCGCGCTCGAGGTCATCGACGACGCGGTCGTGAGCTTGGCCGCGGCCGTCGAGCGAGCCCGCGCCCTGCTCGAACCCGCGCCCGCTCCCGCACCGTCGGCGGGTCCCCGCGAGCGCCGCCGGGTGCCCCTCGCGGTCGTGCGCGGGCTGCCGGCCGACTCCGCCGAGCTGGCCCGGGCCTGGCTGGCCATGCCCGGGGTGATCCTGCTCGTCGACGGCTACAACGTGGCCAAACTCGGCTGGCCGGGCGAGTCGTTGCCCGTGCAACGAGAGCGGCTGCTCGACGCCCTCGAGGCGCTCGAGGCCCGGCTCGGGACGCAGGTCGAGGTGGTCTTCGACGGGGCCGATCTCGGGGCGGCCGGGCCGTCGGGTCGCCGACACGTCCGCGTGTCGTTCAGCCCGCCCGGGGTGAGCGCCGACGAGATGATCCTCGAGCTGTTGGCTGCGCTCGCAACGGCGATCCCGGTGGTCGTCGCCACCGATGACGGCGCGGTGCGCGAGGCGGCACGCCGGCGCCACGGCGCGACGCTCATCGGCTCCCGGCAGCTCCTGACGGCGGCCCGCTGCTGACGGCGTCGGCGAGGCGCCGCCGGCCGGTCTCGACCTGATCGGCGAGAAGCCGTTCGAGCACCGGCCCGAACAGGCCGCCGTCGTAGACGAGTTCGACGACGAGCCGAGCACCGGTGTCGGTCGGGGTGACCTCGGCGCCCAGCACCCAGGCCGAATGCGACCGGCCGTCACGTTCGGCCCGCTCGAACCGGACCGAACGGGGGGGATCGTGGCGCACGCGCGCCATGCGCAGCCGCTTGGACCGCGCGAGCGGACCGAGGCGGCCGGTCAGCTCGACCGCCCAGGCCGACGGCTCGGCGGCCGGCTCTGCAACGGCCCGGGTGACGAGCGGCATCCACGCCGGGTAGAGCGAAAGATCCTCGACCCAGGCGAACACGGACTCGGGGGAGGCGGGGAGTTCGTGGACCACGACCTGGCGCACGTCACTCCTTGAGCGCTACGGCGTTGGGGGTGACGTTCATCTTCGGTTCGTACGCGGCGACCTCGACGCGGCGCGCCTCGCCCCCGAGCGCGGCGCGCAGCTCGTCTCGGCACGCGCTGCACGGTCCGTAGAAGCGGCCCACGTGGTCGGTGCGGCAGCGGGGGCACGTGAAGGTGATCGGGTCCATCGGTGGTCAGGGTGCTCCGGAGTCGGGGGTGAACGGAAGGGGTTCGTCGGTGCCGGCCTGGGCGGCCTGGGCCCGCTGGCGGGCTGCTTCCCGGCGCTTGCGGCGCCGTCCCTTGCCCCGGGCGACGGCCCCGCTGCCGTCGTCGGACCGCTCGTCGTCGGCCGGGTCGGACTCCTCCTCGGCAGGACGGGCCGGACGGCGCGGATCGGCAGCGTCGGGTGTCTCGGAGTCGGCGGTGAAGTCGGGGAACAGCGCCGGCTGGGCGAGTCGGCGGTCGTCGAGCCACCAGCCGCGTGGGGGACGTAACCGCTGGGCGTGGGTGTTGCACAGGCCGTGATCGATCGAGCCGTCGTCTCCTGGACGGTCGAGCCAGACCAGTAGCCGTCGCGGGTCGAACCCCCAGCGCACGGCCGCGGGTTGCGAGCACTCGGGGCGCTCGCAACGGGGGACCATGGGCGAACGGTACCGGTCCCCGGCGCAGCCCCCGTGGATCGACGCCCGGTCGGTGCAGCAGCGTTGGGCGGGGCGAGAACGCGCAACGGCCCCGCCAACGGCGGGGCCGAAGTGGGCGATATGGGCCTCGATCCCATGACCTCCACGGTGTGAACGTGGCGCTCTTCCGACTGAGCTAAACGCCCGGGGCCTCGAAACCTACCATCGGGGCTCGCGCCCGTCACCCCGGCAGGACGCACACGATGCGCAGCCGGCGGTCGATGAACGCACCGGTCGGGCTCGGGCACGCCGAACCGGGCTGCAGCACGGCCGATGCCGTCCCGGCCCGCGGACCCGCGCAGGGGACCTCCTCGACCAGGTCGCCGGGCAGGATCTGGACGCACGAGCCGGGTTCGATCACGCCGTCGACGGGGGCGGGTGCGCCCGGGTCCCGGCGGGCATAGGCCGAGCCGACGAAGAGTACGGCCGCCGTCACCAGCGCGAGCACGGTGAACACGGGGAATCGCCGGCGGCCGGGCCCGTGCCGCGGCCCCTGTCCCGGCCCACCCGCAGCGCCGTCCCCCGCCCCGTCGACGGGGTCGTCGAAGGGGTCGTCGACGCTCGATGCGCGGGCGCGCAGTTCGGCGTCGTAGCGGGCGCGCCGGACGGGGTCCGACAGCACCCGCCACGCCTCGTTCAGTTCGGCCATGCGGGCGGCGTCGCCGCCCGGTGCATCCGGGTGGGTGCGCCGTGCGAGGCGCCGGTACGCGCGGTGGACCTCGTCGGGGGTGGCATCCGTGGCGACGCCGAGCCGCTCGTACCACGTGCGCACGGGGGAAGCGTAGGAGGACGGCCGGAGCCGGGCACCGACGGGCTCAGGCCTCGACCGTGCCGCCGGCTCGCCAGTACTCGCCGTCGGCGCGATCGAGGAAACCCTCGTCGACGAGGTACCGCCGCAAGGCTGCGGTGTCGGCGTGCCACCGGCCGAGGATGAGGTTCACGGCCGTCTCGCGGTAGCGACGTCCGGGTTCGAACTCCTGCGCGAGCAGGTCGAGCACCACGAGACGCTTGTGGCGCACGGTCGGTATGGACAGCAGGCGTCCGTCTCGCACGAAGGCGCGCCGCACCGCCGCGGTCCCGGGTGGCCCGTCGGGCACGATCGTGGCCGGGCGGTTCGCCGCC
>JBILVB010000139.1:0-9663 GCA_044370695.1 Acidimicrobiales bacterium | reverse complement strand
TGGATCGCGTACATCATGGGCAAGGTGTCCGAACGCCGCGGCGTGCCGGGCGAGGATCTCGTCAGCCTGGTCGTCAACGCCGAGGACGAGTCGGGGCCGCTGAGCGACCTGGACCTCATCTTCGAGACGATGCTCGTGCTCGTCGGCGGCGACGAGACCACCCGGCACGTCATCTCCGGCGGGCTGGCGGCGCTGCTGGCCCACCCCGAGCAGCTCGCCAGGGTCCGCCGTGACCCCTCGCTCGTGCCGAGCGCAGTCGAGGAAATGCTGCGCTGGACGACCCCGGTGCGCAACATGAACCGCACCGCCACCGCCGACGTGGAGGTGGATGGCTTCACCATCCGCGAGGGCGACCGCATCCTGTTGCTGTACCCGTCGGCCAACCGTGACGAGGCGGTGTTCGCCGACCCGTACCGCTTCGACGTGACCCGCTCCCCCAACGACCACGTGGCCTTCGGCGCCTACGGTCGCCACCACTGCCTCGGTGCACCGCTGGCCCGGCTGGAGCTGCGGATCCTGTTCGAGGAGTTGCTGCGCCGTCTCCCCGATCTCGAGCTGGCCACCGACGACACGCTGCCGATGCGCCGGGGGAACTTCGTGCTCGGCCTCGAATCGGTGCCGGTCCGGTTCACCCCGGGCCGCGCCGACGGCCCGGGCCGGAGCGCCTGATGGACCCCCGCGGCCGGCTGTGCGTGGTCACCGGTGCAGCCGGTGGGATCGGCGGCGCGCTCACCGGGGCGCTGCTCGCCGCCGGCGCCTCGGCGGTGGTCGCCACCGACCTGCGGACCGACGGGGTCGAGGCACTCGCCGCCCGGCTCACCGGGACCGGCACGGTCATCCCTCGTGCCCTCGACGTGGCCGATGCCGCGGCGACGGCTGCGCTCGTCGACGAGATCGAGGCCGCCCACGGTCCGATCACGTTCTGGTTCGCCAACGCCGGGGTCTCCGGCGGCGGCGGCCCGGAGGCGGCCGACGCCGTGTGGGAGCTGCAGTGGCAGGTGAACGTGATGGCCCACGTCTACGCCACCCGTGCGCTGTTGCCGGGATGGCTGGCCCGAGGCGAGGGGCACCTCGTCACGACGGCGTCGATGGCCGGGATCCTCACCAGCCTCGGCGACGGGGTGTACGCCGCCACCAAGCACGCCGCGGTGGGTTACGCCGAATGGCTCGCCATCACCTACGGCGCGCAGGGTGTGCGGGTGTCGTGCATCTGCCCCGGCGCGGTCGACACCCCGATGCTGCGCGCCGGCACCGGCGGCGACGCCGACAAGGCCGCCGCCGTGATCGGCGGGGGCGGGGTGCTCGCCGCCGACGAGGCCGCGGCGCGCATCGTCGCGCAGGTCACCGAGGACCGGTTCCTCGTGCTCACCCACCCCGAGATGCAGACCTTCATGAGCCGCAAGGCCGGCGACACCGATCGCTGGGTGGCCGGGATGCAGCGGTTGTGGGCCCGTTCACAGACCCTGCTGGAGGGATGATGACCATCACCGGTTCGTTCGACGTGCTGTCGCTGTTCCGCCTCGACGGCGGCGTCGCCGTGGTGACCGGGGGCGGCACCGGGATCGGCCGTGCGATCGCGCTCGGGCTCGCGTCCGCCGGGTGCGACGTCGCGCTCGCCGGCCGTCGCCCCGACCCGCTGCACACCGTGGCTCGCGAGATCGACGCCCTCGGACGGCGGGCGATCGCCGTGCCGACCGACGTGACCGACCGCGCTGCGCTCGAGCACCTCGCAGCTCGTGCCGCCGAACTCGGTCCGGTGACCACCTGGGTGAACAACGCCGGCGGCCTGCAGGGAGAGCCGATGGCCGTGCTGCCCAAGGTCACCGAGGAGTCCTGGCACACGATCGTGGACCGCAACCTCACCGCCGTGTGGATGGCGAGCGTGGTGGCACAGACCGTGCTCGTCGACGGGGGCACGATCCTGAACCTGTCGTCCACCGGTGGGTTCGCCAAGGGCAGCCCGGGGCACGGGGTGTACTGCGCGGCCAAGGCGGCGGTGAACCACCTCACGCAGACCCTGGCGCTCGAATGCGCGCCCCGGCGGATCCGGGTGAACGCCATCGCGCCGGGCCACACCCGCACCGAGGACTACGACGAGTCCTCCGGGTTCGACGACGCCAAGTACGCCAAGCTGGCGTCCCGCCAGCCGCTCGGGCGCCTCGGGCGCGACGAGGACTTCGCCGCCGCGGCGGTCTACCTGGCCTCGGAGGCGTCGTCGTGGGTGACCGGCCAGGTGTTGGTGGTGTCGGGCACGCCGTGATCGGGCCGGTGCACCCGTAGCCTCGGGTGCCGTGGATCCCGTCCTGCAGACCGTCCCGCTGGGCGCCGGCCCGTGGCCGACCGTCGACCCGTTCCTGTTCTGCGTCCATCACCTCGACGCCTACCCGGCCGGCGACGGCTGTTTCGGGCCGGCGGCCTCCCTCGCCGGTCGTGACCTCGGGAGCGATTTCAGCGGGCGCGACGGCTGGAGCATGTACCACGGACGCACGGTGCCCGGGTTCCCGCAGCACCCGCACCGGGGCTTCGAGACGATCACCGTCGTGCGCCGCGGCCTGATCGACCACGCCGATTCGCTCGGCGCGGCGGCCCGCTACGGCGACGGCGACGTGCAGTGGATGACGGCCGGGTCGGGCATCGTCCACGCCGAGATGTTTCCCCTGCTCGACACCGCCGGACCCAACACCGGGGACTTCTTCCAGCTCTGGATGAACCTGCCCCGCGCCGACAAGATGGCCGACCCGTACTTCTCGATGTTCTGGGACGGCACGATGCCCGTCGCCGCCGACGCCGGTGCGGCGCTGACGGTCGTCGCCGGCTCGTTCGGTGACCGCCGGGCCCCGGCACCGCCGCCGGCGTCGTGGGCGGCCCGGCCCGACAGCGACGTCGCCATCTGGCACCTCACCCTGGCGCCCGGGGCCGAGTGCGACCTGCCACCCGCCACCCACGACGCAACGGTGCGCGTGCTCTACGTCGTGGCCGGCGGGGTCCGCCTCGGGTCCACGCCGGTTCCGGTGTCGACCGCGGCGGTCGTCGAGCCGCGCCGCCCGGTCACGGTCGCCGCCGGTGCTGCGGCGGCCGAGGTCCTCGTCCTGCAGGGCCGCCCGATCGGTGAGCCGGTCGCCCAGTACGGGCCGTTCGTCATGAACGATCGGGCCGGCATCGAGCAGGCCTTCCGGGACTACCAGCGCACCGGGTTCGGCGGCTGGCCGTGGCCGGCCGACGACCCGATCCACGGCTCGGCGCCGGACCGCTTCGCCCGCCGGGCCGACGGGCGGCTCGAGACCCCGACGGACTGAGCCGGTTCCGGTTCACCCGGGCCGGGTGCGCAGCAGCACCTCCTGCGCGACGGTCGCGACCAGCGCGCCGCCGGCGGTCCGCAGCGACCCGGTGGCCAGGCCGCGGCCGCGCCCGGTCGCCACCGGCACCAGTTCGCTCAGCAGCCAGCCGTCGAGGCACGCCGGGCGGTGGAACCACACGCTGTGGTCGAGGGTGACGGACTGGCGGCGGGCGTCGTCGGCGAGATGGGCGTGCGGCTCCCGGGCGGCGCGCGTCGGGCCGTGATCGCTGAGATAGGCCAGGGCGTGCTGATGCCAGGCCGGGTCGTCGGGGAGCGGGTCGACCACCCGGAACCAGGCATGGCGGGCATGCGCCGGAGCGCCGGGCACCGCGCCGACGGGCACGTCGCGCGATTCGACCAGCGGGTTGTCGTAGCGCCCGGACCCGAGCCCGTCGGGCCAAGGCACGCCGGGCGTGGGGGCCTGCTCGTACTCGACGCCGTCCTCGGGCCGGTGGAAATCGGCGGTCAGCACGAGCACCGGCCCCCGGGACTGGGTGACCACCACCCGGCGGGTCCGGAAACTCGACCCGTCCCGGGTGCGCTCCACCGCCAGCACGAGCGGCTCGCCCCCGGTACCCGCGACCAGGAACGAGGCGTGCAGGCTGCGGGCCGGGACGGCGTCGGGCACCGTCAGCGCGGCGGCCCGCAGCGCCTGCCCGAGCAGCAGGCCGCCGAACACGTGCGGGCCCTCGACGTCGTGGGCCGAGCGGAACCGGTCGTCGCCGAGCGCGACGAGCTCGAGCCGGTCGGTGAGCGTGCTCACGCCGGATCGGGCAGGTCGCGCCAGAGCTCCTCGCGCAGCTTCCACGCCCCGATGACGCCGGCGTCGCTGATGGCCTGGACCCAGGGCCGCAGGTGTCCGGCGAGCGTCTCGCACCCGTCCCCGCCGAGCGCGGCCAGCGGGCGGGCGGCCGCGGCGTCGGTCGCATGCTCGATCTGCAGCTTCACCGCCTGCCCGCGATTCGTGAGTGCGAGGCCGTCGGGCGCGAGCAAACCCCGGCTGCGGAGCCGCTCGACGGCCGCCTGCCACGCCTCGTCGCCCCATCCCGACACGCGCTGGAGCAACTCGGCGGGCATCGCCCCGTCGGCGGCGTGGAGCAGGTGGCATTCGACGGCGTCGATGCCGGCCGCGGAGGTTGCCACCCAGTGCGCGTCACCGCGGTGTTCGCGCAGGATCGTGCAGGCGTGCCACAGCACCAGGTGCGCCTCGTCGGGCCACAGCAGGGACGCGTGCGCTGCGGCGAGCGGCCGGGCCGGGAGATCGGCCGCCTCGGCCGCCGATCGGGCCAGCGCCGCCGCGGCGGCCATCGCTGCTCCCCGAGCGACGTCGGCACCCAGGACGCGCACGAGCGTGCGGTCGGCGCCGCGGCAGCGGGCCTCGCTGATCACCGCTGCCGGGGCCCGCTCCCACACCTCGGGCACCGCACGGCCGACGTAGTCGGGGCTGAAGCCGTAGAGGACCGCGACGGCGACCGGGAGCGAGACCGGCCCCGCTGCGGCGAGCCGACTGCCGAAGTACTGCAGCTCGGGGCGGTCGAGGCCGACGGCGGTGTACGCCTCGACGGCTTCGGGTGAGCGGTAGGCGAGCTGGTGGTAGGGCTCGACGACCCGCCACAGCGCACGGGCGATCCGGGACATGCTCGGGATCGTGGCACGCCCGGCACCACCTCCCCCAAGGGATCAGCCCGGCAGCAGCCGCAGTGCCTCGACGAGCGGGAGCGCCGGCGACCAGAGGAACCCCTGGCCGGTCTCGTAACCCAGGTCGCGCAAGGACTCGGCCGCTCGGGCGTCGGCGACCCCTTCGGCGGTGACGGACAGCCCGCAGGCCTTGGCCATGGCCAGCGCCACCTCGCACAACGCCCGGCCCCGATCCGTTCCGAGTTGATCGACGAAGGAACGGTCGACCTTGATCCGCTCGAACGGCAGGTGCTGCAGGTGGCTGAGCGAGGCGTACCCGGTCCCGAAGTCGTCGAGAACGAGGCCGAACCCGGCCTCGCGCAGCTGGTGGAGGGCATCCCGGGCCGGCGTGTCGGCGTCGAGCCAGTGGCTCTCGGTCACCTCGAGGTCGATCGACGCCGGCGCCACCCCGTGTCGCTCGACCACGGCGACGAGCCGGGCGGCGGCGTCGAGCGCGAGCAGCTGATGGATCGAGACGTTGACGCTCAGTCGGACCGGGCCGAGCCGCTCGCGCTGCTCGGCCACGACACGGCTCGCGAAGGCGAGCACCTGCTGGCCGAGTTCGTGGATGAGGCCGTTCTCCTCGGCCACGGGCAGGAACACCCCGGGTGGGACCGAGCTGTCGACCAACCGGGCGAGCACCTCGAACCCGACGATGGCCCCGTCGGTCAGGCGCACGATGGGTTGCAGGTGCGGCTCGACCCCGCCGTCGGCCAGGGAGCGGGCCAGCAGCCGGGCGACCTGCCGTTCGCCGGCGAGCTGCGTGCGAGCCGTGTCACCGAAGCTGACGCAACGAGCCCGACCGAGGCGCTTGGCCTCGCCGAGCGCCTCGAGCGCTTCGAACAACGCGTCGTCGAGGGGCCGCTCGCGCGGCCGCCAGGCGGCGAGGCCTGCGGACGCCGACAGACCGACCGAGGCTCCGGCGAGGGCGAACGGATCGGCGATCGCCGAAAGGACGCCTTCGATGGTGCGTTGTGCACCGATCCCGTGCTCGGGCAACACGACGACGAACTGATCGCCGCCGAGCCGGGCGCGCAGCACCGCACCGTGCGCCGATCGGTTCAGCCGGAAGCCCGCCTCGACGAGCAGCGCATCGGCACCCCGCTGGCCGAGGGTGAGGTTGTGGAGATGGAAGTGGTCGAGGTCCACGATCGCCACCACGTGTTCGACGCCGTCGTTGATCGGGTCCTCGCTGAGCTGTTCGGCCACGGACTGCATCCGCGCCCGGTTGCCGAGACCGGTGAGATCGTCCGTCGCCGCCCGACGCTCCAGCGCGGCATCGAGGCGGGACCGTCCGATCGCGATCGCAGCGAGGTGCACCAGGTGGTCGACGAGGTCGAGCTCGGGCGGCGAGGGCACCCGGCGCTCCTGGTAGTACATGCCGAACACCCCGAGCAGTTCGCCCTTCGGACCGAGCACCGGCGAGCTCCACGCCGACACGATCCGGTAGCCGGCGGCGAACTCCCGGAACGACACCCAGACCGGGTCGGTGTCGATGTCCTCGGACACGATGCGGGCCCGGCAGAACGCAGCGGTTCCGCAACTCCCCATCTGCGGGCCGGGACGGAGCCCGTCGACCGCTTCGACGAAGCTCTCCGGCAGCGAGCACGAGCCGCCGCGGCGCAACACCTCGTGCTCCGGGTCGTAGACGAGCACCGAAGCGAGCATCGACGGGAAGGCCTGCTCGCTGATCCGGGCGATGGCGTTCAACGAATCGACCAGCGGCGCGCCGGCGGCGAGCAGATCGAGCACCTGCTGCTGGCCGGCGAAGACCACCTCGGATCGGGTGCCGGATTGCGCGCCACCACGGCGCACGTTGCGGAGTGGGCCTGCCGACCGGTGAACGACGGTCCGAGGGTTGCGCGCTGCTCGTCGCGTCATGTCACGGCACCCTCCCACTCCCGACGGGCGGGGAACCTATCCGCCGACCGACCCACCGGCTAGAACGGAGCGCCGATGCGCTCGATCGCCCTGCTCGGCACTGCGGTGCTGCTCGGATCGTGCGCCGGGACCGGGGTTCGCGTGGATCCGACGCCGCGAGCACCGGGCACCGCTGCCACCGCTCCTGCGTCGCTCCCGCCGTCCACGGCCGTGCCGACACCGTCGACGTCGTCACCGCCCGAGCGGTTCGTCGTGGGCGGCGCACGCCCCGTCACCGTGTTCACCCCGGGCGGGGCGAGCACGCCGCGCGGGCTGCTGCTCGTCCTGCACGGCTACGGCGGCAGCGCCGACGAGGTCATCGCCCGCGATCTGTTCATCCGGGAAGGTCTGGCGCGCAACGTCGTCCTGGCGTTCCCGGAGGGCACGCCGGATTCCCGCGGCCGGCGTTTCTGGAACGCCACGGACGCCTGCTGCAACTTCGACGGCACGCCGGTCGACGACGTGACCCACCTGCTCGGGGTGATCGACGAGATCGCCGCCCGCACCCCCATCGATGCCGCTCGCGTGTCGCTGTTCGGCCACTCGAACGGCCACTTCATGGCCTACCGACTGGCGTGTGAGCACCCCGAGCGCATCGCCGTGGTCGCCGGCCTCGCCGGAGCCGGGAGCGCCTGCACCCCGGCGACACCGGTCCACGTCCTGCACGTCCACGGGACCTCGGACGCCGTGATCGGCTACCGCGGGGGACGGTTCGCCGCCGAGTACCCGGGCGCCGAAGCGACGGTGCGGTCGTGGGCCGTCGCCGGCGGCTGCGGACGCGATCCGGCCCCGACGCCGGGCCCGCCGCTCGACGCCACCGGTGAGCTCGACGGCCCGGACACGGTTCGCCTCGCCTGGCCCTGTCCCGCCGGCCGCACCGTCGAGTTGTGGCGGATCGACGGCGGCGACCACGGTCCGGAACTCACCGGCGCCTTCGTCGCAACCCTCGTCGAGACGATCGCCGGGCTCCGGCGATGAACCGGGCAGACCAGCGGGTGCCGGTGGCCGGCGCCCACGGGGGCGACGCAATCCAGGTCGCCCGATCCCTGGGGCTCGATCCGGCACGGTTGCTCGAGCTCTCGGCGAGCATGAATCCCTTCGCCCCGGACGTCGCCTCGCTCCTCGGCCGGCTGGTCGCCGCCCACCCCGAACTCGTGACCCGGTACCCCGACGACCGCGAGGCCTCCCGGCACCTCGCCGCCGTGCTCGGCACCGACCCCTCCGTGTTGGTCCTCACCAACGGCGGGTCCGAGGCGATCGCCCTGGTGGCCGCACTCGAGGGCGTCGGCGACGTGGTCGAGCCGGAGTTCTCGCTCTACCGCCGGCACCTGCCCCGGCTGGAGGCGGGTGGGCCGCGCTGGCGATCGAACCCGTCGAACCCGCTCGGACGGCTCGCGCCGCCCGACGCATCGGCCCGGGTGTGGGACGAGTCCTTCTACCCGCTCGCGACCGGTCGCTGGAGCCGAGGCGACGCCGGCTGCTGGCGGCTGGGATCGCTCACCAAGGTGTGGGCGTGCCCCGGGCTGCGGCTCGGCTACGCCCTCGCCCCGGACCCGGGTTCGGCGGACCGGCTCCGCCGACACCGGCCGGAATGGTCGGTGAACGGCCTCGCACTCGCCGCCCTCCCCCACCTGCTCGAGACCACCGACCTCCCGGGGTGGGCATCGTCGATCCGGTCGCTGCGCGCCGAGTTCGTCACTGCGTTGCGCGCGCTCGGCTTCGCGGTCGACGACACCGACGTCAACTGGGTGCTCGTGCACCGGCCGGACCTGCGCGAGGACCTCGCGCCCCTCGGTGTGCTGGTGCGCGACGCCACGTCGTTCGGCCTCCCCGGCGTCGCCCGGGTGGCGCTGCCGCCGGTCGACCGACTCGCCGCCGTGGTGGACGCGTTCGCCCGTGTCGGGCCGTAGAGGTCCCTCAGGGGCGCAGTTCCCCCAGGTACTCGGTCGGGCGTTCGACCATCCCCGAGGTGCGGAACCCGAGCCCGTCGCCCGGCGTGCCGATCCCGTAGGGACCGTGCACTCCCCCGAGGGTGCGCCACACCCGGAACCCGAGCAGCGCGCGCAGTTCGTCGTCGAGGTCGGCGAGCGCGTCGGGGTGGGTGGACAGCGTGTAGTTCTCCTGCGGGCGCATCCACGGCCGGCAGAAGTACGTGAGCACGCCGTAACGCTGCTGATCGGCGGTGACGTTCGCACCCGTGCCGTGCCAGATCCGGCCGTCGAACACCAGCGCCGTGCCGACCGGTCCGGTGCCGGCGACGGTCCGGACGCTGCCGTCGTGGGGCGGTTCGGACGGGATCCGGTGCGACCCGGGCACCAGGCGCGTCGCACCGTTGTCCTCGGTGAAATCCGCCAGCATCCACATGACGTTGACCGTGAGGGCCATCTCGATCGAGCGCGGGCTGAAACCCTGGTCGGAATGGAGCACCATCGCCGAGCCCCCGGGCCCGGCGATGTTCGCCGTGTGGCTCGACAGGCAGTAATCGCCCTGCAGGACATGACGAACCAGGGTCCGCACGATCGGTGTCGTCAGCAGGTCGCGGAACACCTTGCCCTTGCTCGGCAGGTTCCAGACCCGTTGGTTGGCGCCCTCGTACTCGAGGAAGCCGATGCCGGCGGCCCGCTCGGCCGCCGCTTGCTCCACCAGGCGGGCGCGCAGCGCGGCGACCTGTTCGGGGCCGAGCGCACCGGCGACACGCGCCACGCCGAAGGCGTCGAGATCGGCCTTGG
>JBILVB010000279.1:0-2510 GCA_044370695.1 Acidimicrobiales bacterium | reverse complement strand
TCACCAGATCCACGATCTCGGCTGGCACCTCGCGGTCGATGGCGAGCGCACCGTCACCATTCGTGCCCCGGACGGGCGGATCGTCGAACGCCAAGCGTTCACCCCCGCCGGGCGGGCACCCACCGGGTGGGCACCCGAACCTGCGCTACGGGAATAGCCCGGGGGAGTCCCCCGGGCTGCCAGTCAGGGGTCGCAGGCGGGGTGGCCGTCGGCAGGGTGCGGGCGGTGGAAATCAGGGCAAACCTGCGGGGAGACGCATGTCGTCACGACGAGCGGCGGTGACGGCCGTGACGGCGCTCGTCGCCGTGGCGCCGCTCGTCGCCGTGGCGCCGCAGCTCGCCCGGTCGAGGCGGCGATCGACGCCATCGGATCGAGCCAGAGGACGCACACTCGGCGATCAGGCTGTCGTCGACAGCCCGTCAGCGGGCCGATCTCCGCAAGGCCACCCACGTGAAGGCCTGCACGCCGCCGGCCGGGGTGACGTGCTCCTCACGGCACGACCTCACCAGCTCGAAGCCGGCTCCGAGTTCGGCGGCGAGGGTTTCGGCGTCGTAGCGCCGTACCGGGAGCCCCGAGCACTGCTCGGGCCCGTCGAGCGCGAAGGTGCCGAGGATGGCGGCACCGCCGGGTTCGAGCGCGGCCCGCAGTACGGTGCGGTACCGGTCGCGGTCCGCCGGGTCGACCAGGAAGTGGAACACCGCCCGGTCGTGCCACAGCCCGAAGGTGCGTCCCGGCTGCCACGCCAGGACGTCGCCCACGACCCACGTGACCCGGGCGGCGGCGGGGCCGAGCCGTCCCTGGGCCGCCTCGACGGCCCGGGCCGACAGGTCGAGCACGGTCACGTCGGTCATGCCTCGGCGCAGGAGCTCGCCGGCGAGCGACGAGGCGCCGCCACCGACGTCGACGACGCTCGTCGTGGGCGGGACCGCGAGGTGCTCGAGCAGTTGGAGCGACACGGCGGGGCGGTCCTGGTGCCAGCTGAGGGTGTCGGCACCGAGGTCGTACCGGGCGTCCCAGTGGGCGGCGAGTGCTGCTCCCGCAGCGGCTCCGAGATCCCACATACCCCATAGGGTATCAAGGAGCGGGTGATCGAGCGGGAGCCGTCGAGGCGCCGGGTCAACGCACGCAGGTGAGCGCCGAGATCTTCCCGAGGACTGCGGCGTTCTTCGCCCCGGGTGCACCGTCCGGGCAGATCGACGTCGTGTCGAAGCGGTCGAACCGATCGCCGACAGCGGCACCGAGCCGAATGCACGGCAACGAGGTGTGGCAGACGCATGCCGTCGGGGAAGCCGAGCGGAATCGAGCCCCGAGATGCTCAAATCGTGCGGTCGAGCTGCCGATGGACCGTCCAGTGGACTCGGATCGGCGGGAGGTGCGCGAGATCAAGGGGCGAGTGGTCTTCGCGGCGCGACCCGGCACGATCGAGTCGGTGCCGTTCGTCCTCGCCGGCGTGGCCGTCGGGGACCTGGTCCTCGTTCCCGACAGCAGCGAGTCGCGTACCTTCGGTGCCGAGCTGGCGGAAGGCAACCCGCTGGAATTGGTCGCGGTCGACCCCAAGGGCCGGTTGACCTGCACCGTGCTCGTCCATCGATACCGGACCGATCCCCACGAACTGCACGTGACCGACCCTGGCTTCTTCCATCTCCGCAACGACCGATCGGCGTTCCGGGTGCCGATGGCGGTGCCGGTCACCGTCGTGGTGGTCACCGAGACGGCGACGGAGTCGGTGGCGGGTACCTCCATCGACCTGTCGAGCGCCGGGCTGTCGGCGCAGGTGGACCTCTCGTGCGAGCCGGGCGCCCCGTTGTTCGTGTCGATCCATCTGCCTGACGGCAATCTGCTCGCAGTCGGCACCCTTGTCGGCGCCGTCGACCATCGCATCCGCGTCCGCTTCACCCAGGTCGACCCGGCCGGAGCCGGACGGCTCGCGTCCCACCTGCGCCGCGCCGAGATCGAACAGATGCGCACCGGGGAGGCCGCGTGAGCGCAGGTGGCCGACCCATCCCGGTGACCGTGGCCTTCGAGACGTCGCGCGGCGCCGTGGCGCTGCCGGCGTCGGTGCTGAAGCGGACGGGTGGCGGGGTGGTCCTGCGCTTCGAACCGCGGCGCACCTACTCCGGGGCTGCCGGCACGGTGACCGCGCTGCTGTACCGGGGCGACGAATCGAGCCACGCACTGCTCATGCGCCCCGTCGACGTGCCCGGGCGGCTGCTCCCCGACGGGGGCCGGGAAGTCACCTTCGCCTTCCTGGCCCGAACCGACGCCACCACGGCGTTCCTCGGTGCCCTCGGCGGGTGAGGATCGCGGCGATCCTCACCAAGCTCTGAACCGGCTCCAAGGACCGGGCAACGTGCCGCTCGTACGCTGCGGTCCCATGCCCCCCTCGAGAATCCTTCGTCGCGCTACGCCGCAGCCGTGCGTCGCTCCCGGCTCGGGCGAGCCGCCGCGATCAGTGCAGTCGCCCTGTTCCCCCTCGCCGCGTGCGGCGACGACGACGCCCAGGTGTTCTC
>JBILVB010000138.1:0-9749 GCA_044370695.1 Acidimicrobiales bacterium | reverse complement strand
CGCTGGCGGGCCTCACCGAGCTGACCGAGGAGTTGCTCCTTCGTGCGCACCGAGTACGGCGTGCGCCCGACCAAGGGCTGACCGAGCACCCGATCGATCGCACCCTGGTCGCCGAACGCGAGCATCGCCTTGCCGAGTGCGGTGCACGTGGCCGGGTAGCGGTCCCCCACGCGGGTCGGCAACAGCGGCCCGGCGCCGGTGATCTTCTCGAGGTAGAGCACGTCCACGCCCTCGAGCACGGCGAGGTGAACCGTCGATCGCGTCTGTTCGAACAGCTCCGACAGCACCACCCAGGAGGCATTGCGCAGCGCCCCCCACTCGGACTCCCGCGCTGCCTGGCACATCTCGAACAGTCGGTTCCCGACCCGGTACTTCATCCCGCTGCGGCCGACGAACTGGTGCTCCTCGAGGGTCTTGAGCAGCCGATGGGCCGTCGGCTTGGACAACCCGGCCCGCGTCGCCACCTCGCACACCCCGATCGGGCCGTCCGCTCGAGCGAGCACCTCCAGCAACAGCAACGCCTTCGACGACGACGACAGCGTCGCGTCCCGGGTACCGGCCTCCGCCGTTGCCATCCTCGTTGTTTCCGTCACGTCACCCTCCCCCCGAAGACATCCGACGCACCGCCACGTTATCTAATCGAGCGATCAAATCGCCCGAGCCCCCGGTCAGCGGCCCACCGCCGCCCGTTCGAGGGCGAGTTCGCTCGCGATGTCGACGATCTGGTCCTCCTGACCGCCGACGAGGCGCCGCTCGCCGCACCGCAGCAGGATCTCGGCACCGGACACCCCGAAGCGTTCCGCCGCCCGATAGGCGTGCTTCAGGAAGCTCGAGTACACACCGGCATATCCCATGATCAGCGCCAGACGGGACAGCGTCGGCTCGTCGGCTGCCATGATCGGCAGCACCACGTCCTCGGCCACGTCGAACATCGCCAGGGGGTCGATACCGGTACGGATCCCGAGCTTGTCGCACACCGCGACCAGCGCCTCGGTCGGGGTGTTCCCGGCACCTGCGCCGAACCGGCGGGTGCACCCGTCCACCTGGACCGCGCCGGCCCGAATGGCGACCACGGAGTTCGCGACGCCCAGCGCAAGGTTCTCGTGCCCGTGGAATCCGACCTGCGCCGCATCGCCGACCGCCGTGCGGATCGCTTCGATCCGGGCTGCGACCTCGTCGAGGATCAGCGCGCCGGCAGAGTCGGTCACGTAGACGCATTGGCAGCCGGCGTGGGCCATGACCGACGCCTGGCGGGCGAGGACCGACGGCGACTCGGAGTGGGCCATCATCAAGAACCCCACCGTCTCGAGACCCAATGCCCGGGCGACGGCGAAGTGCTCCTCGGCGATATCGGCCTCCGTGCAATGCGTGGCCACCCGCACGACACGGGCACCGAGGTCGGCCGCGGCACGGATGTCGTCGGTCGTGCCGACCCCCGGGAGCAACAGGCAGGCGATCTTCGCCCGCCGGGCCGACTCGACCGCCGCCGAGATCAGGACCCGCTCGTCGGTCGCCGAGCGCCCGTAGGTGAGCGACGAACCCCCGAGTCCGTCGCCGTGGCTGACCTCGATCACCGGCACCCCGGCTTCGTCGAGCGCCTGCACCACGGTGCGCACCTGCTCAGCGGTGAACTGGTGGCGGATGTGGTGGGAGCCGTCGCGCAAGGACGAATCGGTGATGCGGACGTCGAGCTGGTCGGAGAACGGCATCACTGGCTCCTGTCGGTACTGAGCGACCGGGCGATCTCCTCGCCGACGCGAGCTGCGGCCGCCGTCATGATGTCGAGGTTCCCGGCAAAGGCCGGCAGGTAGTCACCAGCACCTTCCACTTGGACGAAAACCGTGACCTGTCCATCGTCGAACTGCGGCTCGCGCAGCAGGCGGTAGCCCGGCACGTACTGCTGCACCGTGCGCTCCATCTGCAGGACCGACTCGGTGATCGCTGCGTGGTCGGCCTCGGGCGGGATGCCACAGATGATCGTGTCGCGCATGATGAGCGGCGGGTCCGCCGGGTTGAGGATGATGATGGCCTTGCCGCGTTCGGCGCGACCGACCGTCTCGAGCGCGCGGCGTGTCGTGACGGTGAACTCGTCGATGTTCGCCCGGGTACCGGGACCTGCCGATCGCGAGGCGATGGTGGCCACGATCTCGGCGTAGGCGACCTCGCACACCGACTGCACGGCGTGCACGATCGGCACGGTCGCCTGCCCGCCGCACGTCACCATGTTGACGTTCGGCCGGTCGATGTGGAGCCCGAGGTTGACGGGTGGCACCACGAAGGGACCCACCGCCGCCGGAGTGAGGTCGATCGCTCGGATCCCGGCCCGCTCGTAGCGCGGGGCGTTCGCTGCATGCACCGCCGCCGAGGTCGCCTCGAACACGATCGCCGGCAACTCGGGCCGCTCGAGCAACCAGTCCACGCCGCCGGCGGACGCCTCGAGGCCGTGCCGGCCGGCCCGGCGCAACCCGTCGCTGTCGGCGTCGACACCCACCACGTAGCGGAGCTCGACCACGTCGGACCGCAGCAGCTTCTCCATCAGATCGGTACCGATGTTGCCGGACCCAACGATCGCAGCGGTGATCCTGTCCTGCGTCAAGGCCGTCCCCCTGCCTGCGGTGCGCGGGCCAATTCTCCGGACCGTCGCGACCCCCGGGCCATCCTCGGTTCCGACTGTCGGAACGGTGGTCTCATGGCGTCGCCGCGCGCGCGGCGCGCAGCTCGCGCTTGAGCACCTTGCCGTACCCGTTCTTGGGTAGCGATCCCACGAATTCCCAGCGGCGCGGCTTCTTGTACCCGGCGAGGCGCTCGGCGCACAACGCCTCCAGGTCGGCGACGGCCGGTGCGCGACCGTCGCGGCCGACGACGAGCGCCGTCACCACCTCGCCCCAGACCCGGTCGGGCACCCCGATCACCGCCGCCTCGACGACACCGGGATGCAGGAGCAGCACGTCTTCGACCTCCCGGCCGTAGACGTTGGACCCCCCGGTGATGATCAGGTCCTTCACCCGGTCCAGCAGGTAGAGGTAGCCGTCGTCGTCGAACCGGCCGATGTCGCCGGTGTGGTACCAACCGTTCGCGAACGCGGCCGACGTGGCGTCGTCGTCCCGCCAGTACCCTCGCATCACCACCGGGCCCCGCACCCCGACCTCACCGACCGCTCCGGCGGGGAGGACCGCGTCGTCCGGACCGAGTACCGCCACCTCGATGCCCTCCCGGCGCTTGCCCGCCGAGGTGAGCACCTCGGCGCGGCGAGGCCGGCCTTCGGCGTGTTCCTCGGGGGCGAGCATCGTGATCGTCATCGGGCACTCGCCCTGTCCGTAGATCTGGCAGAACACCGGACCGAACCGCGCGACCGCTCGCTGCAGTTCGGAGGAATAGGCCGGGCTGCCGCCGTAGCCGACGAGTTGCAGACTCGAGGTGTCGTAGCGGTCGATGCCGGGGGTGTCGAGCAACATCGTGAGCATCGTCGGGGCCATGAACACCACCTGCGCGGCCCGGCTCCGCTCGACGAGCGCGAGCACGGCGTCGGGGTCGAAGCTCGCGGTCTCCGTCAGCAGGTGCTGCGCCCCCGCCTCGGTCAACGCGAGCGCCCACAGCCCACCCGCGTGCGTGAGCGGGGCGACGTGGAGGCAGACCTCTCCGGGGGAGACCTGCCGCACCTCCGACGGGTACTGGTCACACATGAAGCGCAGGTTCCCGTGGGTGATCATCGCCCCCTTGGGCCGCCCCGTCGTGCCCGACGTGTAGAACAGCCAGGCGAGGTCGTCCGGGGTTCGCTCGACGTCCGCGAACGCGGGGTTGCCGGAGCGGATCCAGTCCTCCATCGCCGCCGCCCAGGGCAACCCGTCGGCGGTGACGACGGCTCGGCGGCCCCGACAGGCCCCGGTGCTGTCGAGGCCTGCGGCGAAAGACGGCCCGAACACCACCGCTGCTGCGTCGCAGTGCTCGATGACGTAGGCGTATTCGAGAGGATGGAGGCGGGCGTTCACGGGCACCGCAACGGCCCCGGCCTTGAGTACGGCGAACAGGGTCTCGAGGAGAGCTGGGCCGTTGTGCTGCAACAGCACCACACGATCACCGGGTTGCACACCGGCAGCGGCGAGCGAGCTCGCGAAGGCCGAGGCCCGGGCATCGATCTGCTCGTAGGTCCGTGCGAGCGGACCGCACCGGATCCCGATGCGGTCACCGTGCACGCGAGCCGCGTGGCTGAGGATCGAACCGACGTTGGTCACCGCTGCTCCCGGGAATCGTGGATGGCCCGCCAAACCCACTGGGGCGTGATCGGCAGGTGGTCGACGCGCACGCCGTAGGGCGTCAGCGCGTCCTCGACCGCCGCAGCGACAGCCGCCGGAGCGGACATGGCGCTGTTCTCACCGCACCCCTTCACCCCGAGCGGGTTGAACGGCGAGGGGGTGTCGTGGTGCTCGATGCGCATCTCGGGCGCTTCGGGTGCCGTCGGGCTCAGGTAGGTCACCAGGTTGCCGCACAACGGGTTACCGCCGTCGTCATAGGCCGTGTGCTCGTAGAGCGCGCCACCGATCCCGTGCAGGATGCCCCCTGCGATCTGCCCGGACACGACGACCGGATTGAGCGCCCGACCGACGTCGTGGACGGCGGTGTAGCTCCGCACCTCCACCTTGCCGGTCTCGACGTCGACCTCGACGACGGCCACGTCGGCCATGAATCCGTAGGCCGACGCAGCGTTGACCCGATCCTGCTCGTCGGGTGGCTCGAGGTGTGGAGGCCCCCAGGAGGCCGTGCAGGCCAGGTCCGTCGGCGCGTCCGGGCCCAGCGAACCGCTGTCCCACTGCACGATCCCGGCGAGCGTGCGCAGGCTCAGCGCCCGCGCCGGTGCACCACGCGGCACGACGGCTCCATCGGTGAGCTCGACGTCCTCGGGCGCCGCTTCGAGCACGAGTGCCCCGAGCGCGCGGAGGCGCTCGCGCAACGCCGTCGCCGCCCGCGCCACGGCATTGCCGACCACCACCGTGAACCGGCTCGAGTAGGCACCCGACGTGGTGCCCCACAACGGCTCGGCGGTGTCCAAGACATCGACGACATCGATCGAACTCGTCGGAACACCGAGCACCCCGGCCGCGATCTGCGCTGCGGTCGTGGCGTGCGACTGCCCGGCGCCGGCCGTGGCGATGCGCACCCGGATCCGGCCGCTCGGCAGCAAGGACACCTCGGCGGTGTCCCGGGCACCGGACTTCGCCCGGTAACCCGGGCGCGCCCGCTCCGCCGGGTCGAGTGCGAGGGTGACGTATCCGATGTTGGCGGCCGACGAGTGCACGATGGTGGCAAGGCCGATCCCGAGCTGGCGCACGTCGCCACGCGCCCGACGGTCGCGCTGTTCGGCCCGGAGCGCGTCGTACCCGGCCCGTGCCAGAGCGAGCTCGAGGCACCGCCCGTAGTCGCCCGAGTCGTAGAGCGTGCCGGACGTCTTGCGCAACGGGAACTCGCCGGGCTCCACCAGGTTGCGGCGCCGAACCTCGGCCGGATCGAGCCCGAGCTCGTGCGCGACGGCGTCGATCACCCGCTCGACGGTGAAGCAGTGCTGCTGGCCGCCGTACCCGCGGTTGAGCCCGGTGGGGACCCGATTGGTCAGCACCACCCGCGCCGTGGTCTCGCCATGGTCGATCCGGTACGGACCGGAGAACAGCGTCAGCGAACGCATCACGCACGAGGGCTCCGGCGCCCGCAGATAGGCGCCGACGTCCTCGGCGATGTCGGCGCGAATGGCGTGGATGCGTCCGTCCTCGTCGACGGCCACCGCCACGTCGGTGAGCCGCTCGGTCCCGCTCGTCGAGCCCAGCAGGTGCTCGGACCGCTCCTCGAACCACGCCACCGGTCGCCCCACCACCCGGGCGCAGGCCGCGATCAGCGCCACGTAGGGGTACACCATCGCCTTGATCCCGAAGCTGCCGCCGACGTCCTCGGGGACCTGCAGGCGCACCTGGTGCTCCGGCACCTTCAACCCCCTGGCCAGCACCCCCAGCAGCGAGAACGGGCCCTGGAAGTTGGCCTGCACGAGGTATCCGGTGTCGGCACCGCACCATTCCGCCACCACCGCGTACGTCTCGAGCGGGGTGCTGTTGTACCTCGGGAACCGCAGACGGGCGTGCACCACACGCGACGCCCGGGCGAACGCAGCGCCCGGGTCGCCGTAACGGTACGTGCGACTCCACACCACGTTGCCGCCGTCGTGCAGTGCCGGAGCGTCCGGCGCAAGCGCCTCGTCGAGGCCCGCCACGACCGGCAACGGTTCGACGTCGACCGACACGCACGCCGCGCCGTCGTGCGCGCTCGTCGCATCGCGAGCCAGCACCACGGCGACCGGCTCACCGACGTAGCGGACCGTGCCGGCGGCGAGGGGCAGGTACGCCGGGGCACCGGGCACGATGCTGGGCAGCGGGTCCAGCACCGGTCGGAGCTCGTCGACGGTGAGCACGGCGACCACCCCGTCGACGCCCAGCGCCGCCGTGGTGTCGACCGCACGGATGCGTCCGTGCGGGGTCTCGCTCCGCACGATCACGGCGTGGAGCGTCCGTGGACCACGAGGCACGTTCGCGAGGTACCGGCCCCGGCCGCGCACCAGCCGGTCGTCCTCGTGACGCCCGTCGGCGCGCGCCACCGTCACGCGGTCCTGCCCGGTCATCGGAACACCGGGGGCCGCTTCTCCTTCCACGCCTCCACGCCCTCGGCGAAGTGGTCCAGTCCGACCAGCACGGTCATCGACTTGCCCTCCATCCGCAGACCGGCCGACAGCGAGGCGTCCGGCGCGTTGTCGATGACTTCCTTCGCGAACTGCACGGCCAAGGGGGACAAACCGGCGAGCCGGAGCGCCAGCTCCTCGATCCGGGCGTCGAAGTCCGCCTCGGGCACCACCTCGGTGATGAGTCCCCAGTGCTCGGCCTTGACGGCGTCGATCGGCTGGCCGGTCAGCACCATCCCCTTGGCCCGGGTGACCCCCATCAGCCGCACGGCGCGCTGGGTGCCCCCGCTGCCCGGCATCGCGCCGAGCGTGATCTCGGGGAAAGCGAAGCGCGACTTGTCCGTCGCGATGCGGAAGTCGCAGGAGAGTGCGAATTCGAGTCCACCGCCGTAGCAGTGGCCGTCGATCGCCGCGATCGTCGCCTTCGTGCACCGCTCGGGCGCCCCGAGCGGGTAGGCGAGGTCGGCGAGGCTCTCGGTGGGGAGCCGCCGGAACTCGGGGATGTCCCCGCCGGCGCTGAACGCCCGGTCCCCGGCGCCGCGGATCACCACCACCCGGACGCGCGGGTCGCGGTCGGCCTGCTCGACGCAGCGCAGCAGCTCCCAGCGCATCTTCCACGTGATCGAATTGAGCTTGTCGGCGCGATCGATCGTGATCCGGCCGACCCCCGTCGCCGGATCGACCGTGAGCTCCGCGTTCGGTTCGCGGCGCAGGACGACCCGGTCCGCGAGATGGCGGTCGAGCCAGGCCAGGGTGCGGCCCCAGGCGTCACGGGCGGCCTCGGCGTGGAACACGGCGCGGTCGTCGCAGTGGAACCCGTGGTCGGCGCCCTCGTACCGCACGATCTCGGCCTCGACGGGCGAGGTGACGAGCCGCTCCCGCAACGCCTCGACCTCCTCCACCGGGATGTGCGGGTCGAGATCGCCGAACAGACCCAGCCAGGGTGTGCGCAGGCGGTTCGACGAGTCGATCAACGGCGGGAACTGCGGGCGCCGCTGGACCACGATGCCCCCGCCGTAGAACCCCACAGCGGCACCGAGCATCCGGTTCGCCGCCGTCAGGAACGTGACCCGGCCACCCATGCAGAACCCGACGATCGCGATCCGATGCATCGCGAACCCGAGGCCGCCGAGGTGCGCAAGGCAGGCGTCGACGTCGTCGAGGAGCTTCGCGTCCGACAGTTGCTCGATCGCAGGACCGGCCGACGCCAGGGCGTCGTAGGGGTAGGTGCCGCCACCGGACCGGTGGAACAGGTGCGGTGAGACGGCTACGTAGCCGGCATCGGCGAAGCGGCGGGTGACGTCCTCGATGTGGGCGTTCACCCCGAAGGCTTCCTGGATCACGATCACGGCGCGTCCGTTCCCCTCCGCCGGGAGCGCCTCGTAGGTGTCCATGGGGCCGTCCGGGGTCGTCAGTACCCTCGTCGTGGTCGTCGTCATCGCCGTTCTCCGTTCGTACCGGTGGCCGAGGCCACCAACTGCACCAGTTCGTCGTCGGTGATCGCACGCCGTTCGGCCAGTGCGAGGTCCTTCACGCGCTCCAGGAGGTCCGCTCGCACCGACGCCGGCGGATCCAGTTCGAGCTGCGCCAGCCGGGCGTTGAGCGACACGAGCCCGCTCTTCTTGCCCAACTGGATCACGCGCTGCTGGCCAACCAGAGCCGGGTCGTACGGCTCGGCGGTGAAGGGGTCCTCGAGCACCCCGGCCACGACCATCCCCGACTCGTGGGCGAACGCACCGGTCCCCACCACGGCCTTGTGCCGGGCGAGCGCCACAGCCGATCGGTCCTCGACGAGCCGGGAGAGGCCGAGCAGCATCGAGGTGTCGATGCCGGCGTCGTGGTCGTAGAGGACCCGCAACGCCATGACCACCTCCTCGAGCGCCGCGTTCCCCGCCCGTTCACCGATGCCGTTGACGGTGACCGAAAGGTGCTCGGCACCCGCGAGGGCGCCGGCCAGGGTGTTGGCGACGGCCAGCCCGAAGTCGTTGTGGCAGTGGACCTCGATCTCCATGTCGCCGGCCTCGCGCATGGCACCGACCAGCATCGTCACCAGCGCCGGGGTCGCACAGCCGACGGTGTCGACCAGGCGGACGCGGTCGACCGTGCCGCGCGCCGACAGTTCACCGAGCACCGTCGACAGGAACGACAGGTCGGCCCGGGTGGTGTCGAAGGGGCTGAAGATCACCGCGAGCCCGTGTTCCTTGGCGATGGTCGTGCTCTCGATCGCCAGGTCCAGGTACTCCCGGTCGGAGAGCTTCAGCTTCGCCGTCCGCTGCAGGTCGCTGATCGGCAAGCTGAGCCGCACACCCCACGCTCCGGTCGCAGCGACCTCGGCGATCTCGTCGGCTCGCGCGCGGCTCAGAGCGCTGATGCGCGCCCGTAGCCCGAGGCCGACGATCTCCTCGATGGCGGCGCGATCGGCAGTCGACACCGCAGGGGTGCCCGCCTCGATCTCGTGCACGCCGGCACGGTCGAGCGCGACCGCGATGTCGACTTTGTCGCGCGTGCCGAACACGATCCCGGCCTGCTGTTCGCCGTCGCGCAGCGTGCAGTCGGCGAACTGCAGGTCCGCCCGCAGGGTGCCTTCGACGCGGCTGTCCCAGAACGGGCTCGTCATCCATCTCGCAGCGGAACCAGCCATCTCCCCCTGCCTCACGCCGGGCGCGGCACCCCCTCGGCACCGCCATCCGACATCCACGCACGCGGGCGCACGCCGGGCCAACGAGCGGTTCCGCCGGATGGAACGCCTCCCTGACCGGACGCCACCGTCTGTCGCACGATCGGTCCGAGGGGGTGTACTCGATGACGCCTGCGGCAGCTGGTCCGGCGCCCGGATCCGAGGAGTTCGACGTCGTGGTGGTCGGCGGCGGCCTCGCCGGCGTCCGGCTCGCCGTCGGCCTCGCCGCTCGGGGCCTGCGGTTCTGCGTCCTCGAAGCCGGCGACGACGTCGGCGGTGTCTGGTACTGGAACCGCTACCCGGGCGCCCGGTGCGACGTCGACAGCGTCGAGTACTCGTACCAGTTCTCCGAGGACC
>JBILVB010000028.1:0-31190 GCA_044370695.1 Acidimicrobiales bacterium | reverse complement strand
CGTACACGGCGCGGGCGGTGCGGGCCTACGCCTTCGAAGCCGACGAGGCCGTGGTCGACACCAACGTCGCCCGGGTCGCTGCCCGCACGGTGGGGCGGCCCCTGACGGCTCGCGAGGCCCAGGCCGTCGCGGACGGCTGGCTCCCCGCCGGCGAGGCGTGGGCATGGAACCAGGTGCTCATGGATCTCGGGGCGCAGGTCTGCACGGCGCGCGTCTGGCGATGTGCCGGTTGCCCGCTCCGCACGACGTGCGCGTGGCACCTCGCCGGTCATGGGAATCCGGACCCGGCCGCGGGATCGGCGTTCGTGAGCGGTGGACAGTCCCGATTCGACGGCTCCGACCGTCAGGGGCGTGGGCGGCTCGTGAGCCGCCTGCGGGGCGGTCCGCTGGGCCGTAGCGAGCTCCCCGATGCCGCCGGGTGGCCGCATGACCGGGAGCGGACCGATCGGGTCGTGGCCGCTCTCGTCCGGGACGGTCTCGTGTGGGTCGACGAGGACGGCACCGCCCGCCTGGCGTGACCGGTTCAGCGCCGGGCCGCGAGCTCGCGGGCCAGGAATGCGCTGAACGCGGCGACGCCGGACCGGCTCAGGTGGACGTCGTCGGTGAACCACTCCGGCCGTCCGGCAGCCTCGGCCCGCCAGTCGAGCAGGGCCACGGCCGGATCGCTCGCCGCGAGCGCGCGCAAGGAATCGTTGACGGCTCGGTAGCGAGGCCGACCTTCGTGCAGCGTCATCCACAGGACCCGGCGCACGCCGCGGGCGGTGAGGGTGCCGGTCATCCGCCGGAGTTCGCCCAGCGTCGGGGTGTCGTTGTAACCGAGTTCGACCACGACGACGTCGGCGGTGGTGCGGCGGGCGACCACGACGCCGGAACCCGGTCGCACCGGCACACCGGGGGCCGTGCAGCTGCGGGCCACCCCCCGGCACGGGGTCGCATCGACCCGGACGTTCCCGGCGAGCGGACGCAGGGCGCGCTCGAGGTCGCGCCGGGCTGCGCTCGCTACGGAGTCACCGATGACGACGATCCGCTGGGGATCGGCCGGCGGCAACGATCCGGACGCATCGACCGCCGAAGCGGGGAGCGCGAACGAGACGACGGCCACCAGTGCGGCGACGAGGGCCTTGCGGGGCATGCATCGCTATCGACCCGACCAGAGCTGGTCTTTACGGGTTCGCCGAGCCGACGGCCGTCACGTCGACGACCAGGTCCGTTCGGGCGAGGCTGAACACGCAGATGCGTCCCTTGCCGCCGACGCCCACCATGGCGTAGCCCGCCACGACGGCGCCGGTGAGGTGGTTGAGCACCGAGGTGAACGGTCGGCGGTGCGCCAGGCACGAGCCGTCCGGTTCGGCCGGCCAGGCGGACAGATAGCCCGGCCGATCGGATCCGACGGTCGTCAGGTTGACGCCGACCACCGACGCGCCCGGCGCCGCCTCCTCGAGCGACACCGCCGTCGCGCCGACGGGGCCGACGCGGGTGCCCCCGTCACGGGTGTCGAGCACCCGCGTCGGCGTCGTGCCGCGCAACCGCGCCGGACCCGCACCCACCGTGGCCGTCACGTCGGCGATCAGGTGGGCCGAGCGGGAGCTGACCAGGCAGAACCGCCCGGCGCCCAGTCCGACGAGTGCGAGGTTGGCCACGGGATCGGGGCCCAGCGGGTTGAGCGTCGACGTGAAGGGTCGGTCGTCGTCGCGGCACACCCCGTCGGCGCCCGCCGGCCATGCGGTCACGAACCCGGGGCCTTCGGAGGCCACCGCCGTCACCGTGACCACTGCGGCGGTCGCCGGTGCCGTGAGCGGAACGGTCACGGTGACGATGCCACCGGCGCGGGGCCGCGCTGCGGTGCGGGTGTCGAGCAGGCGCTCCGGGGTCCGTCCGGTCACCCCTGCCGTGCTCGGCCCCCACCAGCCGACGACGTCGACGACGACGTCGAGTTGCGGTTGGCTGGTGATGCACACCGAGCCCGTGGGGACCGTGCCGTCCGAGCCTGCCGGGCCGCCGGTCCCCAGTGCGACCGCGACGAGGTTGGCGACCGTCTGTCCGGCCACGACGTTCAGATTGGATGCGAGCGGCGGAGCGCCGTCACGACAGGGGTGCACCGTGACGAAACCGGGGCCGCACGGATCGACTGCGGTCACGTTGAGCATGACCCCGGTGGCCGAGGCCGGCACGGGGCCCCATCCGGCGAGTTCGATCGCCATGGTCCGGCCCGCGCCGAGAGGGAGGGAAGTGCGCGTGTCGAGCCGTCGGATCGGGGTGACCGCCTCCAACCCTCCCGATGCGGTCGTCGCCGTCGGCTGGGGCGACGACGCCAACGCCGCCCGGCCTCGGACCCGCCTGCTCTCGCAGCGGGGCCCGACGACGACGTCGAGGTGGTCGGCGACGAATTCGGCGAACGCCGCCGAACCGGCCGCGGTCAGGTGGACGTCGTCGGCGAACCAGCGGTCGGCGCCGGCGGAGGCGGCGTCCCAGTCGAGGACCTGCAGATCCGGCCAGCGGGACTGCGCCTGGCGGAGGCGATCGTTGAAGCGTCCGAAGGGTCCCGTACGCCCCCCGCGCCGGGTCGACAGGCCCACCCAGCTGATCCCGTCGAAGCCGGCCGCCGTCGCTCGCACCAGCGCACGGTCGATGTCGGCGCTCGAGGGCGCGTCGTTGTAGCCCAGCGCGATCACCAGACGTCCGCCGGGCCGATCGGCGGAGCGCGCGAGCACGGACAGGCCGGGATCGGGGGCGGTCGGCTGGGCCGAGGTGCGGCACGAGGTCACGAGGCCGCGGCAGTCGGCGGCGTCGATCAGCAGGTCGGGATAGACCGGGCGAAGCGCGGCAGCGAGTTGGCGGCGGGAACCGTTGGTCACCGAGTCGCCGATCATCACCAAGCGCTCGTCGGCGGCTGCGGCCGGGTGGCGCGCCGGCGTGACCGCATCCGCTCGGAGTGGCGCGATCACCGCGGCGAGCAGCGCGACGACGAGCGCGACGGCGAACGACCGGGCACGCATGCCCGGAACGCTATGCGGGAGCGCTCAGCGAGGGTCCGTCACCCGGGCGACGATCTCGGCGAACGCCGCGTCGGCGTAGGCCCGCATCTCGTCGTCGGTACGGTCCTGGATGGGGTGCGGCGTGAACACTCGGGCCACGGCCGAGAAGCCGAGGGACTTCGACTGGGCCTCGGCCGCCTGGACGAACTCGGCGGAGGCGACGAACACCCCGGGCACCCCCCGGGACTCGAGATCGGCGATGTCGTGCACACTGCACGACGTGCAGCTGCCTCAATCGGCGAGCGCCTCGATCACCACCTCGCAGTGGGTGGCGATCTCGTGGCGCAGGTCGACCGGGGCCGGCTTGGTGAACGTCGGCTTCCGGTAGCGCCGAACGGTGGCGCCGACCTCGGTGAGGCGTTGCTCGATCCGGTCGAGGAAGACGTCGCCGCGGGGCTTGGAGATGTCGAGCAACCCGACGGTGAGGCCCGCCAGGCTGACCGGGCGGGCCAGCAGGCCGCGCTCGGCGACCTGCTGCTCACCGGTGGGATCGAGGATCACGGTCACGGCTCGCTCCTAGGACGTGATGGGCACGGTGACGGGCTGGCTGCCGATGGCCCCGTTGGCCCAGCCCCCGATGATTGCAGAGAACAACCCCGCTCCGCCGCCGGCGTGCACCAGCAGCAGTCCGCCGTCGCGCACCTTGGGCAGCGACCGGTCGGCGAGGGCGGCCGGAACGCCCTCGGCGATACCACCGGCACCCCGCACGAGCTCCGAGCCCGGGGTGACGGTCCGGGCGACGATCTCGGCGACCACCCGCTCGCGGTCCCACCCGGCTTCGGCGAAGACCCGCGCGTGTTCGGGTCCTACGACGAGCACGGCGTCGAACCCGAGCACCAACTTCGGGTGGTGCATGCCCCGTACGGCGAGCGCCATGCTCCCCGCGAGGCTCTCGGGGTCGCGTGAGAGCTGGTCGACGATGCAGCGAGGACCTTCCCCCGGGAACAGGGTGACGGTGTCCTGCTCGGGCTCGAACCCGCGGGCCACGCTCAGCGGCGTCCACGGCGAGCCTTCCTCGTCCTCGGCGAAGCAGAACGACAGCTTCCCGGGGTTGCCGTGCGCCGCCCGATCGACCCCCTGCGGCCGGCCACCGCCGACGTTGCGGATCACGAGCTGCAGCGCTCGGCCGATCGCCAGGTTGGCCCGGTTGCCTTGCCCGAGAACGTTGCCGGCCGAGTTCATGCCGATGCGGCGCCGGATCGGGCCGTTGACGACGAGGACCGGCCCGACGGGCATCGTCGTCGCGAGCACGCCGTGGATGTTGAACTCGTCCGTGCACGCGGCCGCGACGGCGGCGAGCACCACGGGAAGATGCTCGGGCCGACACCCGGCCATCACCGCGTTGATCGCGACCTTCTCCACGGTGCACGGGATCAGATCGGGCGGAACGACCGCGACGAGCTCCTGCGGATCGCGGGTGGTGCCCTCGAGCATCGCGAGCACGCGGGCCTCCGTCGGCGGCACCACGGGGAGACCGTCGGTCCATCCCCGGCTGAACAGCGCCTCCATCTCGTCTTCGAGCGCAGCGAGTTCCACCCGGCGGGCCCGCAGCCGGGAACCGGTGAACCGGACACGAAGTTCGTCGGCGCGGTCCGGGTCGACCGACAGCGAACCGCATCCTGGTCGCATGACCGGGAGGTCGGCACCGAGATCGTCGATCCCGGTGATCCGCCGCCACTCCGCCTGCGACCACCCGACCGTGCGGTCGACCTCGGTGCCGTCGACGATGCGCAGCAGCGTCGGGACGGTCTCGATCTCGTGATGCCAGGACACGGCGAGGTCCGCGTCGTGGGTGGCGGGGACCGACGCCGGGAACCCGGGATCGTCCTGCGTGTACACGGTGAGCTGATCGCCGCCCCCGGCGAGCCGGCCGAGCACGGGCTCGACGAGGCGGCAGGTCGCACAGTCCTGCTTCACCACGACGACGAGGCCGTCGGGCAGGGCGGGTGCGGTGGTCGACTCTGACGGTGCCCCGGAAACCATGATCGGCACGGTACCGGCCGTCGATGACTTCCGTCACCTGGCGTTTACACGCCCGACCAGTCTTCGTACCGTTGGCTGTCCGGTCCGCGTGCGCACCCGTCGGGGAGGTGGAGTTGCGCGTCAGCTTCTTCGGCGTGCGGGGCTCGACGCCGTGCGCGTGCGACAGCCAGCGTCGGTACGGCGGCAACACCTCGAGCGTGGTCGTCGAGCCGGCCGCCGGCGGCCCGATCCTGCTCGACCTCGGCACGGGTGCCCGCTTCTTCGGGCTGACCCAGCCTCCCGACGTGCCGTTCGTCGCCACGGTGCTGTGCTCGCACCTCCACTGGGACCACATCCAGGGGCTGCCGTTCTTCGGCCCCGCCCTCACGGCCGGATCGGAACTGACGGTGTACGCGCCGGCGCAGGATGACGGACGCAGCATCGCCGAGGTGTTCGCCGACCTGATCCGTCCGCCGCAGTTCCCGATCGCACTCGCGATGCTCCCGGCGGAGTTCCGCTTCCGCGAGGCGGCGGGCCGCTTCGAGTTGCCCGGGGCGCAGGTGCTCGTCGGTCGGGTCCCCCACGTCGGACCCACCGTCGGGTACCGCGTCGAGGCCGATGGCGCAGCGGTCGCCTACGTCCCTGATCACCAACAACCCGTCGACGGGTCCTGGGACGTGGCCGACAGCGTGGTGGAGCTCTGCGCCGGGGCCGATCTGCTCATCCACGACGCGCAGTACCTGCCGGCGGAATTCGAGCGCAAGCGCACCTGGGGGCACTGCACGGTCGACTACGCCCTGCGGGTGGCCACCGCCGCCGGCGTACGGCGCCTGGCGCTGTTCCATCACGATCCGCAGCGTGACGACGACGCGCTCGACGAGATCGCGCGCTGCGCCGCAGCAGCCGGGGAGCGCGCCGGCGTCGAGGTGATCACGGCCCGGGAGGGTCTTCGGTTGACGGTGGCCGGCGCGGCGTAAGGTCGGCGCATGCCGCACGACGCTGCGATCGACCCCGCTCGGTTCCGTCAGGTTCTCGGGCATTTCCCGACCGGGGTCACCGTCGTGACCGCGGCGACCGACACGGGTCCCGCGGGGTTCACGATCGGGTCGTTCACCTCGGTCTCGCTCGAGCCGCCGCTGGTCGGTTTCCTGCCCGCCAAGGGTTCCTCGTCCTGGCCGGGCATCGAGCGGTCGGGTGCGTTCTGCGTGAACGTGCTGGCGTCCGATCAGGCCGAGTTGTGTTGGCGGTTCGCGAAGGAGCGCGACGACAAGTTCGACGGTGTCGCCTGGTCCCCGGCGGACGTCACGCATTCGCCGCGCCTGGACGGTGCGCTCGCCTGGATCGACTGCCGGATCGACGGGGTGATGGATGCCGGTGACCACTGGTTCGTGCTCGGACGGGTGGTCGCACTCGACTCCGTCGACCGGATGGACCCGATGATCTTCTTCCGGGGCAAGGTCGGCGGGTTCGCCGGTTGACCGTCGTCGGCGGCGCCGCGTCGGTCGCGCTCGGCGCGGTGTTCGCGGTCGCCGCCGTCACCAAGCTGGCGGCGCCGACGTGGACGGCGGATGCGGTCGCTCTCGGCGTACCCCGCTGGCTGGCCCGCCCGGTGCCCGTCGTCGAACTGGCCCTTGCGGCGTTCCTCGTGGCCGGGATCGCCCGCCCGGTGCCGGCGTGGGGCGCCGTTGCGCTGCTCGTGACGTTCAGCGCCCTCGTGGCGCGAGCGCTGCACCGCGGCCGCCGCCCGGTGTGTGCGTGCTTCGGGCGGTGGTCGGCGCGTCCGATCAGCGCCTGGACCCTGGCCCGCAATGGGGCGCTGCTCGCGCTCGGGGTGGTGGCGGCGCTCGCCTGATCCGCTCCGGGCCGGCCTCGGGCCGCTGGGGTGCCCTCAGGCCACGCGGAGCGCTCGGAGCACGAACGCCAACTGTCGGGCGAGGTCCCGCCATGCCCCGTACCGGCCGGACGGTCCGGCGTGACCGGCGCCGAGTTCGGTGACGAGGAGGATGGGCCGATCCGGGTCGGCGCCGCCGTCGGGCACCGTGGCGCGCAGGCGCGCCACCCACTTCGCAGGCTCGTGGAACGAGACCCGCGGGTCGTGCCACCCCCCGGTGACGAGCATCGCCGGGTAGGGCACACCCCGCACGTTCTCGTACGGGGTGTAGGACGCCAGGACCGCCTCGTCCTCGGGATCGGCCGGGTTCCCCCACTCCTCCCACTCGTTCACGGTGAGCGGGAGCGTCGGGTCCGACAGGGTGTTGACCACGTCGACGAAGGGCACTTCGGCCACGGCGGCGGCGAACAGCTCGGGTCGCTGCGCGACCGTGGCGCCGACGAGGAGGCCGCCGGCGGAGCCGCCCCAGAGCGCCACGCGGCCGGGCGCGCCGTAGCCCGCGGCGACGAGGTCCTCGACGACGGCGATGGTGTCGGCGAACGTGTTGGGCTTGGCCCGGCACCGGCCCTCGAGATACCAGCGCCGCCCCATCTCGCCGCCGCCCCGGACGTGCGCGAATGCGCCGATCACCCCCCGGTCGTACAAGGAGAGGCGGTGATGGGAGAACCAGGGTGCGAGCGCCACTTCGTAGGCGCCGTACCCGTGGACGACCAGCGGCGCCGTGCCGTCGATCGGGGTGTCCCGGTGCCGCACCACGTCGACGGGGATCCGTGCGCCGTCGGCTGCCGTGACCCAACGACGCTCGCTGCGGTACGCGTCGGGGTCGTACGCACCGCCGACCGGCATCCGCTTGCGCACCGTGCGGTCCCCGGAGGCGAGGTCGAGATCGATCGTGCACGGTGGCGACCGGTAGGACTCGAACTCGTACCGCACGGTGCGGGAGGTCCACTCCGGGTTCGGTCCGGGCTCGACGCCCCCGACCGGTTCGTCGGGTTCGATGCGGCGCTCGGTGCCGTCGGCGGCGATCACCCGCAGGCTCGGGAGCCCGCCGTCCCATTCGGACAGCACGAGATGGCCGGCGAAGGCCTCGACGTCGAGGATCCGACGGCCGGGTCGGTGGGGAACGAGGGTGCGCCATGCGCCGCAGCCCGGCTCGTCGACCGGGGCCAGCATCACCGCGAAGTCCTCGGCGCCTGCGTCGTTGGTCAGCACGACGAGGCAGCCCGCAGGATCGTCGCCCACCCAGTGGTCGACGGCGTACTCGTGGCCAGGTCGTCGCGGCTCGACGAGCGCCAGCGGACCGTCCGGCCGGTCGGTCCGCAGGAGGTGGACCTCGCTCGTGGTCCGGCTCTGTGCGGACACGACCACGTAGGCGCCGCTGCGGGTCCGTTCGAGGTCGAGGTGGAACCGCTCGTCGGGCTCGACGTGGACGAGCACGTCGGCGTCGGGATCGGTCCCGAGGCGGTGCCGCCACACCTGGAACGGGCGCTCGGCATGGTCGAGCCGGCAGTACAGCAGGTGCTCGTCGTCGATCCACGCGACCGCCGGTGCGGTGCCGGTGATGCGGTCGGCGGTGTCGGCTCCGGTGCGAAGGTCGCGCACCCACAGCTCGTAGTGCTCGTCGCCGGTCACGTCCCTCGACCAGGCCAGCAGGTCCTGGGATGGGCTCAACACGCACGCGCCGACCGCGAAGAACTCGTGCCCTTCGGCCTCCCGGTTCTCGTCGAGGATCACCGCCGCGCCGCTCTCGCCGACCTCGACGGGCCAGCGTTCCCAGATCGGGTACTCCCGACCCCGCTCCGTGCGTTCCCGGTACGCGAAGGCGCCTCGCACGACCGGCACCGACGTGTCGTCTTCGACGACGCGGGTCCGGAGCTCCTCGACGATGGTCTCGCGGAGCGCCTCGAGCGGCGCGAACCACCGATCGGCCCAGTCGTTCTCGGCGCGCAGGTAGGCGAGGGTGTCGGGGTCGTCCCGGTCCCGCAGCCAGGCGTATTCGTCGACGACGGAACGCCCGTGGCGCACGGAGGTCGTCGGAACACGCTTGGCCCGAGGCGGCGGGGCGGGCATCCCGCCGACGCTACCGGCACCGCCGACGGGCGGCGGCGCTGCGTCGGCACCGGGCCGAGGGTCAGACGGCGATGGTGTCGAACAGGTGGACCGCCCCGGTCTTGATCCGTTCGTTCGCCCAGGCCGACACGTGCAGGTCGTTGGTCAGGTAGACGACCTGCACCGCAGCGGACAAGCGCTCGACGGCGTCGAGGAGGTCCCAGGTCTCCTGGCCGGTGAGGCCCAGGAGCGGCTCGTTGAGGATCGCGAGCGACGGGTTCCCGCGGCTCCCGCCGTTGCGGGCCCGGCCCAACCAGCCGATCAACCGCTCGACGAGCAACGGCAGGCTCGGCCGGTCGTTCGGTCCGTCGGCCGGTGCGCGCAGCGTGCCGAGCTCCCGGGCGGTGATGTGGGTCACGCGCGGCAGGTCCTCGGGCCCGGGTGTCGTGGCGTCGGCGGTGCCGGCCTGGTCGAGCACGTTCACCCGGCGGCGGCCTCCGCTGCGGCGCACCAGCAGGGTCCGGCCGAGGCCGTCCTGATACCGCAGCTCGGCCTGGTCGAGCGCGCCGAGCATCGACCGGTGCACGAGCTCGACCATGTTGTCCCGCTCGTTCGGCTGCAGGCCGGCACAGACCGTGATCCGCGGATGGAACGACAGCCGCATGACGCCGTCGTGCTGGATGACCACCAGGTCCTGAACACGCATGCGGATCCATCGGCCCGGGGCCCGGTCGTCGTGAGCAGGGTTGGTTCAAGGCTTGCTCAGGGGTCCGGCCCGCCGTCGTCCCGATCGGCTCGGTAGCGTCCGGTCGGCATGCACGTCTGGATCGACCAAGACCTGTGCACGGGCGACGGCCTGTGCGAGGACCATTGCCCCGACGTGTTCACCCTGCTCGAGGACGGCATCGCGTACGTGTGCCAGGGCGGGGTCGTGTTGAACGACCCGGGCGGTGCCGGCAGCCTGGCGTGGGTACCGGAGCGCCTCCATCCCGGTGCGGTGCTCGCAGCGGAGGATTGCCCGGGCGAGTGCATCTTCATCGAGCTGGAGTGATCGAGCGACCGCCGTGACCCCCGTCCTGCTCGAACGCGGTGGGGTCGCCGTCGTGCTCGACGTGGGCACCGGGGCGCCGACGGTGCTGCACTGGGGCCGCACGCTCGGCGCCGGGTCGGACCTCGCCGGTTCTGCGGCGGCGCTCGGGCGGCCCGTACCCGGCGGCTCCCTGGACGCCGTTGCGGCCCTGAGCATGGTGCCCGAGCACGGGTCGGGGTTCCCGGGCCACCCGGGGCTGGTCGGCCGGCGGGCGGACGGCACGGCCTGGGCGCCCCGGTTCTCGACCGTCTCGTGGCAGTGCACGGATGCCGCGGTGACGGTCGACGCCGCCGACTCGGTGGCCGGTCTCGGGTTGCGCACCGAGGTGACCCTTTCGCCGGACGGTGTGCTGGGCGGTCGGGTGGCGCTGACCAATCACGGGCCGCACGAGTACCTGCTCGACGAGCTCACCGTCACGCTCGCCCTGCCGGCCCACGCCGTCGAGCTGGTGACCTTCGACGGGCGCTGGTGCCGGGAGTTCCATCCCCGGCGGCGGAGCTGGGACACCGGCGCGATCGTGGTCGAACACCGTCGGGGTCGTACCTCCCACGACCAGCTCCCGCTCGTGTGGGCCGGTACCTCCGGTTTCGGGGAGCAGACCGGCGAGGTGTGGGGGGTGCACCTCGCGTGGAGCGGTAACGCCGTCGTGCGGGCCGAGGCCATGGCCGCCGACGGGCGGCGGTACGTCCAGGCGGGCGAGCTGCTCCACCCCGGTGAGGTGGAGCTCGCCCCCGGGGCCACGCACACGACCCCCTGGGTGCTGGCGAGCTACGCCGAGGCCGGCCTGACGCCGGCCTCGCAACGGTTCCACCGGTACGTGCGTGCCCGTCCCGTCCATCCCCGATCGGCGCGTCCGGTTGTCTGCAACACCTGGGAGGCGGTGTACTTCGACCACGACCGGGACCGGCTGTGGGCGTTGGCGCAGCGGGCGGCCGCCGTCGGCGCCGAGCGGTTCGTGCTCGACGACGGCTGGTTCGGCGGCCGGCGCAGCGACCGTGCGGGCCTCGGCGACTGGGTCGTTTCGCCCAACGCCCATCCCGACGGTCTCGGCCCGCTGATCGACCACGTCCGGACGCTCGGGATGGAGTTCGGCATCTGGGTCGAGCCGGAGATGGTCAACCCCGACAGCGAGCTGTACCGAGCGCACCCCGACTGGGTGCTCGCCACCCCCGGCTACCCGCCGGTCACCGGTCGGCACCAACTCGTCGTCGACCTCGCCCGCGCCGATGCATACGCCGAGGTCCGCGACCGGCTCGACGCACTTTTGGGCGACCACGCGATCGCCTTCGTCAAGTGGGACATGAACCGCGACCACGCCCAAGGTTCGGGTGCGAGCGGTCGGGCCGGCAGCCGGGCGCAGACGCTCGCCGTGTACCGCCTGCTCGACGAGCTGCGGGCCCGCCACCCGGGGGTCGAGTTCGAATCGTGCGCCTCGGGGGGCGGGCGGATCGATCTCGGCATCCTGGAGCGTGCCGAGCGGGTCTGGACCTCGGACTGCAACGACCCGTTCGAGCGTCAGGTCATCCAGCGCTGGGCCACGACGCTGCTCCCGCCCGAACTGCTCGGCGTCCACGTCGGCCCGCCGCGCGCGCACACGACGGGTCGGCACGCGCCGCTTGCGTTCCGTGTGGTGACGGCGCTGTTCGGACAGTTCGGTATCGAGTGGGACCTGCTCGGTTGCGACGACGGCGAGCTCGCTGCGCTCGCCGAGGCCGTGGCACTCCACAAGCGCCTGCGCCCGCTGCTGCACGGCGGCGACGTCGTTCGCTTCGATCGGCCCGACCCGCACGCGCTCGCCCACGGGGTGCTCGGCGCCGACCGGTCCCGTGCCGTCGTCGCTCTGGTCCAACTGACCACCGCGCCGTCGCTGGTGCCGGCCCCGCTGCGGATCGCCGGTCTCGACCCCGATCGTCGCTACCGGGTGCTGCCGGTCGCCCTGCCCGGGCGGGTCTCCGGGATCGGTGCTGCGCCGGGCGTCGAGCCGCGGTGGATGACCGGTGGCGTCACGTTGACGGGCGCGCAACTGGCCGCGCACGGCCTCCAGCCGCCGGTGCTGGGGCCGGGGTCGTGCCTGCTCGTCGAGATCGAATCGTGGGACGGCGACCGGCCCGGCCGGGGCGGGTCGCACCAGGGGGAGGCGGGATGAGCGAGAGCCGGGTTGCACGGGCCCCCGGGCGGGTGAACCTGATCGGGGACCACACGGACTACACCGGTGGCCTCGTCCTGCCCATGGCGATCGACCGGGAGACCGTCGTGCGCGTGGAACCGTCGGCGGCTGCCGAGGTGGTCCTGCACTCCGGCGAGGAGCAAGGCGAGGCGCGGGTGCCGATCGACGTCGACGACCCGTCGGCACTGCGACCGAGCTGGGCCCGCTACGTCGGTGCCGTGGTGGCCGAGGTGCGTCCGGTACACGGCTGGCGCGGCGTCGTGCGCTCGACGGTGCCGGTGGGGGCGGGGCTGTCGTCGTCGGCTGCGCTCGAAGTCGCCTGCGCGCTGGCGCTCGGCGCGCCCTCGGACGATCCCCTGGCGCTCGCCCGGCTGTGCCAGCGGGCCGAACACCGCGCGGTCGGTGTGCCGTCGGGGATCATGGACCAACTCGCCTCCTGCGCCGGGGTCGCCGGGGCTGCCCTGCTGATCGATTGTCACCTCGGGTCGGTGACCCCGTCGCCGCTGCCGCCGCCCGGTGAGGTCGAGGTCGTCGTGGTGCACTCGGGGCAGGCGCGCACCCTCGCCGGGTCCGCCTACGCGCAACGGGTGGCCCAGTGCGCCGCGGCCGAGGCCGAGGTCGGCCCTCTGCGGCTCGCCGATCCCGACGCCGTCGAGCGGATCGCCGACCCGGTGGTGCGCGCCCGGGCCCGCCACGTCGTGACCGAGAACGCCCGCGTGCGGGCGGTCGCCGCCGCGTTGGCGGCCGGTGACGTGGTGAGCGCGGGTCGGGCGATGGACGCGAGCCACGTCAGCCTCGCCGGCGACTACGCCGTGTCGACCCCCGTGCTCGACGCGCTCTGCGATCGCCTGCGCGCCCGGCCCGGGGTCTTCGGCGCCCGGCTCACGGGGGCCGGGTTCGGGGGTTGCGTCGTCGCACTGTGTCGACCCGGCGCGTTGGCCGGCGAGGGATGGGTCGTGCGGGCGGTCGGCGGCGCATCGGTGCGCGACGCTCCCGCAGGCGAGTAGAACCGGCGCCGTGGCCTACACCGCCGATGTCGAGTCCCTGCGGACCCATCCGCTGCCGGATTGGTACGCCGACGCCAAGCTGGGCATATTCGTCCACTGGACCGCCGCGACCGTCCCGGCGTTCGCGCCCCGCAGCGACGACCCGTTCACCCTCGCCGCCCGGGGTGGGTGGGAACTGGCGCTGCGGGAGTCGCCCTACGTCGAGTGGTACCAGAACTCGCTCGCGATCCCCGGCTCGTCGGTCGCCGCGCACCACGCCGAGCGGTGGGCCGGGGTGCCGTACGACGCGTTCGTCGAGCGCTTCGTCGCCGCCACGGAGTACTGGGACCCCTCGGAGTGGGTCGATCTCGCCGTTGCGGCCGGGGCCGGCTATCTCGTGTTCGTCACCAAGCACCACGACGGGGTCACCCTGTGGCCGAGCCGCACCGCCAACCCGTTCAAGGGCCCGTCGTGGTCGACGCGGCGCGATTGCGTCGGGGAACTCGCCGACGCGTGCCGGGCCGCCGGGATCCGGTTCGGCACCTACTACTCGGGCGGGCTCGACTGGACCTTCGGCGGTCTGCCGATCGACTCGTTCGAGGCGCTGATCCGGGCCGTGCCGCAGTCGGCGGAGTACTCGGCCTACGTGGACGCCCACTGGCGGGAGCTCGTCGACCGGTACGGCACCGAGGTGCTGTGGAACGACATCGCCTACCCGTTCCGGGCGCAGGGCAACCGGCTGATCGCCGACTTCTACGGGGTCCGACCCGACGGGGTGGTCAACGATCGGTTCGACGTGCTCGGGGTGGCGGCGGGCTCGGCCCACGCCGACATCGTCACCCCGGAGTACTCGAGCCACGGCACCTGGCCCGAGCGGGCCTTCGAGGTCTGCCGGGGCATCGGACACAGCTTCGGGTACAACGCCACCGAGACCGACGCCGACCATCTCGGCGCCGACGATCTCGTCGCGCAGTTCGTCGACGTGGTGTCGGCCGGAGGCAACCTGCTGCTGAACATCGGGCCCACGGCGACGGGCGAGGTGCCCGCGAGCCAGGCCTCGCGGCTGCATGCCCTGGGCCGCTACGTCCGGCGCAACCGCGAAGGGATCGTCGGCACGCGACCGTGGGTGCGCCGCGCCGGCCGGACCGGCGACGGCCACGAGGTGCGGTTCACCTCGCGCCCCGACCGGCCGGGCACGGTGTACGCCAACGTGCTCGGCACGCCGCCGGGTCGGGAGGTCACGCTCGAGGTCGCACCCCCGGCGGGCGGCTCGGTCCGCCGCCTCGGCGACACCGCCGACCTGCCGTGGGTCGCCACGGGCGACGGGGGATGCACGGTCACCCTGCCGGTCCCCCCGCCGGCCGGACCCGGGTTCGCACTGCGCTTGTCCCCAGGAGCGGGCTGAGCGGATCTGCGTCAGCGGTCGGCGAGCCAGGCCGTGCCCGGCGCGCAGCCCGACGAGATCGGACACCAGCGGCACCGTGGACCGGGCCGGCGGGTCGGCTCGGCGCCGAGATGGTCGAGGGCTGCGAGGCGCCGGGCGGTGTCGATGACGCGTCGTGCGGCCGCTTCGAGCAGCGCCGGCGTGACCGTCTCGTGGTGCACGGTGCCGGAGTCGAGCTCGAGCGTCGCGACCAGGCGCGGCGGCACCCCGAGGCGAACGGCTTCCAGCAGCGCGTAGAAACGGAGGTCCTCCCGATGGGCGGCCTGCACCTGACCGGTCTTGTAGTCGAGGATCACCTTGCCCGGTCGGTCGCCGTCGGGTCGGCCGAGCGTGAGGTCGACCACACCCGTGAGCACGACCCGGCCGTCGAGGAACTTCGCTTCGACCCGGCTCTCACTCACCGGTCGGAACGCCGCGCGCAGCGGTGGTACGCATTCCTGGAACTTGCTGACGAGGTCGACACACGCCGCGACGAGCTCGGCGCGCTCGGCGGGGTGGAGCGCAGCGAGGTAGGTGGCGATCGAACGGTCCGACCCGGCCAGCCGCTCGAGGGCGTGCTCCACGAGGTCGCCGGGTACCGGGTCGCCGCGCCAGTGCAGGGAGAGTTCGATCGCCTTGTGCACGACCGAGCCGCGCGCCGTGCGGGCCGTCCAGGCGAACGAATCGCGATCGGCCGTCCAGGACGCCTCGCAGGCGTTGAGGCCGGCGAGCGCGTGCTTGTGGAGCACGAGGCGGTTCGGGGCCTCGATCACGTCGACGAGGGGGCCGAGCCCGTCCTCGAGCAGCGCCACGAGCCCGTCGACGACGTCGCCGACCGGCTCGGGCGGCTCGGCCGGGCGGCGCAGCAGTTCGAGCGTGCGCCGCTGGGTCGGGTTGAGCGACGCGCGCTCCGTCGTCACGACGCGAGCGGTGCGAGTGCCTCGGCGATGGGCGCGAGCAGGGCCGGGTCGTAGGCCGGCAGGGCCACGAGCACGAGATCGACGCCGCGCTCGCCCCAGGCGGCGGCCTCGGCGGCGAGACGGCCCGGGTCGGCTCGCACGAGCAGCACCGAGGTCGTGATCTCGGAAGGGTCGCGCCCGATGTCGGCACAGCGCTCCCACAGGATGTCGCGCTTGCGGGCGAACGCGTCGGGCTCGGGCCGACCGGCGTTCCAGTGCTGGGCCCAACGGGCGACGGCCGGGATCGTGCGGCGCTCACCCTGCCCACCGATGCAGATCGGCGGGTGGGGCCGCTGGATCGGCTTGGGTTCGCACCACGCCTCGTCGAGGGTGAAGTAGCGGCCGGCGAAGGAGGAGCGCTCCTGCGTGAGCAGGCGCACGATCACCTCCATCCCCTCGTCGAAGCGGTCGAAGCGCTCGGTGAGCGTGCCCAGCTCGATGCCGTAGGCGCCGCACTCGTCGGTGTTCCACGCCGCGCCGAGCCCCAACTCGAGACGGCCCCCGGAGGTGATGTCGAGCGTGGCGGCCATGTTCGCCAGCACGGCGGGGTGGCGGTACACCATGCCCGACACGAGGTTGCCGCCCCGGATGCGGGTGGTCGCCTGCAGGAGCGCCGCCAGCGTCATCCAGCCTTCGAGACAGGGCCCGGACCGGTCGGAGAAGATCGGTTCGAAGTGGTCGAAGGTCCAGGCCGATTCGAACAACGGGATCTGGTCGGCCTCTTTCCAGACGGCGAGCACATCCTCCCAGCGGCAGTTCTGCGGAGCGGTGGACAGGGCGAAGCGCATGGACCGCACGCTACGTGCGCGCGGCGAGCCAGACGGCCTCGGCGGAGCCGAGCGGGGTGGACGGCGCAGCCCGGACCATCGGCCACAGCTCCTCGGCGATCGCCCGGAAGTTCCCGCGGGCCCGCAGCTGTCCGAGGATGGCGTAGAGCCCCATGTTGATCCGCTGGATGATCACGAACGCCGGCGGGACCGTGGCATGGGGAGCGATCGGCGAGGAGCGGTCCCACACCTGGCGCACTGCGGCGGACGCGTAATCCGGGGTCCAGGTGTGCTCCTCCCGGGTGCGCACCGACTCGTAGAACACCTCGAAGTAGCGACCGACCGCCTCGGTCGACACCGGGGCGCCGGACCGCAGCAGGCCGGCCGATTCGACCTCGGCCCGGAACGCCGCCCAGTCCGGTTCGATCACGGCGTGGGTGATCATCCGCTGGAACACCGCCATCTCGTGTGGGGTGAAGTGCTTGACGAGGCCGAAGTCGAGGAAGCTGACCCGGCCGTCGCCGTGGAACCGGTAGTTGCCGGGATGGGGATCGCCGTTGAAGGCGTGCAGGGTGTACAGGCTCCGGAACACGAACCGGTAGATCGTCTCGGCGGCGGCGTCTCGCTCGTGCTGGTCCCAGGTGAGCAGCTCGCTCCAGGGTGCCCCGTCGACGAGATCGGTGGTGAGCACGCGCCGGGTCGAGCAGGCATCGACGACCTGGGGGACGTGGATCGTCGGGTGGCCGGCGTAGAAGGCGGCGAACCGTCGCTGATCGCCGGCCTCGCGTTCGTAGTCGAGTTCCTCGACGATCCGGGCTCGCAGCTCACCTACGAGCGGTCCCGGGTCGAGGCCCCGGAACGCCTGCGCCAGGATCGCGCCGAGCAGATCGGCGTTGGCGAGATCGGCTTCGATGGCCTCGGCGACCCCGGGATACTGCACCTTCACCGCAACGGCACGCTCCTCCTGCCGATCGGGATCCCACCACAGCGCCCGGTGGACCTGGCCGATCGACGCCGCGGCGATCGGGACGGGGTCCCATTCGACGAACACCGCCGTGGGGGGCGCGCCGAGCTCGGCCTCGATCACCCGGGCGGCAAGCTCGGGAGCCATGGGTGGTGCCTCGTGCTGCAGCTGGGCGAGCGCAGCGCGCAGGTGCTCGGGCAGCCCGTCATCGAGATAGCTCGCCATCTGCCCGAGCTTCATGAGCGCGCCCTTCATCTGGCCGAGCGTCTGGGCCACGTCGGCCGCAGTGCGCAGTTCCCGCTCGCGGTCGATGGCGACGCGGCGTTCGGCGCCGGCGAAGACCTTGCGGGCGGTCCCGGCTGCGTATCGGCCACCGACCCGTGCACCGAGCCGGGCGACCTCGGCATTGCGCCTCAGGCGCGCCTGGCCGAGCACGGCCCGGGTCGGGGCCCGCCGCGCCCGTCGGCGACCGGCGAGGACACCCACCCCGCCGACGGCGACGGTGGCGAGCAGTGCCGTTCGGACGGCCGTCGTGAAGCGCAGGGGGCGGCGCACCGCACCAGCGTGCCGGGTCGGGACACCCGGCGTCCTCGCGGAGGGCGCTTGAGCGCGTCGCCCTCGTGCCGATCAGGACACCGCCATGGACGCGCGCGACCAGATTGACCCCAGCTTGGAGCCCGTCGTCGAGCTCACGGACGGCGAGGTCGCCGCCGTCGTGCTCGCCCCGCTCGGATCCACCGACGGCCACGGCGGCGTGGACCCTGGGCTCGACGACTCCCTGGAGCGGGCGGCGCAGACCGCTTCCGATCTGCACCGTGCGCTGGGCCAGGTCCTGCCGGTGTGGGTACCGGTGGACGGTCACGAGCAACTCGACCGATGGCCGACGCAGATGCCCGAGCTCCTCGATCGGCACCGGCTGCCGGCATCCGCGCTGGTGGTCGTGGTCACCGAGCGGATGGCAGCCGAGGATCCCGAACGCACGGCGACCGCGCTGCGAGCGATGCGGGCGCTCGGGGTGGTGTCTGCGCTCGATCGCTTCGGGAGCACCGCCGACGCTCTGCGGCTGCTCCGGCTCCTGCCGGTCTCCCAGGTGACGGTCGACGTGGACCTGCTCGACGGTCCTGCAGTGCTCGAGGCCGTCGTCGAACTCGCGCACACCGTCGGGGTGGTCGTGACCGTGGTCGGGGTGGACCGCATTGAGGCGTTGCTCGACCTCCGGCGGCTCGGGGTCGACTGCGTGCAGGGGCCGTTGCTCTGCGCTGCGGATCGCACGGCGCTCGCACAACCCTGGTGCGGTCTCGAGCTCCCGGCCGCCGAGGACGCGCTGGCGGCACCGGCCGCCCGGGTCCTCGGGGGTGGCGGGCCGCGGGCGAAGTTCCTGCGGGCGTTGCTCGAGGTGGTCTCCGACGCCGTGATCGTCACCGATGCCGTGGCCGACCCGAGGCGGAACCGCATCGTGCACGTGAACCCGGGTTTCACGGCCCAGACCGGGTTCACGGCGTCCGACATCATCGGCCGTAGCCCGATCGCGCTCGACCCGCCCCAGGTCAACCGGGATCGGCTCGAGGAACTGTTCGAGGCGATGGGTGCCGGGCGCGGTGCCGACGTCGAGACGCAGGCCCGCCGGCGCGACGGCACCACCTTCCCGTGCGGGGTGCGGCTCACCCCCGTGCGCGACAACGCCGGTGCCGTGACGCACTGGGTGCAGGTCCGACGTGACCTGAGTCAGAACCGGGCCGTGGAGCGCGAGCGCAGCTGGTTCCAGTGGCTGGTCGAGCGCGGCGATCGAGGGACCCTCCTGGTCGACGATCACGGCTTCGTGCTCTACGCCAACCAGGCGATGGCGGACCTCGCCGGCGTCGATCCGCTCGATCTCGTCGGCCGAACCGTCGGCGACCTGCTCCCGGTCGACGCCCTCGACCCGACGGCGGACCCGGAGACCGGATGGGAGCTGTTGCCGATCCGGCCCGGCCCCTCGATCCCCGTCACCGTGGAGCGCCGTGCGCTCGACATCGACGGTCTCGAAGGCGTGCGAGCGGTCCTGTGCGACGACCTCCGCCCTCGCCTGCGCCGGCGAGCGCTGGCGGGCCTGGCCGGCGAGTTCGCCGCCGAGACCCTCCGCTTCGACCTGGTGTCCTCCGAATGGACCGAGCGCCTCGCCGAGCTGTTGCGCAGCGTCGTCGAGGCGCTCGAGCTCGACCGCGCCGAGGTGGTGCTCCTCGACGACGCCCGCATGGAGCTCGTGCCGTTGGTCGACCACGACCGGGCCTGCGGGGGACCCCGCCCCGATCCGACGCCGACGGCGTACCGGGCGGTCCGGTTGTGGCTCAAGGCCGTCCGCCAGGGCCAGGCCATGTACCTGCGCGGCGACGAGTCGGATCGCCCGTCGTGGTGGCGGGAACGGGCGCCGGGGTCCGAGGTCGGTCCGCTCGCCGCTCGCGCCGACCTCCCGCTGCGCGCCGGCGAGCAGCTTCTCGGTGTTCTCACCGTCGAGCTCGACGCACCCGGCCGGGTGCGGGCCTGGGACGACGACGAACGTCGGCTGCTCGGTCACCTCGGTGAGACGATCGCCCAGCTGCTGCTCCGGGTCCGGTCGGTACGCGCCGTCGTCGCCCGGGAGGCGGAGCTGTCCGCAGTCCTGGCGTCGGTCACCGACGTGCTGTTCGTCGTCGATCGCGAGTGGCGGCTGCGGTTCGTCAGCCGGGCGGCCCGGGCCCTCGGGTTCGTCCCCGCCGAGCTCGCCGGCGCCCCGATGGCCACGCTGGTCCATCCCGAGGATTTCGGATTCCTCTGCGACCTGCTCAGCGGTGCCGACGCCGCCGCCGGCACGGTCTCGGTGCGGGTGAGGCTGCTCACCGCCGACGACAGCTGGCGCTGGTTCGAGGCCAACCTGGGCGAGGCTCGCACGGGGGACGGGTGGCTGGTCGCGTGCCGGGACATCGACGACAAGGTGCTCGAGGAGGCCGAGGCCACGTACCGGGCGGTGCTCGACACGTTGGTGATGGAGTCCGCCCAGCAGGTCGTCTCGTACGGTGCGTCGGGCTTCGTGGCGCAGCTCGACGCGTTCGTCGCCCGCCTCGGCGAGGCGATGGCCGTCGACCGCGTCTGGATCGACATGGTCGAAGAGGACGGCGAGACCGTCCGCCGGATGGTGGCCTGGTCGGCCCCCGACCTGCCCACGGTCCCACCTGCGGACCCGCCCGCGGAACCGGTGTCCATCCAGGCCGACTCGGCCTGGATGAGCTATCTGCAGGAGCAGTCGCCGGTCGTGGTCGCCGACGCCGACCTCGACGACGGTTACCGCGAGGCCCGGGTCGGACTCCCCGAGCCGTCCCCCCGGTCGCTCGTGTGCGTGACGATCCTGCTGAAGGACGTCTTCGGCGGCACGCTCGGGGTCGGGCACGACCACGACGCGCGGGAGTGGACGACGACCGAAGTGAACGCCGTGCAGACGCTCGGCGGGATCGTGTCGGCGGCGCTCGCGACCCACAAGCTCGACTTGGCACTGCGGGAGAACGAAGCCAAGTTCCGGCGGTTGTCGGACCAGGCCACCGAACTCGTGGCCACGCTCGCCCCCGACGGTGTGATCACCTACGTGTCGGCCTCGGTCGAGACGATCCTCGGATGGCCGGCGTTCCAGCTGGTCGGCACGGGTATAACCCAGCTGATCCACCCGAGCGAGCACGACAAGGCGAACCGGCTGCTGTCGGGGATCGTGTGGAGCGCGAAGGCGGTCGAGCAGCTGCGGTTGCGACACGCCGACGGGTCCTACCGGTGGCTCGCCTGCACCTTCTCGGCGCTCAAGGACCGGGTCGGACGGTTGCTCGAGGTGCGGATCCTCGCCGACGAGGTGCGCGATCCGGGAGAACGGTTCTTGACGGTGGACCCGGAGACGAACCTGCCCGATCGCGTCGAGATCGAACGTCAGATCGAACTGCTCGGCGCCGAGGCCGGGGTGGGCGTCATCGTGGTCGACGTCGAGGTCGCCGACATCGACGACGTCGGTGCCGAGGTCCTGCGACCGATCGCCGAACGGGTGACCGGCCGGTTGCGCGGCACCGACATCCTCGGCCGGGTCGGCCCCAACACCCTGGCCGTGGTGTGCCCCCGCGCGGACGGCGCCGGGCTCGGCGTGCTGTCGGGCCGGCTGGTCGAGTGGGTGGCCGAACACGTGCTCACCACGCACGCAACCGTTGCGCCGGTGCCGATCCTGGGTGCGGTCGCAGGCGGTGCCGGCACGTCCGGGCGGGTCATGCTGATGGCGGCGGAGCGGGCGGCGGCGAAGGCCCGCGAGACGGGTCAGGTCGCGCTGGTCCGGTTCTGAGCTCGGGCGTCGACCGAGTCGAGCGCACGCCGGAGCACGTCGGGGTAGTCGGGGTCGGCCGCGACGGCGTCGTGGCCGGCGACCACCCGGTGCAGCTCGGCGAAGGGGATGTGCCGGGCGAGTTCGAGCTGGCGGCGGGTCGGCACCACGGTGTCGAGTTCGTGGGCGATCACGGCCGTGGGTACGTCGATGTCGGGAAGCCATCCGGTGGCGTCGAACGCGCCGATCGCTGCGCCGGCTTCGACGAGGGCCAGCGCATCGTGGGCTCGGAGCTCCTCGGCGACCCAGGGATCCTCGACCCGTCGTCCGATGAGCCAGTCCGCGACGGCCTGCCGGGTGCGCACCGGCGTGCGCCGGGAGACGCCGGCGAGGGCGCGCAGGCCGCCGAAGTAGACCTGCTCCCCGGGCGATCGGAGGAACTGTCCGGCGGTCGCGCACAGCACCAGCCCCCGGACCAGGTGCGGATGACGGCGCCAGAGCAACTGGGCGACCGTGCCGCCCATCGAGTATCCGACGACGATCGCCGGTCCGGTTCCGAGCTGTTCGAGCAGCGCGGCGGCGTCGTCGGCGCAGGCCTCGAGGGAGAACCGCTCGATCGACCGGATGCCCTGACCGTGACCGCGGTGATCGGGGGCGATCAGCCGGTACCGGCCGGCGAGGGGCTCGAACACCGGGAACCAGTTCAGCGACGACGACACCGTCCACCCGTGGAGCAGCAACACGGCGTGGCCGGCGCCGGCCACCTCCCGCACGAAGGTGGTGCCCCGGCCCTGCAGTTCGACGGGTCGGCCCGGCGGGAGTGTGATCACGGTTCGTGCCGGCCCGCTCAGGCGGGTTCGACCTCGAGGATGCGGACGCGCAGTTCCCCGTTGGGCGCGGCGTAGGCGACGGTGTCGCCGACCCGGTGGCCGATCAGGGCCGAGCCCAGGGGCGAGCCGGGGGAGATCACGTGGAGGTCGGCGGACCGCTCCTCGATGTGGCCGATCAGGTACCGCTCGGCCAGGTCGTCGTCGTCGCCCTCGAACACGATCGTGACCACGGTGCCGGCGGCCGCCGTGCCGTCGTCGCCGCCTTCGACGACCACGGCGTGCTCGAGGATCTGCGCGAGCTGACGGATCCGACCTTCCATGTGGCCCTGTGCGTCCTTCGCGGCGTGGTAGTCGCCGTTCTCCGACAGGTCCCCGAGCTCTCGGGCCCGCTCGATCGCCTGCGCGATCTCGATCCGGCCCCGAGTCGTCAGGTCCTCGTGCTCGGCCTGCAGCCGCTGGTAGGCGGCTCGGGACAGGTGGTGGGCCTCGGCCATGGCGGGAAACGCTACCGGCCGGGGCCCCCACGCGGTCGACGCGTAAGCTCGCCCGCCATGTCCAGTGCGACGCATCGGTTGGCCGTGATCGGCGGCGACGGCATCGGTCCGGAGGTCACCACCGAGGCCCTCAAGGTGATCCGGGCGGCTGGGGTGGCCCTCGCCACCGAGTCCTTCGACCTCGGCGGCGCCCGGTACCTGCGCGACGGCGAGATCCTGTCGGACGAGACCCTCGGCGCCCTGCGCGGCTTCGACGCGATCCTGCTGGGCGCGGTCGGGACGCCGGCGGTGCCGCCCGGGGTCATCGAGCGCGGGCTGTTGCTGAAGATGCGCTTCGAGCTCGATCTCTACGTCAACCAGCGCCCCTTCGTCGGCACCGCCCCGGGCCACGATCGTCCGCACGATTTCGTCGTCATCCGGGAGAACACCGAGGGGCCCTACGTCGGTGAAGGCGGCGTGCTGCGTCGCGGCACGCCGCACGAGGTGGCCACGCAGGGTTCGGTGAACACCCGCATGGGTGTCGAGCGCTGCGTGCGGTACGCCTTCGATCTCGCCCGGAGTCGACGCAAGCACCTGACGCTCGTCCACAAGACCAACGTGCTGACCTTCGCGGGCAACCTCTGGGAGCGGACGTTCGGCGAGGTCGCCGCCGACTACCCGGACGTGGCGACGGCGTACAACCACGTCGATGCCGCCTGCATCTACTTCGTGCAGGATCCGCACCGCTACGACGTGATCGTCACCGACAACCTGTTCGGGGACATCCTCACCGACCTCGGTGGGGCCGTGTCGGGAGGGATCGGCCTGGCCTCGTCGGCGAACCTGAACCCGGCTCGCACCGGACCGTCGATGTTCGAGCCGGTCCACGGTTCTGCGCCCGACATCGTGGGCACCGGCAAGGCCAACCCGGTCGCGGCCATCCTGTCGGCTGCGCTGATGCTCGACTTCCTCGGGGAGTCCGGTGCGGCGAACCGGGTGCGTGAGGCGTGCTCCCCGCAGCCGTCCGGTACGACCTCGGAGATCGGCGACGAGATCGCCCGCCGCCTCGCCGGCTGAGGGTCCCGGTCACAGCGGGTGCGGGGTCGAACCGGGGTCGCGGGCCTCGGCGACCGCCGCCCACAGGTCGGTGGCCGAGGCCGGGCCGACGAAGCTCTTGCGGACCACGCCGTCCCGGTCGGCGATCACGACGATCGGCACCGCGTCGATCGCGTAGCGCCGGTGGAGTTCGGATCGGGCCGACACCTCGACGTCGTCGACGGCGACGGTCTCGCTGGCCAGCACGGCCACCTTGGCGACCATCGAGGCGCAGGTCTGGCAGCTGGCGGAGGAGAACACGGCGACGAGCCACTCGGCCTCGGGGCGGGCGAAGTCCCGTCGGTCGAGCTGAGCCGGGGCGAGGAACGTCCGTGGTTGCGTCGGCCCGTCGCCGGGTCGCCGTCGGCGCAGGACCAGCGCGGCGGCGACCGCGACGGCCGCGACCGCGACCGCGACGAGGGCCTGCACGCCGGTCATCGCAGGACCGGGATCCCCGCCGAGGCGCTCCACGCGGGCGGTTGCTCGGCGGACTCGAGCCGCTCGACGACGACGGGTTGGTCGGCGACGACCACGAATGGTCCGTCGGCCAACGGCCCCTCGAACACCACCGAACCCGACCCGCCGGGCGCCAGCGCGAGGGGATCGATCCCGGCGACGGGTGTCGGACCGGCCGGGCCGACCCGCTCGACGGTCGCCGTGGCCCGGACACCGGTGGCGTTGAAGACCGTGATGCGGGTCGAGCGCAGGCCGCCGGCGCCGACGAACCACCAGCGCTGAGCGGCGGCACGAGCCCCGACCTGGACCGCCGCGCGCCCGTCGCCGGCGGCCAGCACCCGCTCGACGACGACGCCGGCGTTCGCTGTCAGGACGGCGGCGTACGCGCCGTCGGGCACCTCGGCGAGTTCGGCCAGGTTGATCAGCACGCTGGAGCGGGCCTTCACGGTGCGCCGGATCGGCGCGCTGCCCGGACCCGCGCCAGGTGCGGCGGCGGGATCCGACCCGGACGACGGCGACCCGCCCGCCGGGTACAGGGTCAAGAGCACCTCTGCGTCGGTCGGATCGGGGTTGAAGATCGTGAAGCGGGTGAACACGCCGCTCTGTTTGGGTGCAGCCGCGAAGGTCCAACTCGTGGCGAGGGCCGGGATCCCGAGCCCGGCGGAGAGTTCGCGCCGGGCACCGGATGCGGTCTGGAGACGACCGAGGACGAATCGACCGGTGCGGGCCACCGCAGCGACGGCAACCCGCTCTTTCGCCTTCACCGTGTCGCCCAGATCGACGACGCGCAGCGACCGGGGCGCGACGACGAGGCCCTGGAGCGCCTTGGACGCACGGGTGCCCTCCTCGGTGGTCGCCGTCAGGTCGACCACCAGGTCGTCGGGGAACGGGTTGAACAGCGCCACGGCGTTGGTCACCTCGGTGGTCGACGCGCCGTCGGCGACGAACCACGTCGGCGACGGCTCCGTCGCACAGGGCGACGAGGCACGGCCGGCCGGCGTCACGGCGACCTGCTCGGCCAGGAGGCCGGCGCCGGCCACCTCCACCAGGGCGGCGGCGTGACCGGCCGGTGCGCCGGTGTCGGCCAGGGCGACCTCGGTCCGGGCGAAGCCGCGGGCGGTCACGGCAACCGTCGTCGAGCGGCCACCGGTCGGGTGGATCGTCACGCTCGCCACGACGTCGGCCTCGGTGAGGTTCAGCAGGCTGACTCGGCTACTCACCCCGGGCCCGACCGGTACGCCGGGGCAGTACCAACTCGAGGTCAGCGCGTCCGGTGGGAACGCGGCGGGCATCGGAGCCCGGCCGCCCTCGCCGAAGCGGACCGCCTCGGTGGTGCTGCTGCGTGCGTCCAGGGCGGCGGCTCCGGCCAGTCCGGCGGCGACGAGCGCGATGGGCGCGAGCCGGTTCAGCGCGCCCACGGCGAGATCCTGCAGAGCGAACGGACGCTCATCGTGCGTCCCTGTCGCCGGCGGACGTCGATTCCGGCAGGGCCTCGAGGTCCTCGCCGTCAGCGGGTCCCCCTTCCAACGCGATCAGCGGTCGGGTCGGCTCGGCGCTGCCGGTCGTGCGGGGTCGCCGATTCGGCAGGAGACGGCCCGCCCAGGCCAGTCGCAGCGCCACGAGCCAGGCCAGGCCGACCGCGATCGACCAGGCGGTCCGGCTCGCCGGGGCCGGTCGTTCGAGCACGGCGAACCCTGCTGCCGGGACCTCGAACGCGGTGGCCCAACCGAACGCAGGGCGGGCCGGGATCGTCCGCCCGTCGACCTGCAGTCGCCAGCCACTGTCGAACGGGATCGAGGCGAACAGGGTGCCGGCAGGAACGGGTCCGGAGGCTCGCACAGGTCCCTCGGACTCGAGGACCGGGAGAGCGCCATCGAGATCGGCGCGGGCCAGCGACTCGATGCCGGCGAGCTCGCTCGCCTCCCGCGCTGCGCCGGTCAGCACGGCGTGCTTCGGAATCGCCGCCTGGTTCGCGAACACGGCCAAGGTACTCCCGGCGTCGATCTCGGCGAGATCGAGTTGGCGGCGCAGCACCGCGACGAGCGACGCCACCGCCGGATCCTGGGGGCGCGGCAGGACCACGAAGCGGATGCTGCGCGAGCCGAGCAGGCGACCGAGGCGGTTGGTTTGACCGGCGACCGCAGCATCGAGCAGATCGATCACGTTGCGGTCGTCGACGCTCGGTTCCCGGGGCCACGCTTGTTCGACGGTCGGTGCGAGACCGTCGACGAGGGCCCAGCCCGTCCCCGGCGCCCACTCGGTCGACGCGAGCGGGAGGCGGTCCGGATCGCCGAGCCACAGCGTGCGCATCGCGCCGGCCGAGCCGGCGACCGGAAGGAGCGCAAGTTCGTCGGCGTCGCCTCGTCGCGGCTGATCCCACCGCCCGTCCGTCGCCAGGCCGACGACCGGGACGGCCGCCGCGGCGAGTCCCAGGTAGACGACGAGCACCAGCGGCTGCCGCCAGGTGAGGCGCGTGCCGGTCAGATCGACCTGGGCGGCGGCGATCGCAGCGCCGGCCGCAAGGGCGAGCCCTGCTGCCGCCGGGGCGAGGGTCACGGCGGGATCGGGCAGGTCGAGGCCGAGCGCACCGGTGCCCCCGGCGACGGTCGCCGCGAGGGCGCCCACGGCGAGCACCGTGGCGCGCGCCCCCCACGCCGAGCGCCACGAGCCGCCGATGGCGAGTGCGACCGCAGCCGCCGCCCACAACCCCCAGGTGAGCGGACCGGGGTCGGTGCCGGCGATGGCGAAGCGCGCGAGGGCGTCCGCGCCCGGGGCGCGGTACGCGGCGTCGAAGGCCGTGACCGGATCGCCTACGACCGTCCACGACCAGGGCAGCAGCAGGACTGCGGCGGCGACGGCGGCGACCGCCGTGCCGGTGAGGAGCGTCGCGGTGCCGGTTCGTTCGCCCGCTGCGAGCGAACCGATGGCGAGCAGGGCGGCGGAACCGACGGCGACCGGGACCAGGCCGGGTACGGCGAGCCCGAGCAGTGCGAGCCCGAGGGCCAGGCTGGCGACCGACTGCACGATTGGCCGGCGGGCCCCGGACAGCGGCGCCCAGCCCGCGAGCCGCCCCAACGCGCCGATCAGCCAACCGCAGCCGGCATAGGCGACCAGGCCGTCCCAGCGGCCGGCGGCGACGGCGGCGTAGGGAAGCGGATTCGCCGCATAGGCGACGACCGTGACCAGCCGGGCGCGACGAACGCCGAACGAACGGGTCAGCCGCCACATGCCGAGTAGGCCAACGGCCACCGGGAGCACGACGAGCAGCGTGCGGGCGAGCTCGGTCGAGCCGCCTGCGAGCAGGCCGACGAGCCCGACCACACCGAGTCCGGGGGCCACGGCGGTGGCGGATCCGAGTCCCTGTGGTGACCACCCCTCGATCGGGCGACGAAGCAGGCCGGCGACGTCGTCGGGAAGTGCGAAGAGGCGACCGACGGGCGCGATGCCGTCGGACAGCAAGCCTCTACTGCCGATGACGACGAGCGCGACCAGGGCGCTCCACACGAGGGTGGTGGGCCAGTGCGAGCCGGACCGGACCTGTTCGATCGTGCGGCGCAGCCCGCCGGCGAGGCGTGCGTTGCGGTCGTCCCGGGCGACGGACGCTTCGCGCAGCGCCGCAGCGAGCCGGGCACTGCCGCGCCGCTGGAGTCGACGGATCTCTCCGTCGTGCACCCGCCGGATCCGGGCCACCGCTCGCCGCTTGCGCACCAGCGAGGGCAGCCGGGCGAGGTTCCAGGCCCATCCGCCCAGTGGCTGTGCGGCCTGCCGGATCCGGCCGGTCAGGAGCAGCCCGATCGATCGGACGAACGACAGCACGAACCACTGCGGCAGGACGCGCAGCAGCGAGAGCACCGAGTAGTTGCCGAGCACCGCCCGCAGGCGGTTGCGTGCCGCCCGATCGTCGAGTTGGTCGTAGGCCCCGGTCGCGAGTCCGAGGTGCGCAACCCTCGCCGCCGGCGCGACCAGCACGCGGGCGCCGCTGACGTGTGCCCGCCAGCACAGGTCGATCTCGTCGCCCGGTCCGTCGATCGCCGGGTCGAACCCGCCGAGCGTGCGGAACAGGTCGGCCCGCACGAGCAGGCAGGCGCTGGGGAGGGCGAAGACGTCGGTGACGGCGTCGTGCTGCTCCTGGTCGAGTTCACCGGCGCCGGTCGGGGGTGCGAGTTCGCCGAACTTGTCCAGCGCCAGACCCACCGCCTGCAGGCGCCCCGGATCGTCGCGGTCGACCAACTTCGGCCCGACGATGCCGGCGTTCGATCGGTAGAGCTCCTCGACGAGGAGTCGGATGGCGTCGCTGGCGAGTTCCACGTCGTCGTGGAGGAAGCAGAAGAAGCCGCCGCCCTCCACGAGCTGGAGCACCTCGTTCGCCGCCGCGGCATGGGTCGGTGCGCTGCTGTGATGGACGAAGGCTTCGGGAAGCCTGAGGGCGAGCCGTTCGAGCAGTTCGTCCCCGACCGCCGAGTTCGGCGACGCGGCACCGGACGTGTCGAGCACCAGCACGCGCAGCGCCGGATAGTCCTGCACGGCGAGCGAGACCAGGGTCGCGTCGAAGGACGGTCCGGGGTCGTGCACGATGACCACGGCCACGACGGGGGGTGCGCTGGGGGTTTCCCGGGCGTCGGACACGGCGAGGTGCACGCTAGTGGGCCGATCGGCGAGAACCCGGGCGCGTGGTGCTTGCAAAAGTAAGCAACGCCGATATCATTGTTTGCGGGTCGGTGGCCGTGACGCCTTCGTCCCCGTGTACCCCCCCCCCGACTACCCCTCGAGTACCTCGATCCCACGGAGGTTGCCCCGATGAGCACGAACGATTCGACCAAGGACACGACGAACGCGACGGCGGACGCCATCGCTCGCTCCGCCCGGGCGGCCGCCGCCGTTGCGAAAGATGCGCTGTACGTATCGGTCGGGTTCGGCGTCCTGGCGTTCCAGAAGGCCCAGGTGCGGCGTCAGGAACTCGCCAAGCGGCTCGGAACCCTGCCGGAGATCCCCGGCGCGTCTGCGGTCCGGGCGCAGATGTGCGCCTCGTTGGCCCAGGTCGACGATCGTCTGCGGGGGGTCGAGCAGCGGGTGGACGCCGCGCTCGACGAGGTGCAGGGTCGCCTACCCGCCCAGGCGGCCGACCTGATGGGACAGGCCCGCCACGTCGGCAAGGCCTACCAGCAGCGTGTTCGCAAGCTGGCCGAGTCCGCGGCGGCCTGATCGGACCGGCTCGTCAGCCGAACCATCCGAAGACGTCGACGACGACGTGGCTGTCCCGCTGGCTGAACACGCACAAGCTGCCGTCGGCCGCCAGCGGGACCGTCGCGAGGTTGCCGGAAGCCAGCCGGGCCACGTAGTTGACGTTGGACGCCACGGGTACCGGCCGGTCGCACGGGTACGCCGTGAGGAAGCCGGGCAAGGTTGCGTCGGTGGCCGTGACGACGACCACGGCGGCGTTCGCGCCCGTGGACGGCACGCCCGCTCGACCGGCCACCTGCAGCCGCGTGCTCGTCATCGAACGCACCGGGACGCCTGATCCCTCGCGCGTGTCGAGCAGACGGCTGGCCGGCACGGCGCGCAGGCGGCTACCGCCGTCGCCGTAGCGGCCGAGGAGATCCACGACGAGGTGGGTCGGGGCCGACGTGTAGAGACAGACCCGTCCGTCGGCCGAGACGGCGCTGACCACCTGGTTGGGTACGTCGCGCCCGGGAACGAGGTTGAGGTTCGAGGCGAGCGGGCGACCCTTGTCGCAGGCGTAGGCGGTGACGAACCCGGGGAGCCGGGACTCCGTTGCCGTCACGTTGAGCACGACCGGGCCGCCCGCACCGACCGCCACCTCCAGGACGCCGGCGATGCCCGTCGGGCCCGGACCGTTGCGGGTATCGACGAGCCGGCGGGGTCCGTCCGGAACGAACGGCTGCTGGGCCGCGTCGAACCAGCCCTGAACGTCGACCACCAGGTCGCTGGCCGCCATGGTGTAGAGGCACACCCGCCCGGCCTCGTCGGGGGCGACCACCACCGAACCGGCGACGATGCCCCCCTTCGGGGGGTTCAGGTTGGACGTCCACGGTCGTCCCGACGCGCAGGGATACGCCGTGACGAATCCGTCGCCCGCCGGTGCGACCGCAGTGACGTTGAGGAGGACGGCGGTGACGCCGGTCGAAGGCACGCCGGCTCGCCCGGTCACCTGGAGCCCGACCTCGCAGTAGGCCGGGACCGGTCCGGCCGGAGTTCCGAGACCCTCCCGGGTGTCGAGGATCCGCACCGGAACGGGAAGGGAGCGATAGCCCGACGGCGCCGTCGGGGTGCCGGCCGCCGCCGACGCGCCGGAGCAACCGCCGACGCGGAACCAACTCGACTTGAGCCCGAGGCGGGAGCGGAACTGCTCGCCCGTGATCGTGACCGTGCCGGCCGTGCCTCGGAGCACCATCTGCTGGACCCGGCCGCCCCACTCGCCGAGGCCGTTGCGCCGCAGGACCTCGACGCTCTGGTACTTGCCGATCGTCGGCCAATCGGCCTCGATCTCGGCGATGGGCACGCTGGCGGTCCACGTGTTGTACCCCGACCACGGCCCGAACGGGTCACCCTCGTCCTGGACCGCAGGGAAGTTCGCTCCGGAGGTCCATCCGCCCGAGGAGGCCGAGAACTGGGCGTACGCGTAGCCCGCATCGGCGCCGGGCCCGCGTCGCAGCACGACCCCGGCGGTGTCGGCGACTGCCCGATCACTGCGGGCGTCCTCGAGCGGGGTGAAACCGAAC